>DVLU01000097.1 GCA_018715365.1 Candidatus Ornithomonoglobus intestinigallinarum | reverse complement strand
ACGGTCGGAATGACGCTTATTGAGGAAATTGCCGAAATATTTGATATTCACGGAATAGAAACCGAAATAATCGCCGCTTCGATAAGAAACCCGATACACGTTATCGACGCCGCAAGAGCCGGCTGCGATATCGCAACAATCCCCTACAAGGTTATAGAGCAGATGCTCCATCACCCGCTGACGGATTCGGGCATAGAGAGATTTTTAAAGGACTGGGAAACGGTTCCCAAAAAATAATAATTTTTTTCAGGGGGTTTCGCCCCCACTCAAACCGCAAAAAAGAGCGCCCTGAAAGCGCTCTTTTTTTATATATTACCAAACGCGGACGGCGCCGGCGTACTGATTTATTCTGTAGCTTGTTTCTATCGACGAGATCTTTACAACGTCGCCCGTCTGCGGAGCGTGTATCATGTTTCCGTCGCCGACGTAAATTCCGACGTGGTGTATTCCGCCGCCGTTTGCGAAGAATACAAGGTCACCCGGCTGGAGGTTTTCACGGCTTACGTATGTGCCGTTGTTTCTCTGGTCGGCCGCAACACGGTTTACGCTTATGCCGTTCTGTCTGCATACGTACTGAACAAGTCCCGAGCAGTCAAAGCCCGAAGGCGATGTGCCGCCCCATACGTACGGAACGCCGAGATACTGCATTGCCGTGTCAACTATCGCCTGGCCGCCCGAGCTTGAGCTCGGAGTTGACGTGGGAGCGGCCGTTGCGGGAGCTTCCGTTGCCGATGCGCCGACAGCTGCGGAATTGCGCTGTGCCATTTCCTCGGCCCTTGCCGCCGCGGCAGCCCTTTCGGCAGCCGCCTGCTGAGTTTCGGCAACCTCGCTTTTCTCAACCCAATCGCCCGTAAAGTCTATTACAGTATTTATAACGTAGCCTTCGTCGTAATCACTGCCGTAGGCTATCTTTATAAAGTCGCCCTCGCCGCCGAGCACAACAACGTCCGTTTCGTCCTCAAGCTGCGTTATTGCATCCGAGCTTTCCGAAGCCTCCGACCTTACGTTTACACCGCTGCCGAACGACAATATCTTCGCAAGCTTGTAATGGTCATACTGCATTGCCGCATATTCGGCTTCGTCCTTATCCTCCGTTATGCAATCGGAAATTATATAGCCCTCGGCGTTTTCGCCCGATACCTTATAATAACCCTCCGTTGTTTCAAGCACCTCGACCTGCTCGCACGGCTCAAGCGTTCCGACAACCTCGGAATCAGCCGACGGCATTGCGTAAAGCTCCGCGCCGCCCTGCGTTGTTTCAACATAGCCCAAACGGTAACCCGATGCGTCAACCGAATTTTCTATTGCCGCAACAGCCTGCGCCTCCTCGGCAGTGTTATTCGTCAGCGCCGCAGCCTTAACGCCCGTGTCGCTTACGCTCTTTTCCGTTATAGTCATACTCTGCACCTCAGCGGCGGCTCTGAGCTTATTGTTGCGCTCCGCTCTTATATCGGTAAGCTCCGCGCCCTGAACAGCCGCAAGCGAGCTTATCATGACTACGGCTATAACGGCAACCAACGAATGTTTAAAATTCTTCATGATTAAAATATACCCTCCTGTATTTTTCACCGGCATTTCAGTCAGATTTCAAAATGTTTTCGCCGGTTACATATCGGTTTCTGTTTTGTTACAATTTCATTACACGAGGCATTATACACCATAATTCGCCGTTTGTCAACACCTTTTTTCGCTTCGGGAAATAATTTTGTAACATTTGTGTAACAGAAGCAGCCTTTTTGTAACAAAAACGACGCATTTTTTTATTACATTCGGCTATAAGATATATTTTCCAATATGACGGATTGTATACATTAAACAAAATTAAAATTTTTTAATGTTACGGAAAGATTTCAATATTTCAGCATTGTTACAGAAATAAAAAAAGACCGCTCGTTCCGACGTGCAGACAGCCGCGGCGCTTTTATTTCCCCGATACGGCGCGCGAGGGGGAACTCGTTTGCGCCGTACCGGAGCTGCCGCGCCGCAGATAATCGGAATTTGCGGTCCTTTCTTGGATGTGATATGATGCGGATTAACTACTGTACTTTTTTTTTACGCATTCTGTTTAAACACAGTTTTACTTAATTAGTTTGTTGTTCGAAAAATTTCATTATATGATGTTGCTCTGACTTCTATGCCTTCGCTCACATATTGGGAAAGCGCACTGTTCTTGAGTATGCCCGATTCCGTTGTCATAGCAATACGCTCACAGCTGAATCTTGAAATTTTTATTTCCGGTTTCTCATATTTTTTCATTCCGCTTTCCTCCTTACTGTACCGAATTTGCGGCAGGCGCTGCCGTTACCGTTATGTCTTCGGGTATACCGGTGATAATAAGACCGATTGTAACGTTACCTTCAACAGCTGCGGTTTCATATTTCAGCGTTGTGTCGTCCTCATCCAAACTTGTATCTGATGTGGTTACTTTGAATGATACATCACCCGTTTCAGGTATAGTTACATCATTAAATATCCAAAGCTGCTCATATGCCCCGTTCTCAACGGCCGATCTGTATGTACCCGAATTAACCGTGCCCTTGTCATCGGTCGGATTGATAACCGTAAATTTATTATTTTCATCTTTCTCCGATATTGCACAGCCGTCAGCAAGGTAGCCGGATACGTCAGCACCGAATGTTCCGCCGGAGATGTTTATGCCTTCCGCGGCTTTTTTCGCATTACTACCGCCGGCTGAATTAACCATCACGCCTGTTGTAAAAGTCCCGCCGGTTATCGTCAGTTCGCCTTTATCCATAGTAGCATCAAGATAACCGTTTGCGGCAGTATAATAATCGCTCCGAACCTTAAAAGTACCGCCGCTTATGGTTGTAACGTTCCAGTTCAGCAACGCATGCTGAGCCATATTTTCAAATGTACCATTTGTTATTTTAAGTATGCCCCAGTCATCATTCTTTATTGTATTGATACCGCCGCTGAATGTACCGCCGTTTATGGTAAGCGTTGACGGCGGGTCATTTTCATCTTTTTCACTGCCATTATACCAGCCGTTTTCCACAAGGCTTGAATAATCACCATCAGCATAAACGTTTGCATCGTTTATCGTCATTATGCCTTTATTCTCCAAAACATAATACGAATTTCCGCCGTCATTTTCCGAATTACCCGCTTCCTCGCTGCGCGTATACTTTCCGCCGTTAAGCGTAACCGTGCCGCCTACATTATTATAAACAGCCGCTCTGCCATGCGATACATTATCAACAGTACCCGACTTATCCGCACTGCTGTCTATGACGGTCAGTGTACCGTTGTTTGTTATGGTGTGCGTGCTTGTTTTTGCCGTTTCGCTGTCCGCTTCCGCGTTTTTCAGCGTATACCCGTTCAAATCAAGCGTTACGGTTTTGTCTTCGGGGATTGTAACCGTTTCGGTCACATCTTTTGTAAGGCGTATCGTTGTGTCTGCCGGAGCTTCGTTGATTGCAGCTTGAAGGGTGTCGTATTCGCCCTCGATATAATATGTGCTCAACGCAATTGCCGCGGGGGTATATGATACATTATTTTTCTCATCTTCAATGTTGCCGGTTCTCGTATATCTCGGATAAACCGCATCACCGTCATTGTACCATTTACCATAGACATCCGTCATTTTGAGTATGCAGGCACTCACGCTATGGTTGAAAAAGTTATTGCTTAAGTCTATTTTGTCATTATCCTCATAACTGTATATTTCCAACACTGCGTCCGTAACATCATCGCCATAAATATAAAAATCATTATCGTTTATCTTTGCCGTATAGTTATAATTTTCCCATAGATTTCCGGACTGGTCACACGGTTCAATATGTACCGCGCGTTTTGCCTTTGCATTGTCCGTAGGCCAGAAATTATTTTGACTGATTGTTATATTGGCATCATCAGACTTAACAACTATCTGTATAGCTTCATACTCAATATTAACGAAAACACTCGTTTTTATTGTCAGATCTCCGGTAAGGTTACTTGCATATATTGCGCTTAACCCACTGGATTTTTCGGGAGACGTATTCGGATCCCCGTCATTTATATCTCTGAAACTCATGCCCTGTATAGTTACTCCGTCAGCAGTAATATCGAAGCAGGAATTTCCGGATATTTGGTGGCCCCAACCGTCGATTGTTACCGGCTTATCAACCACAATCTTTCCCATATCTTTTATCGGGCTAATAAGCTTAATATAGGTACCGTTACCAGCAGCTTCAATTGCAGCTTCAATCGTTGGATATGTTGTATCGCCGATTTGCGCTACACCTGCCGTTTCTCCCTCCGCATTGGCGGCAACGCCGAACGCGGCAAACATTGACACAGCTGCCAAAACAGAAACAAGCTTTGTTTTAAACTTCATCTGCAAAAAAACCTCCTTTTTGTTTTTTTAGTACAGTTTTTGGTTAACCCAATAATATTATACACTTCGCCCCGACGCATGTCAAGGCATATTGCACATATTCGCACCCCCCCCCCTATTTTTTGTGCAATTATACCAAACACCTTTTTATATTTTCGTTCCTTATTTCCTGCGCAAAAATATTTTTAAAAACATTTTTCTTTTTTTCGAAAACATTTTCCCCTCCGGGCTTGACAACGGGCAAAAATTATGGTATATATAAATATGTATGTGAATATCAAAGGCGATGAAAAAATTAAGTAGCTGTCATTCCGCCGCTGAGAGAGCCGCGGTTATTGAGCTGAGAGCCGCGGCGGTAAGGGTGACATGTGAAATTTCGTTTTGGAGCTGCGCTTATGAAAACGCGCGCGTGCGCGATGCGTGATTAGTTTGCGACGGATAACCCCGTTATCGGTTTTAAAGTGCCGTTTCGGTTTTTGCCGGAGCGGAAGTCGGGTGGTACCGCGGAGCAGAAAACAGCACGCTTCGTCCCAATAAGGACGAAGTGTTTTTTATTGCAAAAAAGCCGAAAGGAAGATGAAAAAATGAAGCAGATGCTTGAAGAGATCAGGAACGCTGCCGAGAATGCGCTTGCGCGCGCCGAGGGTATGGACGCGCTCGAGCAGGTGCGTATAAAATATCTCGGCAAAAAGGGAGAGCTCACCGCCGTATTAAAGGGCATGGGCAAGCTTTCAAAGGAGGAGCGTCCCGTTATAGGCGCGCTCGCAAACGAGATACGTTCGTCGCTCGAGGCGGCGCTCGACGCAAAAAAGGCGCAGCTTGCGGCGGCGCTCGAGGAAAAGCGCCTTGCCGCCGAGGCCGTTGACGTTACGATGCCCGGAACGCGGCGCGAATCGGGAAAGCTTCACCCGCTCACGCAGGTCATGAACAACATAAAGGACACGTTTATCGGCATGGGCTTTACGATAGCCGAAGGCCCGGAGGTGGAGCTTGACTATTATAATTTCGAAGCGCTGAATATCCCCAAAAACCATCCGGCGCGCGACACGCAGGACACGTTTTATATCGATGACGACGTTGTTTTGAGAACGCAGACGTCGCCCATGCAGGTGCGCGTTATGGAGCAGACAAAGCCGCCGATACGCATTATTGCGCCGGGCAGGGTTTACAGAAGCGACAGCGTTGACGCAACGCATTCGCCGGTTTTCCACCAGATAGAGGGGCTTGTTGTTGACAAGGGCGTTACGATGGCAGATTTAAAGGGCACGCTCGAAACGTTTATACACGCGCTTTACGGAAACGACACAAAGGTGCGCTTCAGACCGCATCATTTCCCGTTCACGGAGCCGTCGGCGGAGGTTGACGTTTCGTGCTTTGTGTGCGGCGGCGAGGGCTGCGGCGTATGCAAGGGCGAAGGCTGGATCGAGATACTGGGCTGCGGCATGGTGCACCCGAAGGTGCTCGCAAACTGCGGCATCGATCCTGAGGTATACTCCGGCTTTGCGTTCGGTATCGGTCTTGAAAGAATAGCAATGAGAAAATACGATATAAACGATCTGAGACTGTTTACGGAAAACGATTTAAGATTTTTGAAGCAGTTTTAATATTGCCGTATAATTATAATGAACAGAATTATGATATTCGGTTTTTCCGGCAGCGGAAAATCAACGCTTGCGGGAAAGCTCGGGGAACTTCTCGGCATTGAGCCGACGCATATGGACAAGCTCCACTGGCTGCCCGGGTGGGTTGAATCGACAAGGGAATACAAGCGCGAAAAGCTTGCGCCCGTGATTTCGCGTGACAGGTGGATAATAGAAGGCAATTACCTTGCCGTGCTCTTTAAAGAGCGTTTTGACAATGCCGACACGATTATATTTACCGACGTGAACAGGTTCGCCTGCTTTAAAAACGCGTTTTTGAGAAGCGTTAAATACAGGCACAGAACGCGTCCCGATATGGGCGAGGGCTGTACGGAAAAATTCGATTTTGAATTTGCAAAGTGGATACTTTTTGACGGGCGGAAAAAACGCCGTAAATATCTCGACATCGCGGAGCGCGGCAGGCTCTGCGGAAAAGAGGTTTATGTTTTTAAAAGCATACGGCAGATAAACAAATGGCTCGGCAGTTTAAATTAGCGGAAAGGAATGGATATAAAATTATGAAGCTTCCAATGAGCTGGCTGTCCGATTATATGGACGCCGAAGGGATAACTCCAAAGGAATACGCCGACCGGCTTACAATGACAGGCTCAAAGGTCGAGGGCGTTGAAAGCTTGGGCGGCGAGATAGACAAGGTCGTTGTGGGAAAGGTTCTGACATGCGAGGATCACCCCGACAGCGACCATCTCCACGTCTGCACCGTTGACGCGGGCACGGGCGAGGAGCTGCAGATAGTGTGCGGCGCGCCGAACGTTAAGGCTGGTCAGACTGTGCCCGTTGCGCTGCACGGTTCAACGCTGCCCGGCGGGATCAAAATAAAAAAGGGCAAGCTGCGCGGCGTTGTGTCAAACGGCATGATATGCTCGCACGAGGAGCTCGGCATAAGCGCAGGGCTTTTGGGCTATGAGCCGGAATACGGGATACTCGTCCTGCCCGACGAATTAAAGGCGGGTACGGATATAAAGGACGTATTCGGGCTTAACGAGAACGTTGTGGAATTTGAGATAACGTCAAACCGCCCGGACTGCTTCTCGGTTATAGGTCTTGCGAGGGAATCGGCGCTTACGTTCAACAGGGAATTCAACGTTAAAAAGCCCGTGTTCCACGAGGTCTCCGACAATATTTCGGATCATATAAGCGTTGAGGTAAAGGACAGGGAAAAATGCCTGCGCTACTGCGCAAGAATGGTAAAGAACGTAAAAATCGGTCCGTCGCCCGCGTGGATGAGGGAACGGCTCCATGCCTGCGGCGTAAGGCCGATAAACAATATAGTTGATATTACAAACTACGTGCTCCTTGAATACGGCCAGCCGATGCACGCGTTTGACCTGCGCGACCTTGCGGACGGCAAAATAATCGTGCGCCGCGCAGAGGACGGCGAAATCATAAAGACGCTCGATGAGCAGGACAGAAAATTAACGGCGGACGACCTTGTTATAGCCGACGGCAGGCGCGCCGTTGCGATAGCCGGAGTTATGGGCGGCTTCAACAGCGAGGTCAAAGACGATACAACAACAGTTATATTTGAGTCGGCAACGTTTGACGCTTCAAGCGTAAGGCTGACGGCGCAGAGAGTCGGCTTGAGAACGGAATCGTCGTCAAGATACGAAAAGGGGCTTGATTACAACAACACCGTCCCGGCTGTCGAAAGGGCGTGTCAGCTTGTTGAGGAGCTCGGCTGCGGCGAGGTCTGCAGCGGAATGATCGACGCTTTGGGCTGCGTTAAAGAGCCCGTTAAGATACCGTTCAGACCGGAAAAGATAAATAAGTTTTTGGGAACGGACATCGAAACGGACGAAATGATAAGAATATTCAAGGCGCTCGAGATTGAAGTCGATACAAAAAGCATGACGCTCACGCCGCCGTCGTTCAGGCCCGACCTTGAAGGCGAAGCCGATATTGCGGAGGAGGCCGCGCGTTTCTTCGGCTACGAAAAAATCCCGACGACGCTTTTGAGCGGCGAAGCAACACGCGGCGGCAAAAACGCCGGCCAGCAGCTTTCGGACAGGATCTCGGAGCTTTTGTGCGCGCAGGGCATGTATGAAATTTACACGATGACGTTTATAAGCCCATCGAATTTCGACAAGATAAATCTGCCCGCCGGCAGCGAATTGAGAAATACAGTTAAAATAAAAAATCCTCTGGGCGAGGACACGTCTGTTATGAGAACGACAACGATACCGAGCATGCTCGATATTCTTGCGAGAAACTACAATTACAGAAACGCATCGGCAAGGCTTTTTGAGCTCGGCAAGATATTTTTGCCGCGTGAGGGCGAAAAGCTGCCCGATGAGCCCGTTGTTATAACGCTCGGGATGTACGGCGAAAACGAGGATTTCTTTACGCTTAAGGGTATTGCGGAGGAGCTTTTTGCGCAGCTTTGCATAAGCGGAGTTGAATTTAAGGCGGTAAAGGATAACCCGGCGTACCATCCGGGACGCGCCGCCGAGGTTTTTGCCGGCGGCAGGAGGCTGGGCGTTATAGGTCAGCTTCACCCGTCGGTGAGCAGGAAATACGGCATAGACGTTCCGTGCTATGCTGCGGAGCTGTCGTTTGACGCGGTAAAGGACGCCGTAAACGCTGACGTAAAATACAAGCCGCTGCCAAAATTCCCCGCCGTTACGCGCGATTTGGCAATGCTCGTTGACAAAGCAGTGCCCGTTGCCGAAATAGAAAGCATCATAAAAAAATCTGCGGGAAAGCTGCTTGAGGAAATAAAACTCTTTGACGTTTACGAGGGCGCGCAGATCCCCGAGGGCAAAAAGAGCGTCGCTTATTCGGCTGTGTTCAGAGCCGCCGACAGAAGCCTTACGGGCGACGAGGTGCAGACGGTATTCGACAAGATTGTGAAGGAGCTTGCCGGCAAGCTTAACGCACAGCTGAGATAACGGATTTTGTAATTTATAATTAAGGCTGCTTGATTTCAGATGTATAGCGGGCCGCCGCTTTCGGTGCAAAACGCCGAAGCGGCAGCCCGTTTTTTTTATCTTGACAGTTTTAATATCCCCACCGTTGCGGCGCCGGAACGGCTTGACGTGCTGCAATTGTAATTAAGCGTAAACGCCGTATGCTCCGGCACATAAATTATTATCGAATTTGAAACATACGCGCTCGAAGCGCCCGTGCTCGTTTTAAAATATGCGCCGTATTCTATATGCGGCGCGCCGCTGTAATACGGCGTTATCTGCATATAGCCCGCGTCGTCGAGCACAGCCGATACACTGTAGGATATAAAGTAATATCCCGGAGAAAGCAGGATGTTTGTGTCGTTTTCCATGCCGATATTTCCCGTGTCGTCCGAAACGCCCGGCATAAGCGGGATCGGCCGCGCATTTTCGAAAAGCACCTCAAAAGCAAAAAACGACGCAAAAACGCTCGCCGCCCCCGGCAGCCCCGGTTCACCCTGAGGCCCTTGTTCGCCCTGCGGTCCCTGCTCACCCGGCGGACCCGGCGGTCCCTGCTCACCCTGAGGGCCCTGTTCTCCCGGCGGGCACACACAGCCGCAGCAATGACGCTTCCCGCAGCCGCATTTCTTTTTGTTTTCACTGTCTTTTATATTTTCCGTCATTTTCATACCTCCCGTACAAAGCGCGCATAAGCGCGCCGGTTAAAATTTTCGGCGCGCGGTCAAGCGCAGCGCATGCGATTGTCCGCGCTTCATAAATAAGATATGAAACCGCACTTCAAATCGTGCATGAAAAAAAGCCGCTGCGGCAGGCTCCCGGCCTGTCCGAACGGCTTTTTTATATTTCTCTTTCAGCGTTTTTCTTCAGCGTTTTTCTTCCTTCACAACAAAGCCCTTTTCGGCAAGCGCGCGCTCAACATTATCGAGCGTTTCCTCGCTGTCGGCTTCTATCGTGTGGTAATGATATTCGTATGTCACTTTTTTCAGCGGGCGCGACCGTCCGTTTTTTAAGCTTTCCGTATACTCGGCAACGTCCATCATCGATTTTATTTCGAGCGGGGCTTCTATTTTGCCGTATATCTTATGCCAGACAAAAACGTCGCGTATGCGTCCGCCGTTTTTTACGACAGTTGACAGCTCCTCCTCTATTTCCTCGTCGCTGTGGATAAGCTTCAGCACACGCACCGCGGCGGGCGGCTTTGATATGATATATCCCCTGCTTGTGGCGATTATATTATGCTTTTCCTTAAGCGCGGCAATATCCGAAACTATCACCTGCCGCGACACTCCGCATTCCTTTGCCAGAAGCGAGCCCGAAACGGGGTCTGCGCTGTTTTCTATAATATCGACTATTTTGTTTCGGCGTTCCGATACATTCATGCTCCCGGTTCCACTCCTTTCGCATTATATACCGTTACTTTACCGGATGCAGATTTTTGAGCGACAAATCGAGTATCGGCGCGGAATGTGTCAGCGCGCCGCTTGAAATATAGTCTACGCCTATATCGGTAAGCCGCTTTATATTTTCTCTCGTAACGTTTCCGCTGCATTCGGTTTCGGCTCTGCCCCTTGTCATTTCAACGGCCGCCGCCATATCCCCGGGAGCCATGTTGTCGAGCATTATTATATCGGCTCCCGCATCGAGCGCCTCACGGAGCATTTCGAGATTTTCAACCTCAACCTCTATTTTCCTTACGAACGGCGCATATTCCCTTGCCATCTTTACTGCGTTTTTAACGCCTCCCGCGGCGCCTATATGGTTATCCTTCAGCAAAACGCCGTCGCTTAAATTATAGCGGTGATTGCAGCCGCCGCCCACTCTTACGGCATACTTTTCGAATATGCGCATATTCGGCGTTGTTTTTCTCGTATCGAGCAGCTTTGTTTTTGTGCCCTCAAGCAGCTTTGCCGTTTCGTTTGTGTACGTTGCGATGCCGCTCATACGCTGAAGGTAATTGAGCGCCGTGCGCTCCCCCGAAAGCAGCACGCGTATATCGCCGCGGATTTTGCCGACAAGCCTTCCGTTTTCGACCTTATCGCCGTCTTTATTGTAAAATTCAAATTCCGTTTCGGGGTCGAGCAGCTCAAATACGCGCTTAAACACGTCAAGCCCCGCAATTATGCCGTCCTGCTTGCAGATAAGCTCAACCTCGCCCTTTTTGTATTCGGGCATCACCGCGTTTGTTGTTATATCCTCGCTCGTTATATCCTCCCTGAGCGCCGAGCGTATAAGCTCGTCCGCATTAAGCTTCATTGTTATGCTGTTCATGATATTTCCTGCTCCTTTCGATTTCGTCTTTTACAGCTTGCTTGTAATCTCCGCCGCATCCCCTGCGGCTTTCGGCATCGACCTCAACCTCGTCGGCCGGCTTTTCCGTGTCAGCGCCTATTTCAAGAGCGGCGCGTTTGGCAAAAACGAGCGTTTCCAAAAGCGAATTGCTTGCAAGCCTGTTTTTGCCGTGAACTCCGTTGCACGCCGTTTCGCCGACGGCATACAATCTCGGGATAGTCGTCCGAGAGCTGCTGTTCACTTTTATCCCGCCCATAAAATAGTGCTGCGCCGGAACAACGGGGATACATTCCTTTGTTACGTCGTAGCCCTCCTCAAGGCAATGCTTATATATATTCGGGAAATGCGTTTTTATCGTTTCCTCCGGGATCGGCTGCATTGAAAGCCACACATACGGCTTGTTGTCCTTTTCCATCTGCTTATATATGGCTTCCGTCACAACGTCTCGCGGCAAAAGCTCATTGACAAACCGTTCCTTGTTTGCGTTTAAAAGCAGCGCGCCCTCGCCGCGCACCGATTCCGAAATGAGAAAGCGCCGCCCCGGCTTTTCGGAATAAAGCGTTGTTGGGTGTATCTGTATGTAATCCGCATTTAAAATCTCCGCGCCGTGCTTTAGCGCAACCGCAACCGCGTCTCCCGTAAGATGCGGAAAATTGGTTGAGTTTTCGAACAGTCCGCCTATGCCGCCCGTTGCGAAAACGGTGTAATCGGCCGTTACGGCCGTCATCTCCCCGTTTTCATCGCGTCCGACAATCCCGCGGCACTCTCCGTTTTTTTCTATTATATCAACCATTGTAAAATGCTCGGTTATTTTTATGTTCTGCCGCCGCCTTGCTTCATCTAGCAGCCTGCTTGTTATTTCCCTGCCCGTTATATCCTCGTGGAAAAGTATCCTCGGCTTTGAATGGGCGCCCTCGCGTGTAAACGCGAAGCCGCCGTTTTCCTTTTCGAATTCAACTCCCAGCTTCACAAGGTCGTTTATTATGCCGCGCGACGAGCGTATCATTATATCGACGGATTCGGGATTGTTCTCGTAATGGCCGGCGCGCATCGTATCTTCAAAATAGCTGTCGTAATCGCTTTCGTCCTTTAAAACGCATATGCCGCCCTGGGCAAGGAACGAATCGCTGTCCTCCGCACCCGCTTTTGTGACCATCAGCACCTCGCGGTCCCGCGGCAGGTTTAACGCGCAGAAAAGCCCTCCCGCGCCCGTGCCGACTACAACAACGTCTGTTTTTAAATTCATATGTACATCTCCGTTTCAGTCCGCAAGCTCAAGCATCCTGTTGAGCGGCTTTATGGCTGCCATGCGTATATCATCGTCCACAACAACCTCGCCGCTGCCGTTTTCAAGGCAATCCGCAAGCGCTTCGGGCGTATTCATCTTCATGTCGGCGCATATAAGCTCGTCTCCGGCAAAATAAAATTTCTTATCCGGGCATTTTTCGCCAAGCTCAAAGCCCACGCCCTCCTCGGTACAGACTATAAACTCCGCCGCGTCCGATTTTTCGGCGTATGCGATTATCCCGGACGTTGAGCCTATAAAATCGGCGTTATCGAGTATTTCGCGCCGGCATTCCGGATGGGCAATCACCTCCGCGCCCGGATGCTCTTTAATGCACCGCTCAAGCGTTTTTAACGCAAGCGAATCATGTATCGGGCAAAAGCCGTCGTTTAAAATTATATTCTTTTCCGGCACCTGCTCCTTTACGTAAGCGCCGAGGTTTTTATCCGGGATAAAAAACACGTTTTTGTTCGGCAGCCGCCTTACTATTTTTACCGCATTTGCCGACGTAACGCATACGTCGCTGAGCGTCTTTAACCGTGCCGTTGAATTTATGTAGCACGCCACGGCAGCATCGGGATACATGCTTCGCACCTCGCGTATTTTTTCCTCGTCCGCCATATGCGCCATCGGGCAGTCCGCCGCTGGCGCCGGCATAAGCACAGTTTTTTCGGGATTTAAAATCTTCGCGCTCTCCCCCATAAACGCAACGCCGCAGAAAACTATAATATCGGCGCTTGTCCCGCGCGCCTTTTTTGCAAGAAAATACGAATCGCCTATGTAATCGGCGGCACGCTGAACGCCGGCGGGCGCGTAATAATGCGCCAGAACAACGGCGTTTTTTTCTTTTTTCAGCCTTTTTATTTTATCATACATACCTTCCACAGATGTACAGCTCCTTTTTGTTTGCTGCCGTTTATTATACAGCAAAACTTTACACCTGTCAAGACAAGTGTAAAGTTTTGTGAAAATGTGTTATCCGATATGCTTTTTTATGATGTGCTTTTATAATGTTTGCTGCTTTGTGCATCAAAAAACACAAGAGCTCGCGGCAGCAGCGGCGCGCATCGTCACCTCATCATATCTATGGCGTTGTCTATGATCCCGCCCATGCTCTTAAACACGCCCTCTGTCTTTTTCCTGAGCTTATTGTGCTGGCGTTCGCTCAGCGGGTCGGCAACCATCGCCACCGCGGCGCCCACAACCATTCCCGCGGCCATGCCTTTTACGAACTTTCCCGTTCCCTGCATATTCATACTTCATCTCTCCTTTTCCGCATTTATATTTTTATGCTTGAAACCGCTTTTTTACAAAGCTTTTTCAAGCTTAGTATTCGACAAAAAGCACAAAATAAACATGTTATTTTTAAAGAAAAACAACAATCTTTCTCTTGTAAATAAAATTTAATCTAAATCGCCTTGACTTGCCGTGAATATATGATATAATGGTTTCGGCAGTATATTCTGCCGGACTTTTTTAAATACTATTAAAAGCGGGGATTATGCCAAAATAATATATCTATCAGCATCGAGTCAGGAGCGGAAAGGACTGAAAAAAAGAGAATGGCAAACATAAAGCCCTTTAAAGGGTACAGATATAACCCTGAAAAAATAAGCAATATCGGAGAGGTTGTGTCACCTCCTTATTATAATATAAAGCCGGACGAAAAAGCGGCGCTTTTTGATGCGAGCAAATATAATTCCGTAAGGCTCTTCTCCGGAAGGAGCTACGAGGACGACAACGAAACGAACAACAGGTTTACGCGCGCCGCGGAATATCTTAAAAACTGGATAGCGGAGGATGTGCTTGTGCGCGACGAGCAGCCTGCCATATATATGTACGAGGAAACAATACAGGTCGGCGAAGTGCCGTACAGCAACAGAAGCTTTATTGCGCTTATGGAGCTTGAGGAGCTCGGCAACGGCACAATAATGTCGTGCGAGGAAATACGAGAGGTTTCCATGCAGGACAGATATGATTTTCTTACCGCAACAAACGCGGATATGAGCATGATAAGCTGCCTGTACGTTGAGCGCGACAAGCTGCTTTTGAACCTTATGACGGACCTTGCGGAGGAGGAGCCGGACATTGAATTCGATTCCTACGAGGATATGCACCAGCGTCTTTGGGTAATAACCTACCGTCCGACAATAGATCTGATTGTTGAACAGTTTAAGAGCCTTCCTCTTTACATATCGGAGGGTCAGACAAGATACGAAACGTGCCTTCAGTACAGGAACTACAAAAAAGCGAACAATCCCGAGCACACCGGCAAAGAGCCGTACAACTACACAATGGTATCGCTCATAAATTCCGGCTCGGACGGTATTGTTATACTTCCCGTTCACCGCGGCGTGAAATGCCCGCGCGGATTCAGGGAGGAATATTTTGTGGCCTGCGCGCAGGATCATTTCAAGCTTGAAAAAATAATAGTCGATACCTCCGAGGGCAGCATTGTTGAAACGATGCGCAAGCAGATAGCAACAACGCGCCACGAAACGCGCATTGCGATGTACTGCGGCGGCGACTATTTTTACAGAATGACGCTTACGGACAAGGATTTCATAAAAAAAGAGATTCTCCCCGAAATGTCAAAGGCGTATTGCTCTCTCGATATTGTTGCTCTCAACAAGCTGCTTATCGAGGATATTTTAAACGTAAAGCCCGAAAATTATGAGGAGCGCGTTCATGCAACGCGCAGCTACACCTCTCTTTACAACGACTTCAAAAACGGCGAATACGACGTAATATTCATGCTCAATCCCGTAAAAACGGATCAAATAAGGACCGTTACGGCTGCCGGCGAAAAAATGCCCGAGAGCACTCTCAGCATATTCCCCAAGCCGTCCGTGGGCGTTGTTATAAATATAAAAGAGGATTAAAAAACGCAAAAAAAAGAAAAATAAGGTCTTGACAAGCGTATATTATTCTGTTATAATACTATGGTGACCGCATAGACCGGGCTTCAAAAGTCCTTTAAAAAGGCGCCTGCGATAGCGAGTCCTCGATAAATTTACAGGAGGTGTTCAGATATAATGTATGCAGTTATGGTAACAGGCGGAAAGCAGTACAAGGTATCGGAAGGCGACGTCCTTTTCGTTGAGAAGCTTGACGCCGAAGAAGGCGCGTCTGTAACATTTGACAACGTTCTTATGACAGGCGACGGCGAAAACGTAAAGGTCGGCGCTCCCACGGTTGACGGCGCAAGCGTTGAGGCCAAGGTTGTTAAAAACGGCAAAGCTAAAAAGATTTACGTTTTCAAGATGAAGAGAAAGAAGAACTACAGACGCAAGAAGGGTCACAGACAGCCCTTTACAAAGATCGAAATAACAAAAATAAACGCGTAATGCGTTAAGCCGATTTTTTACGATTGAGAGGTGTTATTAAATGGCTCATAAAAAAGGTATGGGAAGTACAAAAAACGGTCGTGACAGCGAATCGAAAAGACTGGGTGCAAAGCGCGCCGACGGTCAGTTTGTACTTGCGGGCAATATCCTTGTAAGACAGAGAGGCACAAAGATCCATCCCGGCAACAACGTCGGAATAGGAAGCGACGATACGCTTTTTGCTCTTATTGACGGAAAGGTTAAGTTCGAAAGAAAAGGCAGAGACAGAAAGCAGTGCAGTGTTTACGCTGATTAAGTATTTTACGGGCTGTTGCAGAAATGCAGCAGCCTTTTGCTTTTTTCGTTCGTTCCGCATCCGAAATCGACAGCCTCTGCACATATCAATAACAATTACCGGCAAAACGGAGGTTTAAAATGTTTATCGACAAAGCAAAAATATTTATAAAAGGCGGCAAGGGCGGAAACGGCGCAATATCGTTCCGCCGCGAAAAATACATTGCCGCGGGCGGTCCCGACGGCGGCGACGGCGGGCGCGGCGGAAACGTTATTTTCCGCGTTGAGCTTGGCATGACAACACTCATGGATTTCAAATACAAACGCAAATACGCCGCTCAAAACGGCGAGGACGGTCAGCGCCGCCGCAGGAAGGGCAAATCGGGCGACGATATAATCATCAAAGTACCGCAGGGTACGGTTGTGCGCGACGCCCGCACAAACAGAATAATCGCCGACGTTTCAACGCCGGACAAGGACTATATTTTAGCCCGCGGCGGAAACGGCGGCTGGGGCAACGACCACTTCGCAACGGCGGTAAGGCAAACTCCGAACTTTGCAAAGAACGGTCAGCCCGGCGAGGAGCGCGAGATATTTCTTGAATTAAAGCTGCTTGCCGACGCAGGGCTTGTCGGATTCCCGAACGTCGGAAAATCGACTATTCTTGCGCGCACAACAAAAGCCGATCCGAAGATTGCAAACTATCATTTCACAACGCTTCAGCCGAACCTCGGCGTTGTTGATTTGGGTGAGCACAGGAGCTTTGTGCTTGCCGACATCCCCGGTATAATCGAAGGCGCAAGCGAGGGCGTCGGGCTCGGCCATGAATTCCTGCGCCACATAGAGCGCACGAGGATACTTATCCACGTTGTTGACGTTTCGTCCGTTGAGGGCCGCGACCCGGTCGAGGACTTTGATATAATAAATTCAGAGCTGTCAAAATATGACATGGCGCTTGAGGAGCGCCCGCAGATAGTTGCCGCAAACAAAACGGACATTATTCAGGACGAGGACGCGTATAACCGTTTTCTTGAAGAAATGAGCGCGCGCGGCGTTGAGGTGTTCCCCGTTTCGGCAGCAACGGGCAAGGGTGTAAACGAGCTTATGCTGAAGGTCTTTGAGGAGCTTTCGCAGCTTCCTCCGATACAGATATTCGAGCCCGAAACGGAGCTTGAGGAGGTTGAGCCGAAGGATCCCGGCAAGGGCTATACGATACGCTGTGAAAACGAATATTATATTATAGAAGGCTCCTGGATAGAAGCCGTCGGCGGAAGCGTGAATTTCTCGGATAACGAATCGCTCGCTTATTTCCAGCGCGCGCTTTTAAATAAGGGCGTTATAGAGGAGCTTATCGAAATGGGCATCCGCGAAGGTCAGATTGTTAAAATAGGCGATCTGGAATTTGAATTTATGTATTAAAAAACAGGGCCGCGCGTTTTTGCGTGCAGCCCTGTTTTTCTTAATCATCCGTTATAAGTCCCGCACCTCTTGCCGTTTCAAGAAACTGGTCTATGCCGGCCCTTGCGGTCATTTCGGACACCTCATAGGTATCAAGCATCTTCTGCAGGAGCTCATCGTATGTGCAGCCCTCGGCAAGCGCGTTCCACAAAAACGCACCGGAATCGTTAAGCGTTATAAGCCCGTTAAATTCCTCCGACGCTTTCCCGACGGCGACAACAATGTGCCGTCCGCCGACGCTTCTGAGCATAAATCCTTTTTTTGTTTTCATCACTGTTCTACCCTTTCTCTATTTGTTTTCAGTCATTCCTTTGTATGCGACCTCGGCCGCTTCTATATCCATGTTGCAGTAAAGCCTGTATACGGGGACGTCGGTTACAAGCTTATCCAGAATCTTCAGCAGCTTATCCATACGTTCCTCCGATACGGGGCGCACCGTCTGATTTAATATGCCAAACAGCGCCTCCTCCGGCTCCGCCCGTCTTATACTGTTCTTTTCGCCGCGCTCCAGTATGCACACTCCGCGCAGCGGAACGCCTTCGTTTACGTTAAGGTCGGTCTTGCCCGAAAACGGCGTGCCGTAAACATAAAAGCCGTCCTTTGTGTATTTTATTGCCGGCTTGTCGTCGTTTAAGATATACGCCCCTTCAAAGCGCTTCAGCCAAAGCTGCGTATGCGTTGATTTGCCCGTTCCGCACGGCGCGCTGAACAAAAACCCCTCGCCGCCGTAAACGACTGCTGACGAATGAAGCAGCAGTCCGCCGAATTCCGGCATCAGCTCATAAAATTCGCTGCCGAGCCATATATATTCGCAGTCCTCAAGCGTCAGATGCGGATTTTCCTTTTGGCGCTGCTCCAAAAATTCATCGCTTAATCGTATCCGAATCTCTGCTTTGCTGTCCGCATCGGTAAGATACGCCTCGCTCTGACGCAGCGTTCTCGGATATTTCGGCGTCATATCAACGTTTATTCCGGCAATATTATACATCCTGTTTCTCCATTCCGCCGCATAAGCGGCACAAACGCAAAATACGAACGGCAAAAGCTGCCGCCGCTCCGGCGTTCCCGTATTATTTTATGGTTATATTATACTATACATTCTCCGGAATTTCAATAAAAATCAAAAATTTTTAAAAAAAATTCATAAATAAAGTAGACAAAAGGGGTACTTTTAGTGTATAATAAGTATATATGCGGCTTGTCCGCAAAAGAAAGGAATGATAATTAAATGAACAATCTAAAAAAGCTTGCGGCGCTTCTAATCTCGGGCGCCGTTCTGGCGGGCAGCGCATTCTCGGCGTTTGCCGCGGAATTCAGTGATATGCCCGACGGCGAGATGGGCGTTGCTATCGAGAATGCCGTAAACAACGGGCTTCTCACAGGTTATGAGGACGGCACGGTTAAACCCTACGACCCGATAACAAGAGCGCAGATGTCTGCGATAATCGTAAGAGCCTTCGGTGCAACGGAAAAAACGGCTTCGGATTTTGCCGATGTTCCCGCCGACGCATGGTATAAGGAATCGGTTGAGCAGGCTGTTTACATGGGCGCGTTTGAGGGCGACGAAAACGGCAATTTCAATCCCGACAACAACATAACCTTCCAGGAAACATATACAGTGCTTGCAAGAGTATTCCAGTTTGTTTCGCGCGACATAACCGTTTCGCCGCGCGTTGAAAGCTCCGTTGAGGAAACGCTTGCGGAATACAGCAGAATAACAGACGCAACGCACACCGAGCAGACAGACGAAAACGGCACAACATACGTTACAATCAAGGGCAAGCTCTGCAATCCCTCCGACAGCGTGCTCGATGCGTTTGCTGATAAAGACCAGGTTGCTTCATGGGCGCTCGATTACACAAAGGCCGTTGTGGGCAACGGCGGCTACGCAGGTATAGACGGGCTCTTAAAGCCCACCGTGTCAATCTCGAGAGGCGAATTTGCAATGGTTATGGACCAGCTTGTAAGCCTTTACATAGACGAACCGGGAACGTATAACACAGGCTTCGGTTCGGGCAGCGTTATTGTACGTTCCGGCGGCGTTACAATCGACGGGCTTAACACCGATCACAACCTTATACTCAGCTACGGCATCGACAGCGAAACGTCCGTTACAAACTCGACAATAGGCAACTGCCTTGTTATTTACGGCGGCTCGGACAAAACTCCCGTTGAAAATTCAAACGGCGATCTGAGAGCCGATGAATCGTACATAAGCATTTCGGCAAATCTCTACGACTGCCGCATATTTGCTCCGTATTCGGAAACGGCGATTTCGTGGACAAACGAAAACCCGAGAGAGGTATTTATAAAATCATACCCCAACACGGCCGTTGTTAATCTCGGATTTATGCAGTAATTAAAAATGCGGGGGCATATGCCCCCGCGCCCCCTTGCCGGGGGTTATTTTTTTTAATTCAAAAACTCCTTGCAGTATCTGTCTATCCCCTCGGCAATCGAACGTCCTATCTGCTCCGATTCGCTTCTCAAAATCGCAAGGTCGCCGCTGTTGTCAAAAAATCCTATTTCAAGATACGCTATCGTTATCGGGCATTTGCAGAAGAGCACAAGCTCCGGCAGTGCGTTATACCTCCCTCCGGAATAAGCGCTTAAGCTCGTGTTTGCCACAATGGCATCGTTTATATACTGCCCGAGCGTATTGCCGTCTTGAACATACGTATCCTTTATCCCCGCCTGGTCGTAATAGCCGTCAAGCGCAATATACGCGCTGCCGCGTCCGCCGCCCGCGTTTGAATGAACGCATACGAACAAATCCGCGTCCGGCGGCTGCGATGTGTCGTTATTCGGATAGCAGTAAACAAGCCGCTTTGTCATTGACGGGTTATCGTCAGCCGTCGGGCGCGACAAGCGCACCTCATAGCCCATCTGCTCAAGATACTGCTTCGCGTAATTTACGTTTGACAAATTTATATCGGGTTCAATATCCCTGTCGCCGTTTGCCATCGGGTACCAGCAGCCGCTTCCGGCGGGCGCGCGTCCCGAACAGCCGGAGCCGCCGCAGTCCTGCCACGTTGTCCATGATTTCCAGTGACGCCACTCTCCCCAATTGCCGGTGTTTTCGTTATAAATCCAGCCGTCATCAAGCTTTTCCTCATCGCTCATTTCCCACGAGGATTTTCCGTGACCCGCGTCAAGCACGATTATCTTTTTCGGCTCGGGAGTAGGCATCGGGAGCGGCTCGGCGTTTTCGCCGACAAACGAATCGTATTCGAGCTTACCGGCAATTTTATCGTAGGTGCGCATTATCATAACGGCCGCGTTTCCGCGGCTTACGGCGTCGCCGCCGCCGAACGTATTATCCGTCCGCTCCGTTGTTATCCCCTCGTTTTTGGCAATCTTTACGTAATCCACCGCCCACTCGGAAACGCCGTCGCTGTACGTCAGTTCAATATCGGGCACGGGCGTGCCGTTCAGCGAAATAAGCATACGCGCAAGCACGGCAATAAGCTGCTCCTTTGTTATGCTGTCGTTCCCCCTGAACGTGCCGTCGTCAAAGCCGGTGATAAGCCCCTCTTTGTGAGATGACGCGGCAGCGTAATAATACCAGTCATAGCGCGTAACGTCCGTAAACGGACATTCGAGAGTATTATCCATTTTATTCAAAATGCGGAGCATCACGGCCGCAAGCTCGGCACGGCTTATCGGCTTGAACGGCGAAAATTCCGTTTCGGACGTGCCGTTTATGTAACGCTTTTCAACCATCGTTTCAACAGCCGACCGCATCTCGCTGCCGACGCCCGCCATATCGGTAAACTCCGCAAAAACCGTCGGCACAAACAGCGCCAGCGCGGCAAATACTGCCGCAAGCTTTTTTAAATTCAATATTTTTTTCAAATCACATTCCTCCTTTTTGTGTATTTTCCGCTTTGATTATACCATATCCGTGCAGAAAATACAAGACGTGTCGGCACAAAAACGAAAAGTTGAAGAAAAGTCGAAAATCCACTTGAAAAACGGTTCAAAATGATGTATAATGTCATTATTGGAGAGTGATATTTTGAAGGGTGCAATTTTTGATATTGACGGAACGCTTTTAGATTCAATGGGAGCGTGGTGGGACGCGTGTCGCAGCTTTTTTACGCGGTACGGTCTTTATTTTACCGACGAGCAGGGCGTGGAGCTTAAGGAAATGCGCCTTGAGGATTCGCTGCCGATGCTTATAAAAAGATACGGGCTTAGCGTTACTCCCGCGGAGGCGATAGACGAAATCAAAAAAGAAGTTGTAAACGCCTACAAAACGAGCATACCTCTAAAGCCCTACGCGAAGGAATATCTCGAAAAGCTAAAGCGCGGAGGAGTGCGGACGGCCGTTGCAACATCGGGCTACAAGGAGCTTTGCCAGACGGCGTTTAAGCGGCTCGGCGTGTTTGAGCTGATAGACGAATACGCATTTTCACAGGAGGTAAACAAGAGCAAGGAACATCCCGATATATATCTTCTGGCGGCGAAGCGTTTGGGCGCGGAGCCTAACGAATGTACCGTTTACGAGGATATTGTTGCGGGGATAAAGAGCGCAAAGCAGGGCGGATTTTCCGCATGCGCAATATACGACCCCTCAAACGAGGGCGATACCGACGTGCTTAAACAGTGTGCCGACCATTATATTACGGGGTGGAAGGCGCTGCTGTAAGCAATATAAAAGCGAAGAGACCGATATGATGCTGAAACATATCGGTCTTTTAATTTTGTGCTTTTTAACGCGCAAAAACGCGGGCTCAACAAGAAGCTATGGCTGCTCGATTTTAGATGCAGAACGTACAAAACGCACCCGACGGCGTACTCTGTGTACTCCGAGTGGTGCGTTTTGTTCGTAACAACATAAGCTTTTATGCTATGTTGTGGTCTGCGCTAAAAGCGACAGCCCATTTTAAATGTTATTTATTTAACCTGTACTGTTATTGTATTACCTTCCGTGTCCTCTATTGACCACGAATAATCCGTATTGATAAAGCCGATACCGTCATCGTGCATTGCCTGTGCAACTATTTCGGCGTACTTCATTGCACCGAGATATGATGAATGAAGCTGATCGGGAACATTGAAATTCTTCAGCACTTTATCGGCGTCGCCGTCGTAAAGCTCGTACAGATAATTATATGACAGCGTTGCAAGATCTATAAACAATACATCCGGATTCGCTTCCGCAACTTCTCTCATGTGCACAGCATATGCCACATCCGCTTCAAAATCGTGATTTGAAGCATTGGGCGATACAATTATCGGAATAATTCCGTATTCTTCGCAGCCGTCTATCATCTGCTGAATATAATCCTTAAATTGCTCCGGAGTTGTGTCGTTCTTTGCACTGGCATCATTATATCCGGATTCGATTATCAGATAATCACCCGGCTTTGCGCTGTTAAGAACGCCGACATACGATGTTGCCAAAATCGTTCTTGCTATAGTACCGCTGTTTGCCCAGTTTACAACTTCATAATCATCTGTAACAAAGTTTTTGAGTGCCTGACCCCATCCGGTCTGGCTTGATCCCAAAAGGTTTGACGTTTCACCGTAATAATCTGCAACAAGCGAATCGCCGACAACATAAACCTTGGGTACTCTGTTTACTATATCCGGCGCCTTGTCAACAACTATCTTATCAAGCCATGCGCCCTGATATCCCGTTCCGCTGCTCCCATAGTCTTCCGTTCTTACGGTTATTGTACCGCCGTGAACGGCCATATCGGTTGCCTTATAAACCTTATCCTTGTCGGTCATTTGTCTGCCGGCGCCATACTGGTCTATATTGTTGGCTATCATATAGTCGTTTACATATACGTCCGTTCTTTCCAGATTGGACTTTGTAATCTCAAAGTTGTATCGGCCGTCGGCAAATGCGCCTTCAAGCTGATGACCTTCTCCGTCAAAGCTCAGAGCCTCATATGTGTACGTGAATACAGGCGAAACTTCAACCTTTGCCGCGCCGGTCGTGTCAACGGTAAGACCATTCACAACGTCAACCGGAACCATTGAGTTAAACGCATCCCAAACAAACACTCTTGCGCCTTCGGACTGCGGAACGGCTTCACCTGCACTAACGCTGCCTATTACAGCGCTGTTAAGCGTGCCGTCCTCGTTGTATGTTGCCGTTATTGTTATTGCGTCCTTGCTTGCTACAGTCTGAACATCATTTACATCGGCAATATATTCCTTTACAAGGTTGCCGTCGGCGTCAGCCGTTGTTACCTTGTAGCCCGTGATATATTCGTTTTCTACCATACCTGTTAAATCAACAACAGTTGTATTGCCTGTTGCATCGGCAAGGGCATAGAATTTTTCTACTTTTACATCGATAGATTTCTGCGATGCTGCCGTGCCGGCTGTTATATCAACAGTTATGGTTGCAGAACCAACGGCATTCGCTTTGGCAACACCGGTTTCCGAATCTATCGATATAACATCGGGATCGCTTGATGTATAGCTTGCGGTAGTGTTTGCCGTTATAATTTTGCCGAACTGATCCTTTACGTTAAGTATCGAGTAAGTTGTGTCCGCGCCAACCGTTACCGACGATGCGCCGTTAAAATCGAAGCCTGTTATCTGCGGCTGTGCTATTGTTATTTCTTTTGAACCGCTTACGGCAGTTTCTCCTTCGCCTATTACTGCTGTCAGCGTGGCTGTGCCGGCTTCGGCGTTTTCCGCAACGGTTACAACACCGTTTTCAACCGTTACGCCTTCAACGCCCGTTATATTCCATACAACATCGCCGGCAACGCCCGAATCAAATGTATATTCCGCACTCTGACCTCCGGGCAGTATTGTCATGCCGTCAGGGCCTATAACATCGCCGGTTACTATTCTTCTTATTACGATATAGTCAAGGTAATCGGTTGTTATACCTTCACCGCCCCAGCCTCTTATTGCAAGGTTGTCACCTTCTTCAAGCAGGACTGTTTTTGCGGCATATGCTCCGTATTGGTCATTATTTGAACCCTTTACGCTTACAAGACCTTTGCCGTATTCCGCAGCAGCCCGAGCTTCGGCCGCCGATGCAAATATCTCGGTACCTCTATTTTTCGGACCGGTAACAACAATTATCTGATAATAGCCCGTTGTCGTTATAGGATAAAATTCCTGTCCGTCTGTTACTATAGATGTCATTTTGCCGCCCGACGAAACATATCTCGAGCCTACCCTGTCCTCTGCTTCCAAGCCGAGAGCATCCTCAAATTCGGCATAATATATAGCTGAAAGCGAAACCTTCACATCATACGATAAAACAGTGTCCGATGTCAACTCCACCGTTTGTCTTATTTCTTTATTTACGGGATTATTGTTGTCGCTGCTGTTTATATCCTGGCTGTCCGCGTCGTCAACATAATCAATGCCTACGGCGTATATTGTTCCGTCTTCATCCGTAACATAATTTGTGCTTGTATATGTATACGAATCACCTTCGTAATACCCGGCCGGAACAGTTTCTGATTTGGTTGCTATAACACTGCCGCCATTTTTGTACTCAACCGTTATATCAGACACTGCCGCCTGCCTGTCCGCATAAACGACTTCTATTGTATTCTCGCCGCTTACAACGGTGTAATCCTCAACGGAAGGATTTGTATATCTGTAGTCGGCATTGCTTATGGATTCGGGATATTCTACACTATCAGCAGTTATTGTACTTCCTACAACAGCATTATTGATAGTATCTCCTGCGCCTATTTCAATATCACTGTCAGCATCCCTGTAAATGTATGTAATGCCAACATCCGTGACTTCAACGCCGCCGGAAAACACCTCAACAACTTGCGAAACAGAAACGCCATCGGCACTTGTGGCACTGATAGTTACATTTGTTTTTCCGCTTGCCACTCCGGTGACATTGACGCTGCCGTCAGCATATTCTGTTGTTACAATACCTTCAGTATCAGCAACTGCCGTCACCTCTTCGGCATTTTCCACAGTTGCAATGCTTATTGTTTCGTCTATGCCAACTTCCACAGTATTACTCGGAACATTCAGAATAGGCTCATCATATGTAACCACTTCAAAATTATCAAAGTATATGGCAGGGTTTGTCACACCTCTGTATACATTCAAGGAAACGTTCCCTATCTCCGAAACGCTTGTATCAATAAAATCTACAGTTTCCGAATAAAGAACATTGTCGCTACCATAATCCGTTATCGTCAAATCAACAGTCTTACTGCCAAAATCAGCTATTCCGTAGACGCTAATCCACTGGTTAGGTTCTATATCTGTTGTAATGTTCCCATTTACAACTATATTTCCAGTGTTAGCTCTAGAATCAGCAGAGGTATTTCCCACAGTGAACACAGTCCCTGTTGATACAATAGTATTATCGCCAATTCTTACCGGTTCAGAGTTACCTATACCAACATATTTCGTCTGTGTCGGCTCGCTTGTCAAATACACATCATATTTAATACCCACATGCGCTGCTGTAACAGGCCCGAACTCAGAATAAGCAGTACCGTTTGTACTTCCGCTGTTAGTCATCAATACAAAGTCGCCCGTATTGTCGCCGATGTTGCTCTCAATAGATACACTGCTTCTCCAAGGTGTTTTAAAGCCGGCATCTGTAGCGCCTTCATATGTATGCGGACCATATACGGTTTCCTCCGCACTTGCGTTTATGCTCAGTCCCGCGAACATTGCCGCCGTCATGGCAAGCGCAGTCACTGCGGAAATGAGCTTTCTTAATTGTTTCATTTCACATTCCCTCTTTCTCTCGTCTCGCTGCATTTGATCCTTCTGTGCAACACTCCCTCTTATGCACAGATTTTCTTATACTAATTATACAATATTCACATTTATATGTCCATTTAAAAATCCGACTTGCGTTGTCGGTTTTTTAAACAAAATTAAAATTGATATTGATTTTTCCCCGTCTGTGCTATATAATTAAAATACGGCGTGTTTTTTTAACATTTGCCGTATTATTAAAAGAGAGAAAATGAGGGAAAGGAAATGGAATACGATATAGAATATTTAAAGCTCCTTGCCGAGCAGTACCCCGACATTCAGTCGGCATGCTCCGAGATAATCCGTTTGCAGTCGCGCCAAAAGCTGCCCAAGCTGACGGAGCATTTTATGAGCGACATTCACGGCGAATACGAGTCGTTCCTGCACATCTTAAAGAACGCTTCGGGCGTTATAAAAAGCAAGATACGCGACATCTACGGGCGCACGCTTTCGGAGGAGGACCGTCAGATGCTCTGCACGCTCATCTATTACCCGGAGCGAAAGCTCGACTGGATAAAAAAGCAGAGCACAAATCTTGACGACTGGTATAAAATAACGCTTTACAGGCTTGTTGAAATATGCCGCCTTGTTGCGTCCAAATACACGCGGGCGGCGGTGCGGGCGCTTCTGCCGCCGTCGTTCGGCGACACGATAGACGAGCTTATCCACTCACCAACCGATTACGGCAGCGACAAGGAGGGCTACTACAACGAATCTATCCGCTGCATAATAAAGCTCGGTCAGGCGGACGCGTTTATCGTTGACATAGCGGAGCTTATACAGAAGCTTGCGATAGGCAGGCTTCACATAATAGGCGATATTTTCGACCGCGGCCCGAGAGCCGATATAATCCTCGATACGCTGATCAATTATCACAGCGTCGATATTCAGTGGGGCAACCACGACGTCCAGTGGATGGGCGCGGCGGCGGGGTCGCTGGCGTGCATTGCGACGGTGCTTTCCGTATCGACAAAATACGCGAATTTTGACTGTCTTGAGGACGGCTACGGCATAAACATGCGTCCTTTAACGGTTTTTGCGCTTGAAACATACGGCTCCGACCCGTGCGAGTGCTTCCGGCTCAGAAACCCGAACCATGTCCGTCTTTCCCAGCACGACAGCGCGCTTTGGGCAAAGATGCACAAGGCAATATCGATAATACAGTTTAAGCTTGAAGCGCAGATCATAAAAAACCATCCCGAATTTATGATGGACAACCACATAATGCTCGACCGCATAGATTACGAAAATGGCACCGTCTTGATCGAAGGCAAAAAATACAAGCTGCGTGACAGCAACTTCCCGACGATAGACCCGAACGAGCCGTTCAGGCTGACGCAGGAGGAGCAGGCGCTTATGGAATCGCTCCGTTCGTCGTTCCTTCATTCGGAAAAGCTGCAGCGGCACGTGCGTTTTCTCTATTCAAAGGGCAGCATGTATTTAAGCTACAACAACAACCTGCTCTATCACGGCTGCATACCGATGACCGATGACGGCGATTTCCGCGAGGTTACGCTCGAGGGCGAAAAGGTAAGCGGCAAAAAGCTTCTCGATAAGGCGGAGCAGATAGCGCGCGAGGGGTATTTCGGCAAAAACGGTTCGCCGGAGAAGCAGTACGGCGAGGATTTTTTGTGGTACTTATGGTGCGGGCGCTATTCGCCCGTATACGGCAAAAATAAAATGACGACGTTTGAGCGGTATTTTATCGAGGATGAATCGATATGGGAGGAAATAAAGGACCCGTACTACAAGCAGTCGTCAAACCCGTCCGTCTGCAAAAAGATACTTTCGGAGTTCGGCATCGACCCGAATTCGTTTTCGCATATAATAAACGGGCACGTCCCGGTTAAAATAAAAAAGGGCGAAAGCCCCGTAAAAGCCGGCGGAAAGCTGCTTGTTATAGACGGCGGCCTTTCGAGGGCGTACCAGTCGCAGACGGGGATTGCCGGATATACGCTTCTGTTTAATTCGCACGGGCTGCTTTTGAGCGAGCATGATGCGTTTGAAAGCGTCGAAAGCGCAATAACCGAGGAAAAGGACATTTATTCAAGCCTTGACACAGTTGCCCTTGCACCGAAGCGCATACTTGTTGAGGATACCGACATGGGCAAGAACATACAAAAGCGGATAGATGCGCTCGGCGCGCTTGTTGAGGCTTACAGGAAAGGCATAATACGAGGATAAAAACAGAGATTGGAGAAGAAAATGACCGATATATTAAACGCGCTCTCTTACGAAAAAGAGCCTATGGAAATAAAAATACCCGTTCCGAACGGTACATATGAAGTCACGCTGCACGTTACATCATCGGAGGACACCGTTTTTTCGGTGCTTGTTCAAACAAGGCGGTTTGTGCTGTCGGACGTGCCGATAAAGCGCGGCGAAAAGAAAGATTTTACGTTTGCCGTAAGCGTATGCGATTACCATATGCACGGCGACGAGATGACGAACGTCCGCGGCGTTGAGGTATATATCCTCTGCGACGGCGGGCTTACGGCCGCGGCGGCGGTGTCGCCCGCTGACATTCCCACGCTTTATATCTGCGGCGACTCAACCGTAACCGACCAGAAAGCCGATTATCCCTACAATCCGAAATCGACATACTGCGGCTGGGGACAGCGGCTTCCGGAGCTGCTTGACGGAAAAATTGCCGTTTCAAACCACGCGCAGTCGGGCGCAACAACGGCAGATTGCCTTGCAACGAATTTTAACGCGTTTAAGGATAAAATAAAGCCGGGCGATATAGTTTTGGCAGAATTCGGGCATAACGATCAAAAAGTGCCCGAGCTTTCGGCAAGCGGCGGCTACGCGGAAAATTTAAGAAAAATAGTAAACGAAGTCCGTGCGCGCGGCGGGCTTGCGCTTTTGTCGTCGCCGATAAACAGAATAATTTTCGAGCCGGACGGGCATCTTAAAAACCTGCTCGGCAATTACAGAAACGCCGTGTGTGGTGTCTGCACGGAGCTTGAAATACCGTTTATCGATATGTGGTCGCGCACGACGGAATTTTACGAGCGCGCCGGCTGCGTTAAATCATGGAACTTTTTCTACGGCGACGAAAACGGGCGCGATTACACGCACACAAACGACATAGGCGGGCTTGTTAACGCTAAGCTGATGGCGCGCGAATGGGCAAGGCTCGGCATTGAGCCGCTATCGTCCCATATTAAGCCGGGAGCTCTTGAGCTGCCGGACGTAAAAGCCGATCCCGGCGACGTTCCCGACAACGCCGCGGAGCTTGAACATTTGAAGGGCATCGGGCTTGTTAATACGCCCGATACAATAGAAGATATTGACAGGGATGTGACTATGTTCAGGCACTGAGGTATAAACGGAAAGGGGCTTCAGCCAAAACGCATATTCGTATATCACAAAATACGCAAAGGCTTCCTCCCGGCTTGATGATGCCTATATGAATGCGGTGCTCGGCTTGAATTACGTGGAATTTGTGAGCAAGCTAAACAATATAATGCAGAACGATCCGTCATACGTAACGGAGAAGCTTAACAGGATACAGGAAATGCTGTATAATAAATATAATGCAAGGCTCGTATATTCGGGATCAAAGGAAAGTATTCAAAAAAATGAAAGCGCTGCCGAAAAGTTTTTTGAGCAGCTTGCATCGAAGGAGAAGGTCCGTGCCGACTATTTGAATATAAAGGCTCCGTATGAAAATACGGCATTTAAAATAAACGCAGCGACGAATTATAACGGAATTTATGCCCCGTTGGAGGCGCTTGGGCTGGAGTACAGCGGAAAAACAGACGTACTGGTGAACTGTATCAACGATATTCTAACATGCACAGATGAGAGCGGCGCACGGATACCGGTATAATTATAATTTCTGTGCTAAGGTATCGGTTAAATAAATCTGATAAATTAAAGCAGTATATGTGACTTGCAGAAAGGAATACAATTTATATGGCACTTTTTGACGGGCTTTTGATATGCACCGACCTTGACGACACTCTGCTTACGGACGACAAGCGCGTATCGGAGGAAAACATCGCGGCGCTCAATTATTTTATGGACAACGGCGGGCTTTTCACGTTCGCAACGGGGCGCGTTCCGGCAGGAGCGCGGCTTATGCTCGATTATGTCGTCCCGAACGCGCCGATGGTCTGCTTCAACGGCGGCGCGATATACGATTACGGAACGGAAAAATTCATCTGGCAGTCGGCGCTCGATGATAACGCGCTTAAAGCCGTTGAATACGTCGAAAAAGCGTTCCCGCCCGTCGGGATCGAAGTCTGCACCGACGAAGCCGTATATTTTTGCCGCGTGAACAGGATAATCGAGGAGCATAAGGAGCTTGAGCACTTTCCCGACAACTACAAAGGCTATAAGGACGTTACGGAAACGTGGCGCAAGGTAATATTTATGGTTGAGGAGCGTGACATCGGCACAATACGCAAAATCATAGACGAAAGCCCGTTTGCAAACGACTACACGTTCATGCGCTCAAGCCCGTGGTATTACGAGCTTTTGCCGAAGGGTGCGACAAAGGGCGCCGGCATGCTCCGCCTTGCCGACATTTTGGGCATAAAGCACGAAAACACCATAGGCGTGGGCGACAACGAAAACGACTTGACTCTCGTTTCCGACGCCGGTTTCGGCGTTGCCGTGGCAAACGCCGCGGATATTGTAAAAAAAGCCGCAGAGCTTATAACTGTGGATAACAATTCGCACGCTTTGAAGGCCGTGATAGATTATATAAGCAAGAATAAGCGGGATAAGTGAGATAAGTAAGATAAGTGAGATAAGTGAGATTTGAATAAATAACGCGCGGCGGGAAACAATAAAAAATAAATCAGCAAAAAGCGAAAGGACTGCCGCATATGCTTATAATCGTACTGCGCACGCTTATTTTGTACGCCGTGGTTGTCGTATCGCTGCGCGTAATGGGCAAGCGGCAGCTCGGTGAGCTTCAGCCGTCGGAGCTTGTTGTTGCCATAATGATAAGCGACCTTGCCTCGGTGCCGATGCAGGATATAGACATACCGCTTTTATGGGGTATACTGCCTGTGCTGACGCTTATAGTCGCCGAGGTGCTGCTGTCGTTTATGAGCCTTAAGAGCAAGCGCGTGCGGCGTTTTTTATCGGGCGAGCCGAGCATTGTCATATACGACGGGAAAATAATAGAAAGCGAGCTTATGCGGCTTCGCTTTAACGTAAACGACCTGCTTTCGGAGCTCCGCTTATGCGGCTGCCACGACATTTCGGAGGTTGAGGCGGCTGTTGTCGAAACGAGCGGCAAGCTCAGCGTTATTCAAAAATGCGGCGCGCGCACGGCGACCGTCAGCGACCTTTCGGGGAACGGCTCTCAAAAAGAAGGGCTGCCGTTTGCGATAATTTCCGACGGGACGCTGAACCGCGAGGAGCTGCGCCGTTCCGGCCATTCGCTCACATGGCTGCGCGACGAGCTCTCAAAGCGCGGAATATGCCATATAAGCGATGTGTTTTTGATGTCGGTCAACGCCGAAGGCAAAATATTTATTCAAAATAAAAGTCATTAGCCATGAAAAGCATTATAATATCACTTATCATAGGCGCGGCAATAATTTGGGGCAGCGCCGAATACACGGCCGGCGTCGAAAAAATATCGGCGCAGCTTTCCTCCGACTGCCGCGGCATATGCCGCCTTATAGAGGAGGAAAACTTCGACGGCGCAGTTTCCGGCGCAGAGGAAATAAGCTTCTATATTTCCGAAAAGCGCGGCATTATGGACGCTACCGGAAAGCATAACGAAATGGACGAAATAGAAATAAACCTTGCCGAGCTTAAGGTGTTTGCGCAGAACAAAAACAAAACGGAAGCGCTCGCAAAATGCGCGTCGCTTGAATTTTTGTTTGAACGGCTGCCGAAAAATTTCCGTCTCAGGATTGAAAACATCCTGTGACTGTGATATAATTAAAGCGGTTTTAAATCAAAAATTCCGTTTTGAAAGGACAAAATCGCGTGATACGTATTTCAAACATAAAATGCCCCATAGACGGGGACATTAAAACCACCGTTAAAAAACTTACCGGCTCCGGCGATTTTAAAATATTCAAAAAATCGATCGACGCGCGCAGAAAAAGCGACGTTCATTTTGTATATACCGTCGATGTAAACACGCCGAACGAGGAGCGTCTTTTAAAAAAGCTCAAAAACGCCGCGCGCGTAACGGACAAGCCGTATGTGTTCCCCGAAGCCGTACCGCCGGAGGAGCCGGTCGTTATAGCCGGCAGCGGCCCGGCGGGGCTGTTCTGCGGGCTTATGCTTGCCCGAAGCAATTTCAAGGTTATAATTCTGGAACGCGGCAAGCCCGTTGACGAACGCCTTGCCGACGTTGAGGAATTTCACGGCGGCGGCAGACTTGACCCGGAATCGAACGTACAGTTCGGGGAAGGCGGAGCGGGGACGTTCTCGGACGGGAAATTAAATACCGGCATAAAGGACGCGCGCATAAAAACCGTGCTTGATGAATTTTACCGCCACGGCGCGCCGGAAGAAATTTTGTATGAAGCAAAACCGCATATAGGCACCGATAATTTGCGCGGCGTTGTAAAATCGATGCGCAAAGAAATAATTTCGCTCGGCGGCGAGGTGCGCTTTCAAAGCCGCTTTGACGGCTTTGAAACGGAAAACGGCAGACTTTCGGCCGTTACCGTAACAAAGCTTGACGGGGACACTAAATATAAAATAAAAACAAATCATCTTGTTATAGCCGCAGGGCACAGCGCACGCGACACCTTTTCGATGCTGAACGCGCACGGCGTAAAAATGGAGTGCAAGCCGTTTTCCGTCGGCGTTCGGATAGAGCATCTGCAGGAGGACATAAACAAAGCCCAGTACGGTGAATTTTACAAAAAGCTCGGCGCCGCAGACTACAAGCTTGCCGTGCACCTCAAAAACGGACGCGGCGTCTATACGTTTTGCATGTGTCCGGGCGGCGTTGTTGTCGCATCCGCATCGGAGAAAGACGGCATTGTCACAAACGGCATGAGCTATTTTGCCCGCGGCGGCAAAAACGCAAACAGCGCCGTGCTCGTAAACGTATATCCCGAGGATTTCGGCAGCGGCGGAGATGCTTTGGCGGGGATGTATTTTCAGCGCGATATTGAACGGCGCGCCTTTGAGCTTTCCGGCTCCCACAGAGCGCCGGCACAGCGCGTCGGCGATTTCCTCGGCGGCGGTCCCGCCGTCGGGGACACTAAAGTTGAACCGACCTTCCGGCCCGGCGTTTTTTGGTGCGATTTATCGGAGCTTTTTCCCGATTACATAACGCAGTCGCTGAGAGAAGGGATAAAAGAAATGGATAAAAAGCTTGCCGGATTTGCATCTCCCGGCGCCGTGCTGACGGGGCCGGAGACGCGTTCGTCCTCGCCCGTCAGGATATTAAGAAACAACAAATTCGAAAGCAATATAAAGGGCATATACCCGTGCGGCGAGGGCGCGGGATATGCCGGCGGGATAACCTCGGCCGCCGTTGACGGAATAAAAGCAGCCGAAGCGATAGCGCGGAGCTGTCAGAGCACCGCAATAAGCGAATAAACGGCGGGAAGCGTCACAAGGCTTGCAAGCGTTGAGATGAACACGCCCTCGGCGCTGTATTTAACATCTCCCCCGTATTCCGAGCACAGCATAACGAGCACCGTGGAAACGGGCATTCCCGCCTGGAGGATTATTATGCTTTTAACCTCCTCGGAAAACGGGAAAAGCTTAAAAATAAATATCATTATAACGGGAATTATTATCATTTTAAGGAGCGTCAGCACAAAAAGCGGCGCTCTTTTGTATATCCCCTTAAAATCGACCTCGGCAAGCACGCAGCCTATAAAAAGCATCGAAAGGTACGTTGTTGTCGAGCCGAAGCCATTCATCACATCGCCTATTATGCCGCCGAACCGGAGCTTAAAAATCATCATCACAAACGACACCGCAAACGCTATCGTTGACGGGTTTACGAGCCGCTTTAAATTTGAAGTGAGCGACGTTGCTTTGCCGCCGAGCTTTGACAGCGAATACACGCCGAACGTCCACAGCCAGCAGTCACTCGAAAACGCAAAAAGCGCCGCGTAATAAAGCCCCTCGTCGCCGTAAAGGCTTTGTATCAGCGGGTACGCAACAAAAACAACGTTGCCGAACGACGTCATGCAGCGGTGAAGTATCGGCGGCGCGCTCTTTTTGAAAAGCCTTTCGGTAAGATAGCCCGCAAGCTGCAAAAGCGCTATCGTCAGCAGTCCGCTTGCTATAACAAACGCGCTGTTTACAAGCTTCTCCGGCGTTATTTCCGTTTTCGTAAGCGATGTTGCAATAAGCACCGGCAGCGTCAGCTTTACGACTATTTTCGAAAGCGCCGGCTTCACTCCCTGCGGAAGGTAGCCGCTCTTTGAACAGACAAACCCGACAAGTATCGCAAGCCCGAGCGTTGCGATACAGTTTACAATGCTTAAAAATCCTTCGCTCATATATTATCATTCTCCTTCTTTACCTCGATTATGCGTTTGCCGGCATTGTCAAAAAGCATTATACGCTCCGGATAGTAAAACCGCTCAAAATGCACGCGCTTTATTATTTCCTTTGCACTCATACCCGCATATTCCGGCAGATTTTTTGCGATAAAATTCTCGGTTAAAATATCAAACCGCTCTTTTGTAACAGGCTCGCGCGCCGCCCATGACGGCGTGCGCGGCTTATTGTTTTCAAGATAATCCGCAAGCAGCAGCTCTTTAAAATATCCGGGGTTCAGTGTCCCCTTCGATTTTATTGTCCCTGAAAGACCGCTCGCGCTTTCAGCGTTTAGTGTCCCCGCAAAATCAAGCAGTATCGCGTAAAGCGAATCACGCGATATGCCTATCCTGTCCAAGCCGTTTTGCGCGTAAAACTCCGCAAGCGCGTCAAAAAAGTCAAACGGCGACGGGAACAGCCCGATAAGCTCATTAACGGAGCGTTTAAACGCGGCGCTGTTGTAATATTTTTCGACAATATCCTCAACGCGCTTTAAATCCATCAGCTCCGCATATGATATATACGGCGTTTTCAGCACCTCATACGGCGGCTCGCTTGTGTAAACGGCAGGCTCTTTTTTTATTTCCGTGCCGCTTAAAAGCTTCAGGAAACCGAGCTGTATAACGTCCGGGCGCATATTAAACACATCGTTAAACGATTTTTTAAAGCTTTTGTAATCCTCATACGGCAGACCGGCAATCAGGTCAAGGTGCGTGTGAATATTGCCGCAGGCGCCTATCTCCCTCACAACAGACGCGATCCTTTTAATATCGGCTTTTCTGTTTATGGCGGCAAGCGTTTTTTCGTTTGTTGACTGAACGCCTATCTCAAGCTGAAAAAGACCTTTGGGCGCAGTCTTTAAAAGCGTGAGCATTTCGGGCGTTATGAGGTCGGCAGCCGCCTCAAAATGGAACGTTGTTTCGGGCTTTCGCGAAATCAAAAACCTTATTATTTCGCAGGCGCGCTTTTTATCGGCATTAAACGTCCTGTCGGTAAACTTCACTATTTTAACGTTGTGCTCAATAAAAAAGTCAAGCTCCTTAAAAACAAGCTCCAAGCTCCTGAAGCGGAGCAATTTATCCGCCGATGAAAGGCAATAAGCGCATCCGAACGGGCAGCCGCGACTCGACTCGTAATATATGAGCTTATCCTTATTCCTTTCAATATCCTCCTCCGTATACGGAAACGGCACCGACGAAAGGTCATCTATCACATCTCTTTGGGGACAGTAAATTATTTTATTGTCCCCGTTTCTGTATGTCACGCCCCTGTGATTCAGTGTCCCCGTTTCAACAATACGCCTGAGCGTTTCCTCGCCTTCGCCGCGTATAACGGCGTCGATAAAATCATAGCGCTCCATATATTCCTCATCGCTGTACGACACCTCCGGCCCGCCGAAAATTATCGTTGTATCGGGCGACACCTGTTTTAATCGGCGCGCCGTTTTTATTATAAATTCAATATTCCAGATATAGCACGAAAACAGGACAACGCCGGCGCCGCGTCCGTAAATATCGGCGCACACGCCGCCCGCATCTTCGTTTATCGTATATTCGCACCATGAAAGGCTCGCGTCGTTTACGTACGCATAAAGCGTTCTTACCGAAAGCGACGTATGTATGTATTTTGCGTTTACTCCCACGAGCAGATACGTTTTCTTATTCATAAACCTCACGCTTTAATATGCCGATATACGGCAGATTCCTGTATTTTTGGTTGTAATCGAGACCGTAGCCGACAACAAAATTATCTTCTATGACTTTGCCCGTGTAGTCGGCCTCTATATCGGCCCTGCGCCGCGCCGGCTTCGACAGCAGCGTGCACGTTTTAACGGAAAGCGCGCCGCTGCTTTTAAGCCGCTCCCGCAAATTCAAAAGCGTAACGCCGCTGTCTATTATATCCTCGATAAGCAGCAGATGCCTGCCCGCCGGGTCATCCGCAAGCGGATGCGTGATGTTTAGTGTCCCCGACGTTTCCGTTCCCGAGCCGTAGCTTGACGCCTGAATGAAATCAACCGTCAGCGGCAGTTCTATCTTCCGTATCAGGTCGGCCGCAAAAACAAGCGAGCCGCGCAGTATGACCGCTGCCGTAAGCTCTTTTCCCCTGTAGTCCTCCGTTATTTTTGCGCCGAGCGTCCGAACGCATTCGGCTATTTCCTTTTCGGTCATTAAAATATTTTCTATGTCGCCGTGCATTGTATTCCCTCTTTTATTTCAGTGTCCCTCTGTATGTATTTTAAGACTTTTATGTTTCCCACATCGCCGCAAAAACGGCGGCCGGAGATTATTATATCACATATCGCGTCAAAAATATATAGAAAATCCGAAATTTTTAAATAAAACTCGGGAAATATAACCGTGAGGTGGTGTAAATGAAAAAGCTTTTGACAAGGACGGCGTTTTTCGCGTTTATGATTTTGCTGCTTCCGGGCGTATGCAAAACGGCACGCGCAAAGGTTTATGAGCTTGACGCCGCGCTTGAAGCGGCAATTCGCGAATACGGCGTTTTTGACGGCAAAAGCGGTATTTTTTACGCTTCCGCCGAACGCTTTGAAGGCGCGTCGGCTCTTTTTACGGCATTTTTTTCAGACGGTGAAATAGGCTTTGCCGTTTTTGACTGTCATGACGGCCTGCAAACGGCAGATAAGCTGTCCTTCCCCGTCGGCGGCAAAAACACGTATACGCTTTCTCTCACCTCCGCCGGCGCAGAAACGGCAGTCGTGCTCACAACAAACAAGACGGACGAAACGTTTGTGCTGCGCTGCGACAGCTTTGTGAAAACCGAAAATCCGCCGTCCGGCAAAATTCGTCTTGCCGTCTGCAAAAACGGCAGGCTGACGCTTCCGCGCGAGCCTAACGTTTACGCGCTCATGAAGCGGCTCCGTGCCGCGCGCATCACCGATTCAAAATATTACAATGCCGTAAACGACGCCGGCGCAGAAACACGGCGGGAAATAACAGAGCTTTTATCATCGTGCGCCGACGTTATGAGGTTTGACGCAAACGCACCCGATATTGACGCGCTTATGATTTCCGTTATGAATACGCACTCGAATTTTACAGTCCCGCCCGAAATAAAAGCGCAGACACTGGACGGCGGGGCGGTCGGCGCCGTTTCGGCGGAATTTATCGACTATATAATAGGAAACGTTTTCGGCTGCACGCCGCCGACGCCGCTTCCGAACGAGCTTGCGCGCCGCGGTTTTTGCTGCTATAACGGCAGATATTATTACAAAAAGCCGTATAACGTGCCCTTTTCAACGGAAATTCTCGATATTACGGCGCTCTACGAGCTCGGCGGCGGCGTTTATTACGCTGCGTTTTCGGACGTGTATCACAGAGGAAGTGAGGAGATCGAGGAATACAGCTTTGCGGTTGTTGATATGTCGGAGGGCGACGGCGGGCGCGTTTTGCGGCTCGGTATGGGCGAAACGCCGCTCTCCGACGCCGAAATAGCATCGTATGCCCCCGGGCGGTGATATGTGCCGCGGATAGATAACCCCTTCGGGGGTTCCAAAGGGGGCGGCAGCCCCCTTTTTGAAATCAAACAAATTTACCTTAAACCCGCCGCATACGGACGCGGTTTTTGGGCAATTTTAAAGAAAATCGTAAAGTTCACGCAAAAAGCGAAAAAAATAAGGAAAAGCCCTTGACATTCCACTTTTTTTTCTATATAATTTTATAGACTGCTTTTATGGTGGGTATAATGTATGAAAGGAGAGTATATTATGATAAGCGAAACCGAAAGGGAAAGACTCCGCGCAGGGCTTAAACAGTCGGCAAGAGCGGTGAACGCCGGAACGGCGGAAAAGCTTTTTCTTGCGGAAGACTGCGAATCACGAATAAAGACCTCTCTCGAAAACGCTGCTTCCTTATACGGAACGCAGATTTTTTACGTACCGACCATGAAGGAGCTCGGCGAGATGTGCGGCATCGACGTCGGCTCGAGCTGTGCGGTCGTATTAAAAGCAGATGCTTAAAAATTTTAAAGAAAGGAAGTAACACGGTATGCCTACATTCAACCAACTGGTAAGGACCGGCAGAAAAACGTCTGTTAAAAAGTCCACGGCTCCCGCTCTTCAGAAGAGCCTCAACTCACTGAAGAAGAAGACGACGGACAAGAGCTCTCCGCAAAAGAGAGGCGTGTGCACGGCTGTAAGAACGGCTACACCCAAGAAGCCTAATTCGGCGCTCCGCAAGATCGCCAGAGTAAGGCTTACAAACGGTATAGAGGTAACGGCTTACATCCCCGGCATAGGCCACAATCTTCAGGAACACAGCGTTGTTCTTATAAGAGGCGGCAGAGTAAGAGACCTCCCCGGTACAAGATACCACATCATAAGAGGCACTCTTGACGCTCAGGGCGTAAACGGCCGTCTTCAGGCTCGTTCAAAGTACGGCGCAAAGAGACCTAAGGAAAAGAAATAACAGCTTACCGCAAAGCATTTTGCGGCAATTATCACAGTGCATATCGAGTTATTTTACACATATATTGATACGCACCGACGGAATTTTGAAATACTAAATTCAGAGTACCTGTGATATTCATGAAGCGGCACAAAATGCCGCGCAAATAATGAAGGAGGGAAGTAAAGTGCCAAGAAAAGGTTTTATAGCAAAAAGAGAAATATTGCCTGACCCGATCTACAACAGCGTTGTTGTTACAAAGCTTATCAACAACATAATGCTCGACGGCAAAAAGGGTGTTGCTCAGAAAATCGTATACGACGCATTTGAAATCGTAAAGGAAAAGACCGGCAAGGACGCGCTTGAAGCGTTCAGCGAGGCGCTTGACAACATCATGCCCGTGCTTGAAGTAAAGGCAAGACGTGTCGGCGGTGCAACATACCAGGTTCCTATGGAGGTTCGCCCCGAAAGACGTCAGACACTGGGTCTGAGATGGCTTACACGCTACTCGAGAGAGCGCAATGAAAAGACGATGAAGGAAAGGCTTGCAAACGAGCTCATCGACGCGCTCAACGGCACCGGCGGCGCCGTTAAAAAGCGTGAGGATACGCACAAGATGGCGGAGGCTAATAAGGCATTCGCCCATTACAGATGGTAATTTTCGCGTTATCTTCACCTAACATCATGCTTACTACACTAAACAAATAATCACCTTTATTTGAAAGGAGGAAATTATTTTGGGCAGAGCTTTTAGCTTGGAAAACACAAGAAATATCGGTATCATGGCTCACATCGACGCCGGTAAAACAACCACAACGGAAAGAATCCTGTTCTACACCGGACGTGTTCACAAGATAGGCGAAACTCACGAAGGCGCAGCAACAATGGACTGGATGGCGCAGGAGCAGGAGCGCGGTATCACGATAACATCGGCCGCAACAACCTGCCGCTGGGCGCCCAAGGCCGGTCCTTACGCGAATGTGATGCACAGAATAAACATCATCGATACGCCGGGACACGTTGACTTTACCGTTGAGGTTCAGCGTTCACTGAGAGTTCTTGACGGTTCCGTAACCGTAATGTGCGCAAAGGGCGGTGTTGAGCCGCAGTCGGAGACTGTTTGGCGTCAGGCAAACGAATACAGCGTACCGCGTATGGTATACGTAAACAAGATGGACATCATGGGCGCAGACTTCTTCAGAGTCGTTGACATGATTCACGAGAGGCTTCAGGCAAACGGAGTTCCCATTCAGCTGCCTATAGGCGCTGAGGAAAACTTCAAGGGAATAATCGACCTTATGACAATGAAGGCTGAGGTTTACTACGACGACCTCGGCAAGGACGTAAGAGAAGAAGAAATTCCCGCGGACATGCTTGAGCAGGCTCAGGAATACAGACAGAAGATGATAGAGAGCATATGCGAAACAGACGAGGAGCTGCTTGAAAAGTTCCTTATGGAGGAAGAAATCTCGGTTGACGAATTAAAGGCAGCTTTAAGAAAAGCCACAATTTCAAACGAGATAGTTCCCGTGCTTTGCGGTACGTCCTACAGAAACAAGGGCGTTCAGATGCTTCTCGACGCAATAATCGAATATATGCCCGCTCCGACGGACGTTCCCAACATAAAGGGTATAAACCCCGATACGGGCGAGGAGGACGAAAGACCTTCATCGGACGACGCTCCGTTTGCGGCTCTTGCATTCAAGATCGCAACAGACCCGTTCGTTGGTAAGATATGCTTCTTCCGCGTATATTCCGGTATGGTTCACGCAGGTTCGTATGTTCTTAACTCCTGCAAGGGCCATAAGGAAAGAATGGGACGTATCCTTCAGATGCACGCAAACCACAGAGAAGATATAGACACCTGCTATTCGGGTGATATAGCCGCTGCCGTAGGTCTTAAGAATACGACAACGGGTGAAACGCTTTGCGATGAAAAGCACCCGATCATACTCGAGTCCATGGACTTCCCCGAGCCGGTTATCCGCGTTGCGATAGAACCCAAAACAAAGGCCGGTCAGGAAAAGATGGGCATAGCCCTTGCAAAGCTTGCTGAGGAGGACCCGACTTTCAAAACCTATACGGATGAGGAAACGGGTCAGACGATAATCGCCGGAATGGGCGAGCTTCACCTTGAGATCATAGTTGACAGACTTCTCCGTGAATTTAAGGTTGAAGCAAACGTCGGCGAACCGCAGGTTTCGTACAGAGAGGCTATAAGAAAAGAAGTAAACGTAGAGCACAAATACGCGCGTCAGTCGGGCGGTAAGGGTCAGTACGGTCACGTACTCCTCAAGCTCGAGCCTATGGAGGAAGGCGCAGGCTACGAATTTGTAAACGCCATTGTCGGCGGCGCTATCCCCAAGGAATACATTCCCGCGGTTGACGCCGGTGTTCAGGGCGCAATGCAGAACGGTATCCTTGCCGGCTATCCGGTTGTTGACGTAAAGGTTACGCTTTACGACGGTTCATACCATGAGGTTGACTCTTCGGAAATGGCGTTCAAGATTGCCGCATCAATGGCATTCAAGGAAGGTATGAAGAAGGCAGATCCTGTTATAAAGGAGCCTATCATGCTTGTAAACGTTATAATGCCCGATGAATACATGGGCGACGTTATGGGCGACCTTAACTCAAGGAGAGGTATGATCCAGAAGATGGAGGCACGCTCGGGAGGCGCTCAGCAGATAACCGCAATGGTTCCGCTTTCGGAAATGTTCGGCTATGCAACAGACCTGCGTTCAAGAACACAGGGCCGCGGCCAGTACACGATGGAGCCTTCACATTACAGCGAAGTTCCGAAGTCAATACAGGAAAAGATAATAAACGAAAGAGAAAAGAACAACTGATTTTGACGAAAATTCCGCAAAACGGGGGTGAATCTCCCGTTTTGCAAATAATTTTCTTGTCTTTTTCAAAAAATTTCAGAAAAACTATTGATTTTTTTTCAAAAAGATTGTACAATAGAAGTACTATTGTGAATGTTTAATTTAAAGGAGGAAACTTACAATGGCAAAAGCTAAATTTGAAAGAAATAAGCCGCACGTAAACATCGGTACAATCGGTCACGTTGACCACGGTAAGACGACGCTTACGGCTGCTATCACAAAGGTTCTGGCTATGAAGGGTCAGGCTCAGTACGAGGCTTATGATCAGATCGACAAGGCTCCCGAGGAAAGAGAAAGAGGTATTACAATTTCAACGGCTCACGTTGAGTATGAAACAGACACACGTCACTATGCTCACGTTGACTGCCCGGGACACGCCGACTACGTTAAGAACATGATCACAGGTGCTGCTCAGATGGACGGCGCTATCCTCGTTGTTTCGGCTGCTGACGGTCCTATGCCCCAGACAAGAGAGCACATCCTTCTTTCAAGACAGGTTGGCGTTCCCTACATCGTAGTATTCATGAACAAGGCTGACCAGGTTGACGACGAAGAGCTTATGGAGCTCGTTGAAATGGAAATCAGAGACCTTCTTACAGAGTATGACTTCCCCGGTGATGAAATTCCCATCATCAAGGGTTCGGCTCTCCAGGTTATCGAATCAACTTCAACGGATGTAAACGCTCCCGAGTACAAGTGCATACTTGACCTTATGGATGCTGTTGACAGCTACATCCCCACACCTGACAGAAAAGCAGATCTTCCGTTCCTTATGCCTATCGAGGACATCTTCTCAATCACAGGCCGTGGTACGGTTGCTACAGGCAGAGTTGAGAGAGGTCAGCTTAAGCTTAACGACGAAGTTGAGATCGTTGGTCTTACAGACGAAAAGAGAAAGGTTGTTGTTACAGGTATCGAGATGTTCAGAAAGCTTCTTGACTACGCTGAAGCAGGCGACAACATCGGTGCTCTTTTGAGAGGTGTTCAGAGAACAGAGATCCAGAGAGGTCAGGTTCTTTCGGCTCCCGGTTCGATCCACCCCCACACAAAGTTCAAGGGTGAGGTTTACGTGCTGACAAAGGACGAAGGCGGCCGTCACACACCGTTCTTCAACAACTACAGACCTCAGTTCTATTTCAGAACAACTGACGTTACAGGCGTTATCACTCTTCCCGAGGGCACAGAGATGTGCATGCCCGGCGATAACGTAAAGATGGCTGTTGAGCTTATCACACCTATCGCTATAGAGAAGGGTCTTCGTTTCGCTATCCGTGAGGGCGGCAGAACAGTAGGTTCGGGCGTCGTTTCGGAAATCGACGAATAATTTAAGATAAATATCCGATAATCGATATTGGTTCAAGGAGCAGGTGCGGATTTTTCCGCACCTGTTCCTTTTTTGCCTTAAAAGCGGAAAAACAGCGCCATATCAAGCGCCGCTTTTCATTTTGCTCTTGTAAAATTGCGCGAAATGGTGTATAATGTTTATAAAATATATATCTGACGGAGAATGATATGAACGGTATAAATTTATATATAGTAGTGCCGTGCTACAACGAAGAAGCGGTACTCCCCGAAACCTCGCGGCAGATGCTTGCGCTTTTGTCGCGGATGAAAACGGAGGGGCTCATAAACGGCAAAAGCCGCATAGTATTTGTGGACGACGGCTCAAAGGACAGAACATGGGAAATAATAGATTCGCTCACGCACGATCATGACGAAATAGCCGGGATAAAGCTTGCCTGCAACGCCGGGCATCAAAACGCACTCTTCGGTGGGCTTATGACCGTGAAGGACGACTGCGACTGCGTTGTATCGATAGACGCCGACCTTCAGGACGACATTAACGTAATCCCCGAAATGGTAAAGAAGTTCATAAACGGCTGCGACGTTGTTTACGGCGTGCGCAACAAGCGCGACGCGGACACGTTTTTCAAGCGCACAACAGCGCTTGCGTTTTATAAGCTTATGCGGCTTATGGGCGTAAAAATGGTTTACAACCATGCCGATTACCGCCTTATGAGCAGGCGCGCGATACAGGCGCTTTCGCAGTTTACGGAGCGCAATTTGTTCCTTCGAGGAATGGTGCCGCTCACAGGCTTTAAATCCGACTGCGTCTATTATAACAGGCAGGAACGATTTGCCGGCGAGTCAAAATACCCGCTCAAAAAAATGCTTTCCTTTGCGTTTGACGGCATAACGTCGTTCAGCGTAAGCCCCATAAGGCTTATAAGCGTATTCGGCGGCGTCGTATGCGTTATAGCCGTTGTTATGGCCGTATACACGATCTACGAAAAGCTTGCCGGCAACACCGACGCCGGCTGGGCGTCGCTTATGATGTCGATATGGTTTATAGGCGGAGTGCAGCTTTTATCGCTCGGGCTTATAGGCGAATATATCGGCAAGCTTTACAAGGAAGCGAAGCGCCGTCCGAGATATATTATAGAGGCGTATATAAATTCCGATAACGGCAAGGAGGAATAATTTAAAATGTATGATGTTGTAATAATAGGCGGCGGTCCCGCCGGAATGAGCGCGGCAATCTATTCCTGCCGCGGCGGCATGAAAACGCTCGTTATAGAGCAGCTTTCCTACGGCGGTCAGGTTATGCGCACAAACGAGATAGACAATTACCCCGGCTTCGGCGACAATCCCACGGGCGAAGAGCTCGCCGAAAAAATGCGCGCGCACGCCGCAAAGTTCGGCGCGGAATTTGTCCGCGAATCGGTAAAATCGATAGACAATGCCGAATACGGCGTTAAGGTTGTGCGCACGCGCAAAAATCAATATATGACAAAGGCCGTTATCCTTGCAACGGGAGCATCGCCCAAAACTCTCGGCGCGGAAGGCGAGCAGGAATTTACCGGCGCGGGCGTTTCCTACTGCGCAACGTGCGACGGCGCTTTCTTTAAGGATAAGGACGTTGCCGTTATAGGCGGCGGCAACACGGCGCTCGAGGATGCGCTTTATCTTTCGCCGATATGCTCGCGCGTTTATCTTTTAAACCGCTCTCAGCGCTTCCGCGGCGCGGCAACGCTGTTTGAAAAGGTTAAGGAGCGCGGAAATATTATAATAATGCCCGATACCGTTGCGGACCGCTTTATCGGCAGCAATGTCCTTTCGGAAATAAAAACGCGCAATACCGCAACGGGCGAAAAAGGCGCTCTTAAGGTAAGCGGCGTTATTATAGCCATAGGCGTTGTTCCGAACTCAAAGCTTGCCGCCGGCTGCGGCATAGCGCTCTGCGAACGCGGCTTTATCAAAACCGACATAAATCTCGAAACAAGCATAAAAGGCATATTCGCCGCGGGCGACGTGCGCGTTACGCCGCTTAGGCAGGTCATAACGGCAGCCGCCGACGGCGCCGTTGCGGGTGCAAGCGCGGTGAATTACGTTAACGCACTCGGCATAAAGTCCGTTTAAACGGCAGAAACGGAGGCTTTGATTTTTTATGAAGCTTACATTTATAGGTGCGGCACATGAGGTGACGGGCAGCTGCACGCTGCTCGAATCAAGAGGCCTGCGCATACTTATAGACTGCGGCATGGAGCAGGGCGCCGATACGTTTGAAAATTACGAGCTGCCCGTGAACGCCGCCGACATAGACTGCGTGCTTTTAACGCACGCGCATATAGACCATTCGGGCAACCTCCCGCTTTTATACAAAAAGGGCTTCCGCGGCAAGATATACGCCACGCCGGAAACGTCATCGCTTTGCAGCATAATGCTTCCCGACAGCGCGCATATTCAGGAAAGCGAAGCAAAATGGCGCAACAAGCGCGCAAGGCGGAGCGGCGGCGACCTCTATGAGCCGGTATACAGCCTTGAAGACGCCGAAAACGTGCTGACGCTGTTTTATCCGTGCCAGTACGATACAAAAACGCAGATAGCGGAGAATATCGAAATACGTTTCCACGATATAGGCCATCTGCTCGGCTCCTCCTGCATAGAAATATGGATCACCGAGCACGGGCTGACAAAAAAAATCGTTTTCAGCGGCGACGTCGGTAACACGAATCAGCCGATAATCAAAGACCCCACGCCGCTTCCGGACAGCGGGGATATTGATTATCTCGTGCTTGAATCCACCTACGGCGACAGGTTCCACAATCCTCCGCCCGACTATGCGTCGTCGCTTGCCGAGGTGATACAAACGACGTTCGACCGCGGCGGAAACGTTGTTATCCCATCGTTTGCCGTCGGCAGAACACAGGAAATGCTGTATTTTATACGCATCATAAAGGAACGCGGCCTGGTGAGCGGTCACGGCAATTTCCCCGTTTACGTTGACAGCCCGCTTGCAAACGAGGCAACGTCAATATTTCTTCAGTGCGGTCATGACTGTCTTGACGAAGAAACAAAAGCTCTCGTTGACAGCGGCGTGAATCCGCTTATGTTCCCCGGGCTCAAAACGGCCGTTACCGCCGATGAATCGATAGCAATAAATTATGACACGAAGCCGAAGGTTATAATATCGTCAAGCGGAATGTGCGAAGCCGGAAGAATACGCCACCACCTGAAATATAATCTGTGGCGAGAGGAAAGCACAATAGTGTTTGTGGGCTATCAGGCGGGCGGAACGCTCGGCCGCGCCCTCTGCGACGGCGTCGGCAGCGTGCGCATTTTCGGCGAGGATATTCTCGTTGCCGCCGAAATCAAAATGCTTCCCGGCATAAGCGGCCATGCCGACAGAAACGGCCTTATGAACTGGCTTTCTTCTCTCGGGGAAAAACCGAAGCTTATTTTTGTCAATCACGGCGAAGAAAGCTCCTGCGACAATTTTACGGCTCATCTTAAGGAGAACGGCTACAACGCCTACGCTCCGTACAGTGGCACGGAATTTGATATGTTCTCGGGCGAGCTTACAAAAATAACGCACGGCATACGTGTAGAGAAAAAATCAAAAACAAAGCGCGCCGCCACCGTGTTTGCGCGGCTTACGGACGCCGCCGCAAGGCTCAATTCCGTTGTGCGCCAATGCGAGGGCATGGCAAACAAGGATCTTGCAAAATTTGCCGACCAGATAAATACGCTCTGCGATAAATGGTCAAGATAACTTCACAAAGGGAGATAATTTATGGACTTTATTAAAAACAATTGGAAGGGCATGGCGCTCTGTCTTGCGATAGCAATACCGTCATGGCTGCTCGGCCGGCGGTTTGAGGTGATAGGCGGGCCGGTGTTTGCCATAATTTTCGGCATGATAATAACGCTTTTCATAAAAGCAAAGGACGCGCTTCAGCCCGGCATTACATACACCTCAAAAAAGATACTTCAATATGCCGTTGTTCTGCTCGGCTTCGGGCTTAATCTTTCAACGATAGCAAAAACGGGCGCGCAGTCGCTGCCGATAATCGTTTCGACAATATCGGTATCGCTTATAGTTTCGTTTGTATTGTATAAGCTTATGAAAATACCGTCGCACATTTCAACGCTCATAGGCGTCGGCTCGTCAATATGCGGCGGCTCGGCAATAGCCGCCGCAGCTCCCGTTATAGGCGCGGACGATGAGGAAATAGCGCAGTCGATCTCCGTAATATTCCTCTTTAACGTTATTGCGGCGCTCATCTTCCCCACTCTCGGAACGCTTCTCGGAATGTCAAACGAAGGCTTCGGGCTTTTTGCGGGGACGGCGGTAAACGATACCTCCTCCGTAACGGCAGCCGCGTCCGCATGGGACGGCATGCACCCCGGCGCAAACACTCTCGACAGCGCAACGATAGTAAAGCTTACAAGAACGCTTGCGATAATACCGATAACGCTTGCGCTTGCGTTTTGGCGCGCGCGCAAGGAAAAGCAGTCGGCCGGCCAAAGCTTTTCGCTTAAGAAAATATTCCCGTTTTTTATACTGTTCTTTGTGCTCGCCTCGGTTATAACAACAATCGCAACGTCGCTCGGCGCAAGCGCGGAATTTTTCTCGCCCTTTAAGACGCTGTCAAAATTCTTTATCGTTATGGCTATGGCGGCGATAGGCTTGAACACGAATATAGTAAAGCTCGTTAAAACGGGCGGAAAGCCGATACTTATGGGATTATGCTGCTGGGTTGCAATTGCGCTTGTCAGCCTCGGCATGCAGCATATGTTAGGGTTGATATAACACAAACATTCAATAAAAAGTAAATAATCTTTTAACTTTATCCGATTTTTATTGACAAAAAGCGCGCCCGGCGTTAAAATAAAGCGAAAGCGGAAATCGTTTTGATGGCAGAAAGGCTTTGAAATTATGCGGATAAACATAGCTTTGAACAAAAGGATAAAAACGCTGAGCACGGGCAGACGTGCGGCAGTTATATCGATTGCCGCCGCTGCCGCCGCAGTTGTTTTATCCTTTGTTTTAATTATAAATACAGACCCGACGGGCGAGCTGACGCCGAAAATAACCGGCGAAATGTCATCGCCGTCGCGGTTTTTCCATTATGCCGGTTTTGACGCCGCGCCGGACGGCTCCGTTTCTCTCAGCACAAAGCGCACAAGGCTGCGCCTTGATGACGGCGGCTCCGCGCAGCTTAAGCTGTATGCGCGCATTTTTCCGGCAGACAGGGACAATAAAAAAATCGAATACACGTCGTCCGACAGCGCTGCCGCGTCCGTTGACGAAAACGGCACAGTCACGCCGCACAAGCCGGGAAAAGTTACAATAACGGCATCGCTTGCCGGCTCCGGCAGCAAAAGCTCTGCCGAGATCGAAATAATACGTCCCGTAACGGGCGTTATGCTGAAGGAAAGCGCGCTGACGCTGAACGTATCGGACTCGGCGCATCTTATGGAGGCCGTTGTTTCACCGGGCGATGCAACAAATACAGCCGTTACATGGACGTCCAAGGACACAAGCGTTGCCGAAATCGATGAAAACGGCGCGCTGAAGCCCGTTGGGGCGGGCATGACTGAAATCACGGCCACAACGGAGGACGGCGGCTTTACGGCAAAATGCTTTGTTACGGTTGTAAACGACGTTATAGGCGTTGACAGCATATCGATACAAAACAAAGGCAGCGCAAAGCTCGGCGTGGGCGAAAGCATGAACATGATAGTGACCGTTTCGCCGCAAAACGCCAAAAACAAGGCCGTAACCTGGTCGAGCTCCGACGAGCGCGTTGCGGAAATTTCCGCAACGGGCAGGCTTAAGGCTCTGTCCGAGGGAACGTCGAAAATAACAGTCCGCGCCGCAAACGGCAGGAGCGATGAATTTGAGCTTACCGTTTCAAAGGCGGCAGGCGAAAGCGCTCTTAATCTCTACGGCAAGGTAACGTCCGACGATACAATACCGACAGACATTCTCGGCAGCACGTATGTTGCGGGAGCGGGCGGCACCACTGCGGCGGGCCGCGGCGGAACGACGTACACAAGCTATAATATAACGCTTGACGATATAGTCGATATTCAAATGAGTCTGTCCCCCGCCCCGAAAATATGGCGCGGCGGCGGAAGCGTTTCGGCGTCGCGTGACGAAGTGCGCGAATATATGGATCCGTCAAGCTTCTGCACGGGCGCATACAAATATCAGTTCCTCGACCTGTCTCAGACAAACGGCGTAAGCGCCGAAGCCCTTAACCGTTTCCTTGAAGGCAAGGGAATACTCGAAGGCACGGGACAAGCGTTTATCGATGCGGCAAACGCGAACAATATAAGCGAGGTTTATCTTGTTGCGCACGCGTGTCTTGAAACGGGCAACGGTACGTCAACGCTGTCAACCGGCGTAAACGTAAACGGTACGACCGTATATAATATGTTCGGCATCGCCGCATATGACGACAGCGCTCTCTATTCGGGCTCACGGAAGGCGTACAGCGAGGGCTGGACGTCGCCCGAGGCCGCAATTAAGGGCGGCGCGGCATGGATAAGCGAATGGTATATAAACGCATCGTCATCGCGGCAGAACACGCTTTATAAGATGCTGTTTAACCCGGAAACGCCCGGCGTGCATCAATATGCCACGGATATAAGCTGGGCCGTTAAGCAAGCGGCAAGCATTGAAGCGATATTTGCGCAGTTCCCCGAAGCGGTGCTGTCATATGATATACCGGTTTATCTCGGCGAAACGGCAATTGTCATAGAATAAGAAATCAAAAAAGGGGGCTCCGCCCCCTTGAGCCTGCGAAAAAAAGTCTGTAAATTTGAAGCCTTCTGTGGTAGAATATAATTAAACCACAGGAGGCGTTTTTTATGGCACGAAGAAGAAAATTAACAGAAGGAAAGAAAAACATCATCGCAGGTCTGAT
>DVLU01000096.1 GCA_018715365.1 Candidatus Ornithomonoglobus intestinigallinarum | reverse complement strand
GGCCCCCGCAGCGCCGCAGCCCGCGCCGGAAAAGCCCAAAAAGAACAAGGCCGCGCCTAAAAAGCCGGAGGAGCTTAAAGAATTCGGCTTCGTTTCGGTTGCTGCCGGAAAAGGCTTTGCGGCGATCCTTAAGGATTTGGGAATAGACAAAATTATAGACGGCGGCCAGACGATGAACCCGTCAACCGACGATATTTTAAAAGCTGTAAACCGCATAAGGGCGCGCATAATTTACGTTTTTCCAAACAACAAAAACATAATCATGGCGGCGGAGCAGGCGGCGCAGCTCGTTGAGGACAAAAAGGTCATCGTTATCCCGACCCGCTCCGTGCCGGAATGTATCGCGTCTATGATGGCGTTCAGCGCGCGCAGAACGTCGGCGGGCAACACCGAAACGATGACAAAAGCAATAAAAACCGTTGATTCCGCCTCCGTGACATATGCCGTGCGCGATACGGAGATCGACGGCATAGAAATCAAAAAGGACGATATTTTGGGCGTTCACGGCTCGGACATAGTCGCCGTAGGCGATGATATAGCAGACGTTCTCGAGCAGCTTACCGATAAGCTTATAACGGAGGACACGGAATATATAACGCTCTATTACGGCAAGGACGTTAAAAAGGCCGACGCGGAAAAAGCGGCGGCGCGTCTTGAAGAAAAATATTCGGGCGATGAAATAGAAATATCGTTAAAGCGCGGCGGGCAGCCCGTATATTATTACGTGGCGGGCATTGAGTAATGGACAAGGACATCCGCTATTTAAAGGGCGTCGGCGAAAAACGCGCCGAGCTGTTTTTTAAAAAGGGCATACGCACGGTAAACGACCTGCTGTATTTTTTCCCGCGTGCGCACGAGGACAGGACGCAGATAAAGGAAATAGCCGACGCCTCCGAGGGTGAAACGGTCTGCCTTAGCGTAACCGTTTTTTCGCCCGTGCATGATACGCGCATACGGCGCAATATGCTGATTTCCACAATGGTTGTTTTTGACGATTCGGGCACGATAACGGCCGTATGGTATAACAACAAATTCGTCAAGGACCGTTTCCGCACCGACGACAAATATATTTTATACGGCAAAATATCTTTGCGGCGCGGCAAAAAGGAGATTGTAAACCCGATATTCGAAAAAGCGGACAGCACCCGTTTTACGGGGAAAATCGTTCCGCTGTATCCGCTCACCGAGGGGCTGACGCAGAAGCTCGTCCAATCCGTTATGGAAAACGCGCTGAAAGAAGCGGGGACGCTTAAGGAATACCTTCCCGAGCAGGTCAGGAGCAAATATTCCATTGCCGAAATAAATTTCGCAATGAAAAACATACATTTCCCCGACAGCCCCGAAAGCTACGAAATAGCGCGGCGCAGGTTTGTGTTTGAGGAGCTGCTTATTTTACAGCTTGCGCTTTTTGACAGGAAGCGTAACGGCGAGCAGTATTCCGGAGCCGTGTTCCAAAACCTGAAGGCGGTGCGCGAATTTACGGACACGCTCCCCTTTTCGCTCACAAATGCGCAAAAGCGCACGCTGAACGAGATCTGCGCCGACGTCCGAAGCGGCAAAATGATGAACAGGCTCATACAGGGCGACGTTGGCTCCGGAAAAACGGCAGTCGCGGCGGCGGCGATATATCTTGCCGTAAAAAACGGCTTTCAGGCGGCCATGATGGCGCCGACGGAAATCCTTGCGTCGCAGCATTTTGAAACGCTGACGGGCTTTTTTAAAAACACCGGCATTAAAACCGTCCTGCTCACGGGCAGCATGAAAGCAAAGGAGCGGCGCGAAACGCTTGAGCTTATAAAAAGCGGCGGGGCCGGAGTTGTAATCGGCACTCACGCGCTTATACAAAGCGACGTTGAATTTAAAAAGCTCGGACTTGTTATAGCCGACGAGCAGCACCGCTTCGGCGTTGAGCAGCGCGCAAAGCTTTCGGCGAAGGGCGAAAACCCGCATATACTCATAATGTCGGCAACGCCGATACCGCGCACGCTTGCGCTTATCCTTTACGGCGATCTTGAGGTGTCCGTTATAGACGAGCTCCCTCCCGGGCGCGTTCCCGTTAAAACATACGCATTCGGCGACAGCATGAAGCCGCGCGTGTATGCGTTTGTGGAAAAAAGCGTTGCGGGCGGCACTCAGGCGTATGTTGTCTGTCCGCTTGTTGAGGAAACGGAAAAGAGCGACCTGCAAAACGCAGCGGAGCTTTCGGAAAAGCTTCAAAAACGATTCCCGAAGCTTAAAGTTGGGCTTGTTCACGGGCGCATGAAGCAGAAGGAAAAGGACGCGGCAATGGAGAGCTTTGCTTCGGGCGAAACAAAAATACTCGTTTCCACAACGGTAATCGAGGTCGGAGTGAATGTGCCAAACGCAAATATAATGATAATCGAAAACGCAGAGCGTTTCGGGCTTTCGCAGCTGCATCAGCTTCGCGGGCGCGTGGGACGCGGCGGCGGGCAGGCTTATTGTATCCTTTTCGCACACGGCAGCAGCGACATAACAAAAAAGCGCATGGAAACGATGTGCCTTTCAAACGACGGCTTTTATATAAGCGAGCAGGATTTGAAGCTGCGCGGCCCGGGCGACTTTTTCGGTACGCGCCAGCACGGTCTGCCCGAAATGAAAATTGCCAATCTTTTTGAGGACGGCGACATTTTAAAGCAGGCGCAGGACGCGGCCGCGGAAATAACCGGCGCGGGCCTTGAAAATTATCCCGAGCTTAAAAAGCGGTGCGATAAAATTTTAAACGACGGCATTGCCATGAACTGAAAATCAAAATACGGCAGAAGGACCGCCTTTGGTGGGCGGTCCTTCAAACAATAAGCTTATTTTGGTGAAATTTTTATTTTTTTAGGAAGAATATTATTCTATGAGATTTTGGTCAGTTAATTAAAATCAAACATTTTATTAAAGTCTACGTATGTGGTATATCCGGCTTTTACGCCCGCTTCTTCAAGAGCGGCTTCTGCCTGTATCCTTGCCGTAGAGTCGGTAACGATATTCTCCATGCTGAACTTCGATACCTTCATCTCCGGCATTACAAATTCTTTTTTCATATATCATTACCTCCTTATCAATAGCTTAATGTTGCTGTAACGTATATTCCGTCGGGGATATTGTCAACAATAAGACCGAGCGATGCGGTTGAATCCACAGTGGGAAGTTGAGCCGCAGCATTTACTTTTATTGTTTCATCGTACCCCTGTCCGTCCGTTGCCGTAATAGTCCATACCGGCTTTGATGTTGATGTAAGCGCTACATTGCCTACCTTGAGTGCGGTAACGCCTTCGGCGCCTTCTACGGTTACTTCCGTTGCTTCAGCAGCAGGGGGAATGTATTCGCCGGTTTTGATAAGCAGTATCGTATCGGTCATAGCGAGGTTTTTAATCTCCAATTCACCACTCTCGGTAATTTTAATATTTTCTGTTGAAACATCTGCCCATCCGCCCGTATTTTTCTCTAAATCGCATATATATTCATCGTCCAAATACAGCTTGGGCTCTCCTCCCCGAATGTACTGAATATATGTTATAGTATAAATACCGGGTTGAACTGTTCCAAATGATACATCTGCTCTTGTGGCACTCATATTCGACGCTCTTATAGCTGCATTATTTCCGGAATCACCGTCTCCATCAATCATTGCAATGTACTCTGTCCCTTCAGCAGGAGTTACAACAGATACAGTTTTTTCAAATACAAAATTTGCATTCGTTATCGCTGTTGATGTTCCATAATGAGGGTTGCTGTTGTTTCTTGTTGTTTCATACAGCACGCCATCTTTAAATATATACTTCTGCCAAGGTATATAGCACGTATCGCCTACATATATAGTGCCCAATGCTACCTTCTGATACTCTTCTTTATCAAGCTTATAGAGCGAATCGAGCGAGACTGTTTCTATAACCGCACCGTCAGCAGTCTTGTACTGCACAGATACAGATTCAACAGGAGCTTTAGCCGCTTCATAAGTGATAACAATGTTATCTATGGATGACGTATTAATCCAGCTTGCTCTTCCACGATGAATAAATCCAAATCTTGCAACATCATTCGCATCAGAAGAGTAAAAATCTATAGCATCCGATATGCTGTATGCATTACCGACTGATAATGAAGTTATTTTTTTGGTGTTCATATCTATAGTAACAGATACATTATATGAACCTTCTCTATCAACGCCGTTTGCAACAGATTTACCATTTAACCATAAATACTTATCTTGACCGTAATAACGCAGTTCAAAGATTTTATTACCTCTCGAATCGGCTAAATATGTATCAGAATATGCATCAGTTTTATTCCCTGTTGCACTACCTGTATTCCATGTATACTGTACAGTTACCTCATTCCCTGCACCTATAGCTGTAAAATTAGCCGCATACTCCATACCACGGCCACCACCAGACGATCCCATAAAACACGAATTCGTCAGCACGCCATCAGTAACGCTTGTTATCGAAACAGTTCTTGCTTCTGTTTCGTCTTTAGGGATATTTGTATCAGTATCTTCTGATATTTTGATAAACCCATAATCCGCAGGATCAGTTGACTCACCCGTAAAATTCTGCGAAAACGCAATTTCCGCCGCACTTGCCGTTACAGCAAGTCCCGCTATCGCGGTGACCGTAATCGCCAGCGCGGAGAAAGCGCTGACAAGCTTTTTTATTCTCATATGAATATTCTCTCCTTTCGTTTT
>DVLU01000095.1 GCA_018715365.1 Candidatus Ornithomonoglobus intestinigallinarum | reverse complement strand
CGCCCTGAGGGGCGCCCTTGACATGCCGGAATTTTTATGATATATTGTAGCTGGGCAGGACGAATGCCCTGCCCTGAAAAATATAAATTTTACCACAGAAGCTTAATTTACAGAAAAAAATTCGCACGCCCCCGCACCTGCGAGAAAATTATCTAAAATTAAGAATATCGTCCACCGTTGTTATATTATTTACACTAATCCCCGCATCGGTCAGCGCCTGATACGCATCGCTTGAAATACCCGACTGCGTTACAATATTCTCTGCCATAAAGCTTTTTATCTCTATCTCCGGCTTTAAATAAGGCTTTTTCATTTTTACATTACCTCCTTATTTCAACTCAAAAGCAACGCTGCTGATTGTGTTATCGCCAACAGCCGTTTCTGTCAGCACAAGCCCGATTGTAAAGCTGCCTTCCATTGCCGCGCCTATATTTGCGTCAACAGTTGCAACTTGGTTGTTGCTATTCGTTATCTTCCATGTGCCGCCGGTTACCGCTTCCGTTGAAGCCGGAATTGCTGCCGTCCAGCCCTGCGAACCGTCCTCAAAATCATTATCAAGCGGCGTCACCGTCACCGGCTCAACCGGCTCGGGCTCATCAGCCACAAGGCTTCCCTTATAAATACCCGTTTCGCTTAACGCAACAAATTCACTATCGCTTATAAATTCAATATTCTTTACAGGCTCGTCCGCATTCATACCGGGAACCTGTTTCCATTCTGTATTTTCGTCTATTGCCGCGTTATCCGTGTAGTACATCGTACCGTCGCTCATGCCCAAAACGATATAGCTGTCGTTTACATTTACACCTGTAACATTGGCGCTACTCGGGCTTGAATATTTGTATACAAATTGGCTGAATTTGTTTTCACCGTTAGGGTCTTTTGCAACATAGAATGCGTTACTATCATTTATAAAAACAAACTGATTCGATTTCCCGGTATATACAGAATCATACGAATTTGTCGGAAGATTCTCAAATCCACTGCCGGACAGTCTTGCTTGATAGCCTTTTGTTAGGTTGTCCCACGAATACGTGCCATCTTCATTCTTCGTCAAAACAATACTTGCACAGCTTGAATTCCCCGTAACAAACACGTTCCTATTCCCGTTTTCATCAACGTTTGAAGCGCTTACTGTTAGTGCCGTATTTACGCCAACCCCGGTCATCGCATTATTACTCAAAACATTGCTATCGGCAGTATCGGTAACACTTACACTATCGTTTGATGACATTATCAAAGCATCTCCGGAAACCGTTGTCATTGCATTTGCCAACCAATATAAGTTGCTTGCACCTTGCCAATTCAAGCCCTTCTCATTTTCATATGTCGTATATGCTCCGTTTGCTGACGAATTATGTACAACAAACATATTTTTTGCATCCCACCATACAAGCTGCTGCCGCGAATTGGGGTTTGCAAACAAATAGCAATTCGTTTTAATTGCGTTCGGAATATTTACCGTCTGCTGCCACGTATTACCGTTATCGTCCGAATAACATATCCATCCTCTTTGACTGTTGCCGCTGGCCTCATCCTTCGCCAATGCCACAAATGTCCCGTCTCCGTCATAGGCAATATCAACGAACTTGTACCCGTCTGCCGGCACGCCGGCCGCCGTAACCTTCTCCGCCGCAAATGCGGGCATGCACATACCTCCGGCAACGGCAAGAGCCGCAAGCGCCGAAACAATTTTTTTCATCATTCCTCTCTTCCTTTCATTATGTTTTTCCGCCTCGTATCCCCGCGCCCTCCCTATGCGCAAAGACACTTCCTGCTGATTATATTCTAACATACCACCCCCCTCCCCCTACAATTATAAAAATTTTACTTCCTGTAACTTTATCTACTAATTTTATTTATGCGCAAAATGCGCGCTTGAATAACGGCGGCTTATGTGCTATACTATAATGTGTTAAGCAAGAGGCAAAGAGAATTCGGAGAGTGTATGAAAGAGGATTTTAGATTATGTTTAAAGTAATTGTTGTTGATGATGAAGCTATGATAAGGTCGGGCATTTCGTCCTTTGTGGAAAAATCGGAGCTTGGCTTTGAGGTTGTGAAAACATTTCCGGACGGCGCCGAAGCGATAAGCTATCTTGAAAACCACGACATCGACCTTGTTATAACGGACATAAGGATGGTAAACGTTTCGGGCATCGAGCTTGCGCATTACGTATACAAAAACAAGCCGCGCACAAAGGTTATACTTCTGAGCGGCTACGCGGAATTTGAGTATGCGCGCGCGGCGATAAAATACAACGTTTCGGAATATATAACAAAGCCAACGAATTTCACCGATCTTCGCGCGTCGCTTATGCGCATACGCGAGCAGCTTGCGGTTCACAAGCGGACCGACATAAACGCTTTTCTCGACAATATAAAGCAGCTTTATGCCGACATACTTTCCGGCAGCATGGACGACGCTTCGGCAACGTTTAAGCTGCTGCTCGATTCAAACAACCACGGCAACGAATATCTCGGCCAGTATGCGTGCAACCTGTTTGAAATAATAAACGACCATCTTGCCGCGAACATGAACATAAAAGTCCGCTCCGACAAGCTCGATTACAAGAAACTGCCGGAGCTTTCGACGTATGACGAAATTTACGATTTTTCGCTTGCGCTGCTCGGGAATATAGTAAACCAGATAGCGTTAAAGGACGAAAAGCCGTCGGACATTGTTGCGGCAAAGCTCATACAGTTTATAAACGAGCATTTTTCGGAAAACATATCGCTCCAGGACGCTTCGGAGCGCGTGTTCTTCAACCCCGCCTACTGCAGCCGGTTTTTCAAGAAGCAGACGGGCGAGAATTTCAGCGACTATCTGCTGCGCGTAAGAATGGAGCACGCCGTGAAGCTTTTAAAGGAAAACAAAAAGATAACCGATATAAGCCGCGAATGCGGCTACAGCAGCTCGGGGTATTTTTCAAGGATATTCAAGGACTATTACGGCTGCACTCCGAGCGATTATATAAGAAATCTGTAAACGGGCGTTTTGCGCCGCCATCTTTTTTAATGCAAGAGGTACAGTAATTGAACAGTGACAAGAATAAAAGCAAAAAGAATACGAACGGCAGAAACGACAATTGGTTCTACATAAAAAACTTCAGGATAAACAGCCTTTTTTGGCGCACGTTCCTGCTTGTTTCAATGCTGCTCGTTATACCGTTCCTGATTGTGGGCATAATATTTTATTCAAATATAATGAGCACCACAAAGGACGAAATAATAATCGAAAATTCATCGAAGCTAGAGAGCATAAAAAGCGTTGTTGACAACGTTTTAAACGAATGCGATATGATGTCAAGCTACATTGCGAGCAACGACAGCGCACAGCCGTTCATGCTCGGCAGCGAACGCGGCACGCAGTTTATGCAGCTCGTTTCGTTTACGAAAACGGTGCCGCTCATATACGAATATATCGATTCCGTATATATGTATTCCGAGCACAGCAACACGGCGTTTGTCGGCGGCTCGGAGCAGCCGATGAACGAAATCCGCGACGACGGCTGGCTTGACAGCTACGAATCGCTCGACGACCGCCGCGGCATGATAATGACGCGCATAAAAAACGACACGTATCCGCCGCTTATAACAATAATAAAGCCCATTTACGTTTCCGATGAAAAAATGGGCGCTGTTATAATGAACATAAACAGCCAGCAGCTGTACCGCGCGACCGTTTCAAACAGATATTCGAACGGCCAGGAATTTTTTATGCTCGACGGCGACGATAAGCTCATGATGACGCGCGACATATCGTATTTCGAAAAATCGTCGGAGCGCGAAAAGCTGCTTTCGGCAAGCGTCGGCGCACAGCTGCTGCCGGAAACGCTCGATATTAACGGCGAGGAATGTCTGATCCTTTCCTGCGACAGCGACCAGTTTGATTTCAGGTATATTTCAACATATCCCGTGTCGCTGTTTGAGGATAAATTCGACTCCGTAAGATGGCAGATAGCGCTTGTTGCCGTTATACTGCTTGCGTTCTGCTTTATCCTTGCGTATATCGCAACGGTGTGGAGCTATTCGCCGCTGCGCGAGATAATATCGTTCCTCGATACGGCAAACCCGCCCGAAAGCGTTTCAACAAAGGACCAGAACGAGCTTCTTTATATAATGGACAGCATAAAGCTGCACATTGAGGACAAGGAAAAAATGGAGGAAATTCTCGAGGAGCGTATGAAGCTGCTCAAAAAGGCGCAGTATGATATGCTTCAGGCGCAGATAAATCCGCATTTTCTGTATAACACGCTCGAAACAATAAACTGGATGGCATATGAGCTTTCAAATTCGGATAACCCCGTTTCGGAGGCGCTCATAAATCTCGCAAGCTTTTTCAGAAACACGCTTTCGCAGCAGGGCTATCTTATTTCAATATCGGACGAAATAAAATACACAAAGGATTATCTCAATATCCTTAAGCTGAGATACGGCGACCTGTTTGATATTAAATGGAATATAGATAACGCCGTGCTCTCCTATACGATAATAAAAATATGCCTGCAGCCCATAATAGAAAACGCCGTATACCACGGCTTCAAGCCGAAGGGCGGCAAGGGACTGCTTGTTATCTCGGGCGTGCTGCGCGACGATAACATAATATTTACCGTCCGCGACGACGGCGCCGGCATGGATCCCGAAACGCTCGACGAGATGAACAGCCGCCTTTCGCAGAACATACACGACAACAAGGGCAGCCATATAGGCCTTGCAAACGTAAACGAAAGAATCAAAATAATTTTCGGCAGCGACTACGGCTTAAAAGTCGAATCCTCGCTCGGCATAGGCACCTGCGTTTATGTTACGATACCGGCAACCAAAGCAGACAGCGCCGAATAAAAAATTATGGGCTGTCGATTTTAGCGCAGATCACAACATAGCATAAAAGCTATGTTGTTACGAACAAAACGCACCACTCGGAGTACACTTTTCAGCACTTTCGGCAAAAGCCGAAAGCCGACCTTCGGTCGTCCGCGCCATCTTGCGCGGTGCCAATACGCCGTCGGGTGCGTTTTGTCCGTTCTGCATTGAAAATCGAGCAGCCCTATGAAATTATTAACATAGCCACTGGTTGGCGGTCTGCGCTAAAATCGGCAGCCCCTGATTACCAGTAGATTTCCCAGTCCTTAACCATTCTCGTGAGCGCTTCCATATAAAAATAATCTCCCCATGTGTTGCACTCGTCAACGCCGCAGTGATTGCAGAAATTCGTCGGCGTTTTTTTCGCGTATGTACCGTGCAGCAGCAGCCCGTTCGACTGCGACGCGTCCGTTACGGCGCATTTTTCGATAAGCGGCTTTATGAGCCTCCTTGCCGCGTCTTTATAATATGCCGCCTCGTCCGGCTCAAGGTATTTTGCCATTTCAAGCATACCGCACACGGCTATCGCTCCCGCCGACGAATCGCGCGGCTCGTCGCTTCCCGTTGTGAAATCAAAATCCCAGTACGGCACAAGGTCCTCCGGCAGATGCTCGATAAAATACCCCGTAACCCTGCGGAAAATATCCGCATATTCGGGATCTCCGAGCTTTGAATACGCCATTGCGCTGCCGTATACGCCCCATGCCTGGCCGCGCGCCCACGCACTGCCGTCGCGGTTGCCCTGGTGCGTTACGCCCCTTGTCGCTTCGCCCGTTTCGGGATCGAAATAATACGTATGATACGTTGAATTATCGGGCCTTACTATATACTTCATGGCCGTTTTTATATGCTCCTCGGCCTTTTCGCGGTACTTCCCGTCTCCCGTTACGTCCGACGCCCAAAAAAGCAGCGGCATATTCAAAAGGCAGTCTATTATGAGCCTGTAATTATCCGGCGCGCCAAGCTCGCCCCACGCCTGGAAAAACCGTCCCTTTTCTTGAAATCTTCCGAGCAGGTTGTCCGCCGCAAGCACGGCCGCCGTTTTCCCCTCCTCGCTGCCCGTCAGCTTGTACGCCGCAACGCACGAGGGCGTATACAAAAAGCCCATATCGTGATGGTCCGTTTCCATGCGGTATTTTATTCTCGCAAAAAAGCTCTTTACCTGCTCGAGCGCCGCCTCTTTAAGACGCGGATTTTTTGTGCGCTCGTATGCGAGCCATTCCTCCCCCGTCCAAAAGCCCGTTGTCCAGTCAACGTTCCAGGTATGTCCGTAAAAATTGTTTTCGCTGCTGCACGCCGGGAAGGTGTTAAAAAATTCCTCTGTATTTTTTGTAACAAGCGCCGCCGCCGTGTCGAGAGCCTTGCTGAGCTGCTCGTCCGACGCCGGAGCGTATTTGCTTAAATCCATGATCTTACGCGTCCTTTCATAATTGTATATTACCGTTTCCGCGCTTTGCCTAGGCAAAGCTTCGGCTTCATTATAGCACACGTTTTTTTTCAAGTCAATAAGCGGTCACAAAAATGTAAAATTTCTCTGTGTAAAGTTAAAAAACCGCATATAACAAACGCTGCTGCGCGGATTTCTCTGTAACATAAATTTAAGGTAAAAAAGATGTAGAAAATAACACCCTCTATTTGTTCATAATGACTGTTGACTTTTCCAATGAATAAGAGTATATTATTAAGTGCACAACATATAGTAATCATCTGCCCCGAAAACACCATATAATATACCATATTTAGTCTGTACACTATTTTCCGTCCGCCGGGCGGCGTTTCCCGCCGCAGACGCACGGTGCGGCGCCATAAGCGCCGTGCAGGGACTTCTTGCCGTGTTTTCGGCGTGCAGCCGTATAACGTATCAAACGTAGTTATCAGGAAAGTTTTACAGTAATATCGCGTAAAAAAAGGAGAACCGCAATGAAGATTATTAAAAGAAGCGGCACGGAGGTAGGCTTTGACATAACAAAGATAATCTCCGCCGTGGAAAGGGCAAATAACGAGGTCCCCGAAAAAGACAGGCTGACCTCGGAGCAGATACGTGAGATTTCGGCAAATGTCACGGACGCCTGCGAAAAATCAAACCATTCTGTCAGCGTTGAGGAGATACAGGACCTTGTCGAAAACCAGATAATGGACCGCAAGGCGTTCAACGTTGCCAGAAAATACGTTACATACCGCTACAGGAGAGCTCTCGTAAGAAAAGCAAATTCAACGGACGACAGGATTCTGAGCCTTATCGAGTGCGACAACGAGGAAGTCAAGCAGGAAAACTCAAACAAAAATCCTATCGTAAACAGCGTTCAGAGAGATTACATGGCGGGCGAAGTATCAAAGGATATAACGCGCCGTCTTTTGCTGCCCGAGGAGATTGTCCGCGCGCATGAGGAGGGAATAATCCATTTCCACGATGCGGACTATTTTGCGCAGCATATGCACAACTGCTGCCTTGTTAATCTTGAGGATATGCTCCAGAACGGCACGGTAATAAGCGAAACGATGATAGAGCGCCCCAAGAGCTTTTCAACGGCGTGCAACATCGCAACGCAGGCAATAGCTCAAATAGCAAGCTCGCAGTACGGCGGCCAGAGCATAACGCTTTCGCACCTTGCGCCGTTTGTGGACGTGAGCCGCCAAAAGTTCAGAAGGATAGTAAGAAGCGAATTTGAGGAGGCCGGGCTTCCGCTTTCGGACGAAAAAATAAACGAAATCGCCGAGATGCGCGTTAAGGAGGAGATCCAGCGCGGCGTTCAGACAATACAGTACCAGGTTATAACGCTCATGACAACGAACGGCCAGGCGCCGTTTGTTACGGTATTCATGTATCTTAACGAGGTTGACGACGGCCAGACGCGCGACGACCTTGCGCTTATTATAGAAGAAATGCTCAAGCAGCGTCTTTTGGGCGTTAAAAACGAAAAGGGCGTTTATATAACGCCGGCGTTCCCCAAGCTCATCTATGTGCTTGAGGAGGACAATGTACGTCCCGGAAGCAAATACTGGCATATAACGGAGCTTGCCGCAAAGTGCACGGCAAAAAGAATGGTTCCCGACTACATTTCCGAAAAGGTCATGAAGGAATGCAAGCAGGGCAACTGCTATCCGTGCATGGGCTGCCGCTCGTTCCCGACGGTTTACAAGGATGAAAACGGAAGGTTTAAGTTCTACGGCCGCTTTAACCAGGGCGTTGTGACGATAAACCTCGTTGACGTTGCGTGCTCGTCGGGCGGCGACATGGATAAATTCTGGAGGATAATGGACGAACGTCTTGCGCTGTGCAAAAAGGCGCTCATGTGCCGTCACGAAAGATTAAAGGGCACGCCCTCGGACGTTGCGCCGATACTGTGGCAGCACGGCGCGCTTGCAAGGCTCAAAAAGGGCGAAACGATCGATAAGCTGCTCTACGGCGGTTATTCAACAATATCGCTGGGCTATGCCGGCCTTTACGAGTGCACGAAATACATGACGGGCAAGTCGCACACCGACCCCGTTGCAACGCCGTTTGCGCTTGAGGTGATGCAGCACTTAAACGATGCGTGCGCAAAGTGGAAGGCCGAGGAAAACATAGATTTCAGCCTTTACGGCACACCGATGGAATCGACGACGTACAAATTCGCAAAATGCCTTCAGAAGCGTTTCGGCATCATAAAAGGCGTAACAGACAAGAATTATATAACAAACAGCTACCACGTTCACGTTACGGAGGAGATAGACGCATTCTCGAAGCTTTCGATAGAATCGCAGTTCCAGAAGCTCTCCCCCGGCGGAGCGGTAAGCTACGTTGAAGTCCCCGACATGAAGAACAACATAGAAGCTGTGCTTGCCGTCATGGAGCACATCTATGACAATATAATTTACGCGGAGCTTAACACCAAGAGTGATTACTGCCAGGTATGCGGCTACGACGGTGAAATTCAGATAGTCAGGGACGAGGACGGAAAGCTGATTTGGGAATGTCCCGAATGCGGCAACAGGGACCAGGATAAGATGAACGTTGCGCGCCGCACATGCGGCTATATAGGCACGCAGTTCTGGAACCAGGGCCGCACGCAGGAGATACAGGACAGGGTGATGCACCTGTGAATTATGCGGAAATAAAAAAAACCGATATTGCGAACGGTCCGGGCGTAAGAGTGTCGCTCTTCGTTTCGGGCTGCACGCACCGCTGCAAGGGCTGCTTTAATGAAATCGCATGGGATTTTAACTACGGCAGGCCGTTTGACGGCAGCGTCCGCGAGGAGCTTTACGCGGCGCTTGCGCCGAAGTTCATATCGGGGCTTACCGTTTTGGGCGGCGAGCCGTTCGAGCCGGAAAACCAGCGCGCGCTGCTGCCGTTTCTGCGCGAGGTGCGCAAACGTTTTCCGCAGAAGAGCATATGGGTTTTTACGGGCTATGTGTTTGAAGACGAGCTTTTAAGCGGCAGCCGCGCACGGTGCGAGGCGACGGATGAGCTGCTTTCGCTTATCGACGTCCTTGTGGACGGACGTTTTGAGGAGGAAAAAAAGGATATTACGCTGAGGTTCAAGGGCTCGTCAAACCAGCGTATAATAGACGTTAAAAAGTCCCTTGAAACGGGAAATACGGCCGTTATCGGCTGACCTCCCGCCGGACTTTTAAAATAAAAGCAAGGGAATGCTTTAAAAAAGCCGCCGGATTCCTGTTCGGAATCCGGCGGTCTTTTTGTTTTTCCGGGGTTCCAAAGGGGCTCCGCCCCTTTGGAACAAAAAACATATTTACCCGATAACGCCGTTCAAATCCTCCTTCATGCGCAGCGCTTCGGCACGCGCCGCTTCGGCAAACTGCTCCTCTTTCCAGTCGCCCTTCTTATACGCACAGATAATGCCGCGCGACGAATTGACTATCGCGCCGAGCCCGTCATCGTTAAAGCACGGCTTCACGCCCTCGGCTCCGCCGCCCTGCGCGCCGTAGCCCGGTACGAGGAAATACGACCTCGGCATAAGCTTTCTCAAAACAGCCGCCTGCTCCGGATACGTTGCGCCGACAACTGCGCCCACAGCGCCGTAGCCCGACTTGCCTATCGTATCCCTGTTCCACTTGTCAACGCTCCTTGCTACACATTCGTAAATATGGCGTCCGTCCGTTTCAAGGTCCTGAAGCTCGCCCGACGACGGATTTGATGTTTTAACAAGCGCAAATATCGCCTTATCGTACCTTTTGCAGTCCGCAATAAACGGCGCAACGCCGTCGGTGCCGAGATACGGATTTACGGTCACGCTGTCAACATCGCACGCCGAAACAAGCTCGCCGTCTATTTCCGTCTTCCCGAGATACGCTTTTGAATACGCCTCGGCAGTTGAGCCTATATCGTTCCGCTTTACGTCAAGTATAACATAAAGACCCTTTTCCTTTGCGTACGCTATGGTGCGGTGGAGCAGCTCCTCGCCGCATAAGCCGTACATCTCGTAAAACGCGCTCTGCGGCTTCACGGCCGGCACAACGTCGTACAATGCGTCTATAAGCCCCTTGTTGTATTCCCATATCGCCTCGCACGCGCCCTTGAGCGTCTTTCCGTATTCCTTATACGCCTTCTCGCGTATATACTGCGGCACATACGAGATCTGCGGGTCAAGCCCCGCAACCGACGGATTATTCTTTTCCTTTATTTTTTGTACCAAAATATCTACCGACATTTTACCCGGCTCCTTCCTGTTTTTGATTGTCCGCTTCTGTTCCGCGCCATGCGCATAAAAGCAAACGTTATATCTCTTTAACGTCACATCTCCTTAACGGCTTCTTTTATTTTTTCGTTCTTTTTCATAACGCCGTCTGCCATTCTCTTTTTCTCGGCCCTCAGCGCTTCCTTTAAGCTTTCATACTTAAGCGACATCATTTCCGCCGCAAGGATAGCGGCGTTTGTGCCGTTGTCAAGACCTACAGTGGCAACGGGTATTCCCGGCGGCATCTGAACCGTCGCAAGCAGCGCGTCAAGCCCCTCAAACGTTGACTTTATGGGTATCCCTATAACGGGCAGTATCGTGTGCGCCGCAATAACGCCGCCCAAATGCGCCGCCATTCCCGCCGCGCATATCAAAACGTCAAAGCCGTTTGCTTCAGCGTTTTTCGCAAACTCCGCCGCAGCATCGGGCGTCCTGTGCGCCGATATAACGTTTACGTCAACCTCTATCCCAAAAGCCTTTAATTTTTCAACGCAGCCCTTTACCTTCGGGAAATCGGAATCCGATCCCATAATAAGCGCCGCCTTCGGCATTTTTGTTTCATTTGCCATAATTGTTTCTCCTTTCGCGGACGCAGCCTGCCTGCGTCCCAAGCTCTTAATACTTATATATAATATAGTATCAAATCATGCGCGAAAAGTCAATATCTATCGCCAAAACAGCTTTAATTTTCGTCATATCCGCAAAACTTGAAAACACCGCTTGAAAAATCCCCTCTTTTCCGTTATAATATAATTAAGAGATTTTCGGGCTTTTTTGCCCCAAAAAAAGCATGAAGGGAGAACACTTAAAAAACAAATGGAAAAAACGGAACGTATACAGGAAAACAAAATGGGCGTTATGCCCGTAAACAAGCTGCTCATTTCAATGTCGCTGCCGATGATGGTATCGATGCTTGTGCAGGCGCTTTACAATATCGTTGACAGTATATTCGTAGCCCGCCTTTCGGAGGACGCCCTGACCGCCGTATCGCTCGCGTTCCCGATGCAGAACCTTATGATAGCAACGGCCGTGGGTCTCGGCGTCGGCATGAACGCGCTGCTTGCGCGAAGCCTCGGGCAGCGCGACTATGAGCTTGCGCACAAAACGGCGCTGAACGGCATATTCCTTGAAGCGATAGCGTATATTATATTTCTCATCATGACGTTTACCGTTGTGCGCCCGTATTACGAGCTTCAGTCGGGCCGGGGCGAAATAACGGAAATGGGCATAGAATACCTCGTTATAGCGTGCGGGCTGTCGTTCGGAATATTTATGCAGATAGGCTTTGAGCGGATGCTCCAGGCTACGGGGAAAACGTTCTATACAATGATTACGCAGACAACAGGAGCCGTGATAAACATAATCCTCGACCCGATACTCATCTTCGGGCTTTTCGGCGCGCCGCGCATGGAGGTCGCCGGAGCGGCGCTCGCAACGGTTATAGGACAGATAGCAGCCGGAATACTTGCCGTTATAATAAACCACAGGAAAAACACCGACGTGCATCTTAATTTAAAGGGCTTCCGTCCGAACGGCAAGATAATAAAAAGCATTCTCGGCATAGGCATACCGTCAATGATAATGTCGTCCGTCGGCTCCGTTATGACGTTTGCGATGAACAAAATACTTATAGCGTTCTCATCAACCGCGGTTGCCGTATTCGGTGTATATTTCAAGCTGCAGAGCTTTGTGTTTATGCCCGTATTCGGCTTGAACAACGGCATGGTGCCGATAGTTTCGTTTAACTACGGCGCGCGCAGCAAGGACAGAATGATGCGTACAATAAAATACGCAATGGTTTACGCCGTCGGGATAATGCTTCTCGGGCTTGCGGTAATACAAATTTTCCCGCACGTGCTGCTCAGGCTTTTTGACGCGTCCGACAACATGCTTGCCATGGGCACCGTTGCGCTCAGAATAATAAGCCTCAGCTTTGTGTTCGCCGGCGGCGGCATTGTTGTTTCGTCGGTGCTTCAGGCGCTCGGCAGCGGCGTTTTGAGCATGACAACAAGCATAATGCGTCAGCTTGTTGTGCTGTTGCCGGTTGCCTATCTGCTGTCAAGGCTCGGAAACGTGGACCTCATATGGTGGTCGTTCCCGATAGCCGAAATAGCGTCCGCGGCGGCGTCTGTCGTATTTTTCCTGCACATATACAAGAAGAAAATACGGAACCTGTAGCATCGGTTTTTCTGTAATAAGATTTTTATTGATTTTTAAAATTTTTTTAAAAAAACTATTGCAAACCGTAATGAAATATGGTATAATACTAATTGTAGAAATTACATTCTACCCTTTTATCCTATACATAGCAACAAGAAAGCCACCTTCCGCAAAGGTGGTTTTTTTGCGCACAAAAAAGCCGCCGCCGGGCTTTCAGTACAGCCATAAGCGGCGTTTGCTGATATTTTTATTGCAATCCCGAAATAAATATGATATACTGTTACGTGAAAAGAGGTGTCGGATATGCCGCATGAAAACAAGGAGATATTTAACAGCGCAGTCGCTTCGGTAGAAATGGAAGGATATAAACTGACCGAAGAAGACAAAAAGCTATGCTATGATTATGTGAACGATACTATTACAAAAGCCGAATTCATAAAAACCGTCCTCGAAAGGTGTGCCGTATAATGTCATATTCCTTAGAACCTTTGCAGAACGATTGTTATGAGGGCACAACAGTGCTGATAAATAAATTCGGAATCAAGGATAACAGCAAGCTTGATATGGTCGAGCGCGATATAACAAGTGCTCTTATAGCTAAAGCGTATATCAATATACCATTTAAAGGCGTTGATTTTGACTTCTACAAGAATTTGCACCGCTATGTATTTTCTGATATTTACGAATGGGCAGGCAGCATTCGTAATGTAGCTATGAGCAAAAAAGGCACTCGGTTTTGTCCTCCCGAAAAAATAGAGATGAACGGAACAGCTATATTCGAGTATTTGTCAAAGAAATCCTATTTTGAAAATTTTACCGGCGAAGAATTTGTAAAAGAACTCACCGAGCTATACTGCAGACTGAATTATCTGCATCCGTTCCGCGAAGGAAACGGAAGGATACAGAGATTGTTTTTGTCCATGCTCTTAAAAAATATAGGAAAGATTATAGATTTTTCAAAAATAGATGCAGATCTGCTCATGATAGCAACAATAAAAGCCGTAAGCGGCGATGTTTTTATGCTTTATGATATATTTAATCATCATATAAGGCAATTAAATATTTGAGTTCATTATACAGCAAAACCGCCGCCGGGCTTTAACGCGCCGAAGACGCAGGATCGTGAAAAGTTGGCAGCACCGGCGAGCCGTCGCGAGCGCGCTTGCAAGCGAGCAGGCGAACCGAGCGTGACTTTTCACGAAAAAGGAGAGGCAGCGGAGCCGAACAAACAATATGTGCTGTTGATTTTAGATGCAGAACGGACGGAAAACGGAAGCGCCGAAGGCGCAGGATCGTGAAAAGTTGGTAGCGACAGCGAGCCGTTGTGAGCGCGCTTGCAAGCGAGCAGGCGAACCGAGCGTGACTTTTCACGAAAAAGGAGGGGCAGCGGAGCCGAACAAACAATATGTGCTGTTGATTTTAGATTCAGAACGGACAAAACGCATCCGACGGCGTACTTTGTGTACTCCGAGGATGCGTTTCGTTCGTAGCCGAACAGCTTAGCCTGTTCGGCGTTCTGCGCTAAAAGCGACTGCACATTGGTGCCGCTGATGGGACTTGAACCCATATGGTTTCCCGTACGATTTTGAGTCGTATGCGTCTGCCAATTCCGCCACAGCGGCGCGGCGCATACCGCGCGCTTTAAAACGCGCGGCAGCGGTATTTTTAAAATTATTCAGCGATAAACGGCAGAAGAGCTACCTGTCTTGCTCTCTTTATAGCCGTTGTGAGCTGTCTCTGATGCTTCGCACAGTTTCCGTTGATACGTCTGGGGATTATCTTTCCTCTTTCCGAAACGTATCTTCTGAGCTTAGCAGTATCCTTGTAGTCGATATGGTCTATCTTATCAACGCAGAAAAGGCACACCTTTTTCTTGGGGCGTCTTGCTCTCTGCATTCTTTCGCTTCTTTCAGCCATGATTCAAACTCCTTTCATTATCATTGACTCGGGCGCATGACGCGTCCTCAGAACGGCAAATCGTCCTCGCTGCCGTCTATGTTGGCAAAATCCATTTCATCAAAATCGCCGTCGCCGAAATTCGGCTCTGCGCCGGCCTGCGGAGCGCTGTTAAACGCGGGCTGCTGACCGTAGTCATGTCCGCCTCCGTAGCTTTGTCCGCCGTAATTCTGATTTCCGTAACCGCCGTCGTTACCGCGCGTATTGCTTTCCGCCTTTGAACCGGTGAATTCGGCGTTGTCAACAACAACCTCGGTTGCATACTGACGCTTGCCGTCCTTGTCATCCCAGCTTCTTGACTGCAGCGTGCCTTCAACGGCAATCATGCTGCCCTTCCGGAAATAACGGCATATAAATTCACCCGTCTGACGCCATGCAACGCAGTTCAGAAAATCCGCTGTCTGCTGACCGTCGCGTGAAGTGTAACGCCTGTTTACCGCGATTGTGAAACGTGCAACGTTCACGCCCGTGGGTGTTTGCCTCATTTCGGGGTCGCGCGTTAGGCGGCCCATCAAAATAACCTTATTCATCTTGTCTACCTCAAAGGACTATTCTTCGTCTTTTCTGATGATGATAGTTCTGAGGATACCGTCGGTTATCCTGTACTGTCTGTCGAGCTCCTTGGGGAATTCGCCGTCAGCCTTGAAATTAACGAGATAGTAGATACCTTCCGTTCTGTCGTTTATCTCGTATGCAAGACGTCTTTTGCCCCACTCGTCTACGGATTCAAGCTCGCCGTTCTTTTCGATAAGTCCCGTGAACTTGTCTTTGAGCGCAGCAACCTGCTCCTCCGTAAGAGCCGCATCAATGATAAAAATTGTTTCATAGCTGTTAAGAATTTTCTCAGCCATTTTTGCACCTCCTTATGGACTTTAGTCCCGAGAGCCCTTCCCTCGGGCAAGGATGTCCGCTTTTTTGCAGACTATATTATTATACACGCCAAAGCCCCCGTTGTCAAGAGTTTTTTCGAATTTTTTTAAATAAATCGCCTTTTTTTCGTGCCGAATTTCGGGCAAGAAAAAATATCAAAAAACACTTGATTTTTTGCCGCAAAAGTGATATACTAATATACGTGATAAATTTTGGGGATATGGCT
>DVLU01000094.1 GCA_018715365.1 Candidatus Ornithomonoglobus intestinigallinarum | reverse complement strand
GCACGCTTGACAAAAAAACGGCAAAAAATGTTTTTCTGCGCCTTGGCGGATATATATTAAAGCACAAGTTTTTATTCCCGCTCGCCGTTATACTTACGCTTTTTTCAAACCAGCTGGCGCTTCTCGGCCCGAGCTTTTCGGGCAGCGCCATAGACGCAATAGCCGCTCCCGGCGGCGTTGATTTTGAAGCCGTCGGCGAATACATAATAAAAATGCTCATATGCTACATCGCATCGGCACTACTTTCTTATCTGCTGTCCGTGCTTATGATACAGCTCAGCCAGCGCATAATATATTCAATGCGCAGGCAGCTTTTCGAAAAGCTTACGTCGCTGCCCGTCGGCTATTTCGACACGCACCCGACGGGCGATATAATAAGCCGCATATCTTATGATATTGACACCGTAAACGCATCGCTGTCAAACGACGTTGTGCAGGTAATGACGAGCGTTTACACAGTTATAGGCTCTATGCTGTTTATGTGGCAGATTTCAAAGCCGCTTATGCTTGTGCTTGCCGTTACCGTTCCCGCATCGATAATATTTACGCGGTACAGGGCAAAGCGCGTCAGACCGCTTTTTCACGAGCGTTCAAAAAAACTCGGCGAGCTTAACGGCTATGCGGAGGAAATGCTTTCGGGAAACGATGCAATACGCATATACGACCGCGGCAAAGCCGTCCGCGGCCTTTTCGGCGATCATAACGCGGACGCAATGAACGCATATTACAATGCCGAATATTACGGGGCCGTTATGGGGCCCGCTGTAAACTTTATAAACAACTTTTCAATGTCGCTTATAATGATACTCGGCGGCATACTTTTCATGCTGTCGCAAAACGGTACGTTCGCTGAGGGGACAATGTTTTTTATCACTCTCGGCGGTATTGCTCAGTTTGTGCAGTACCTGAGAAAATTCACCGGCCCGATAAACGAATTCGCAAATATCCTTACGGAGTTCCAGTCGGCTCTTGCCGCGGCGGAGCGTGTGTTCAGAATAATAGATACGGAGCCGGAGCCCGCCGACAGCTCGGACGCCGCAGACGCCGGCGATGTCAGCGGAAATGTTGATATGGATAACGTCGATTTCGGCTATTCGCCGGACAAGCAAATACTTTTTGATATTTCGCTTCACGCAAAGCCGGAGCAGACGATCGCCATAGTCGGCCCGACAGGCTCGGGAAAAACGACGATAATAAATTTGCTGATGCGTTTTTACGACGTTACCGGCGGCCGTATAAGCCTTGACGGCGCCGATATACGGAATATAAAAAGAAGCGCCCTTCGCGGCGCGTATTCAATGGTGCTTCAGGATACGTGGCTGTTTCACGGAACGATATACGAAAACATAATATACGGACGCGAGGATGCGTCGCCGGAGGAGGTATATGCCGCGGCAAAGGCGGCACGTATAAATACGTATATAGAACGCCTGCCCGACGGCTACAACACGATACTTTCCGACGGCGGCGTTAATATTTCAAAGGGGCAGCGGCAGCTTATAACGATAGCGCGCGCCATGCTTTCGCGCTCTCCGATGCTGATACTTGACGAAGCGACGTCAAACGTCGATTCGCGGACGGAAATACAGATACAGGCGGCGCTCGATAATTTAATGGCGCACAAAACGTGCTTTATAATAGCGCACAGGCTCTCCACGGTGAAAAATGCGGATATGATTATTGTTATCCGGCACGGCCGCATAACAGAATGCGGCTCACATGAGGAGCTGCTGCGCGCCGGAGGGTTTTACAGCTCGCTTTACAATTCTCAGTTCGAATAATTGCGGCGCGATCCGGTGACGGCGTCCGTATGCGCCGCCTGTATTTGCTGCGCGAAAGAAGCAAGCAGACGGCTGCACGAAGCGGCGACGATGTATGTGTATACTTCAAGCCGCTGAGAGCGGTCGGATGCGCCGCCTGTATTTGCTGCGCGAAAGAAGCAAGCAGACGGCTGCACGAAGCGGCGACGACGTATGTGTATACTTCGAGCCGCTGAGAGCGGTCGGATGCGCCGCCTGTATTTGGCTGCGCGAAAGAAGCAAGCAGACGGCCGCACGAAGCGGCGACGACGTATGTGTATACTTCAATCCGCTGAGAGCGGTCGGATGCGCCGCTTATTTCGCGCAGCACCTTATTATGTTGTGGGCGGCTGCCTTATACAACCTGTTCTTAACCGCCGCTCCGCAGCCGTCGTTCTCATTAAACTCGGCAAAAACAATGTCAGCGCCGAGCTTATCGAAATCTCTGAGGGCGGCAAAGAGATTTTTTGCGTATTCGGTATTTGTTGCGCCGCCGCATATCATAACGGCGCTGTCGTAAACGTTGCCGTACATTGTGAGCACACCTGCTATCTTATCTTTGTTTTCCTCAAGCAGCTCACGTATTTTTTTCTGCACGGGTTCTTTTTCGCCTTCCACGACAACGACACGGGCTTTTGGGGCGTAATGCCTGTATTTCATTCCGGGGCAGCGGGGCTTTTCATTTTCGGATACGGTCTGCATTATATTTTTATCGGCGATTGTTTCGGGCACGACGCTTTGGAGTTCCTCAAGGCTTATTCCGCCGGGGCGGAGCAGCACGGGAACGGGTCCGGATGCGTCGACTATTGTCGATTCGACGCCGACGCCGCAGGCGCCGCCGTTTATTACGGCGTCTATTCTGCCGTCCATATCAAATATTACGTCCTCGGCCCGCGTGGGGCTTGGGCGTCCCGATATATTTGCGCTCGGGGCGGCTATCGGCGTTTTTGCGGCGGCTATAAATTCCGCCGCCGTTTTTTCCGACGGGAAGCGTATGCCGACGGTATCGAGCCCCGCCGTCACCTCGTCCGGAATATTTCCCTGTTTTTTTAAAATTATCGTAAACGGCCCCGGCATAAACGCGTCTATAAGCTTTTTTGCCGCAGCGTTCATTTCGCGCGCAAGAAGCGGGATTTGATTTTTATCGGCTATATGGACTATAAGCGGATTATCGGACGGCCTGCCTTTTGCTTCAAATATCTTTTTTACGGCCGCGCCGTTTAACGCATCGGCGCCAAGGCCGTAGACGGTTTCCGTCGGAAACGCCACAAGCCCGCCGGCACGGATTATTTCGCCGGCTCTTTTTAATGCGTTTATTTCTATTATCTCGGTTTTCATGCTTTCGCCTTCATTTTTTCGTATTCCGACAGCATATCGTTTTTCATACGCCACAGCTTTTCGGAAAGGTCAACGTAATAGGCATGCGGGTTTTCAAAGCGCTTTACCTCCTCCCACAGCCCTTCTATTTCCATTTTGCAGTATTCGCGCAAAACGTCGAGCGGCGGATTTTCATAAACAAGCTCGCCTTTTTTGAATATCCTTTTAAGGAGCGGCCTTGCATAAAAATCGCTTACGGTTTTTCTCTTCCAGATATGCTCGGGGTCGAACATCTCATACGGCTCGGCGTCGTCTATGACTTCGTTATGGAGCGTTACAATATCTGCCATTGCCTGGCTCGTTTCGCGCGAATAGAGCCTGTACACCTGCTTAAAGCCGGGAGTTGTTATTTTTGCGACGTTTTCGCTTATTTTTATTTTCGGGATTATATTCCCGTCCTCGTCCTCAACAGCGGCAAGCTTATATACACCGCCGAACACCGGCTCGGAGCTTGCCGTTATAAGGCGTTCGCCGACGCCGAACGTATCTATTTTTGCGCCCTGGATCAACATATCGCGGATTATATATTCATCAAGCGAATTTGAGGCGACTATTTTGCAGTCGGGATAGCCGGCTTCGTCAAGCATCCTGCGGCATTTTTTCGAAAGATAAGTTATATCGCCCGAATCTATCCTTACGCCGGCGGGGCGTGCTCCCATCGGCTTCAGCACCTCGTCAAAAACGCGTATCGCGTTCGGTAGCCCGGAGCGCAGGACGTTATACGTATCTATAAGCAGCGTTGTGGAATGCGGATACGCCTTTGCATATGCTTTAAACGCCTCGTATTCGCTGTCGAACATCTGAACCCAGCTGTGCGCCATTGTCCCCAATGCCGGAACACCGTACTTTTCGTCCGCCGCCGCGCACGCCGTGCCGACAACGCCCGCTATATACGCCGCTCTTGCGCCTTCAACCGCCCCGGTATATCCCTGGGCGCGTCTTGAGCCGAATTCCATAACGCTGCGGCCGTCCGCCGCGCGCACTATCCTGTTTGCCTTTGTTGCGATAAGGCTCTGATGATTTATCGTAAGCAGTATCATTGTTTCGAGAAACTGCGCCTGAACGGCCGGGCCTCTTACAACGACTACGGGCTCATACGGGAATATCGGAGTGCCTTCGGGGATCGCCCAAACGTCGCACTCGAATTTAAAGTTTTTTAGATAGTCAAGGAATTCATCGCAGAATATCCCCTTGCTTCTTAAAAATTCAATGTCGTCGCCGGTAAATTCCAGGTCGCGTATATACTGTATCACCTGCTCGACGCCGGCCATTACCGCAAAGCCGCCCTTATCGGGAACACGTCTGAAAAACATATCGAAATACGCCGTTTTATGCGCGCAGCCGTTTTCAAAAAAGCCGTTCATCATTGTAAACTCGTAAAAGTCGGTAAGCATTGTATTATTCATAGCCGTCCAAAGCTCCTTTCCCAAAGCAAGAGCTACTCGCCCTGCGGCGCAGCGCTCAAATCGTACCGCACCACGGCGCGCACTCCGCGCTTATTTGTTACGTTTGTCCTTAAAATAAAGCCGTCCTTATTCATATATCTTTGCATTTTATCGTTTGTCGTATACGGACACAGTATCCAGAACGAATCGTCAACGCTTATGGCCTTCATCATATCGAGCGTCGGGATATAAACAACGTCGTCAAGATAATAATGATACGCCGTTTTTGCAAGGTCGTCAACGTTATTCCGCGTAAAGTTGCAGTAATGCGGGTGATCGCCCGAAACGGCAAGCCCTCTGTCGTTATACGCAAGTATAACCTCGTTTGTAACGCGCTTTATGCGCGCCTTTTCCTCGTCGGTAAACTCGGCAAGGAAGTCGCTGTTCAGCCACGTTCTCAAATCGCTCTGCTCCCAGAGGTTGTTTGTATCGTTAAACTCCATATCCTCTATGCAGTCCTTCGTTACAAGAATATACGAATTGTCGTTTAAGCGCTCAAATATCTCCCATTCTATCGGTTCGCCCTTATACGTGCCGAACGTCATCGTTTCCTTCGACGGCTGTATGTTCATAACTACGGCAGCAAGCACAAACGCCGCCGCGGTAAGTATCATATTGCGCCTTTTCATAAGCGGCAGCGATATTATCCCTATCGCAAACAATATGTCTATCTCGTTTGTAAACAGAAACAGATGCTTTGCAAGGTCGGCTTCGCCGTTGCCCAAAATAGGCAGCATTAAATTTATCCAAAGCCCCAGAACGAGCACGTTCATCGCGCAAAGCTGGAACAGCCGCCGCGGCTCCTCCTTTTTGCGGTTTACGATGAGGAATACATCGACAAGTATCATATAGAGCGTTATTATGCCGAATATGAAAAATACAGTAACGGGGTTGTATAGGAATTTAAGATAGACTCTCAAATTGCTCCACAGGCTGTAGCGGTCGGTGTTTTCGGCTATAACAACGGAGGAATTGCCGATATTCGGCGGACGTATATACGCCGAATTTTCAACCGATTCGGCAAGCTTGCCCATAAAGCGCACGGGATGGCGCAGCCAGAAAAACACTATATCGAACCTGTTTATATTATCGTAAAAGCCGTGCTCAAATTCCTCGCTTTTTATGTCTATCGGATATATGTTTTCCTCATTATACACCGTTGTGTTCGCAAGCGCCTTATAACCCTCGTTAAGCCCGAGTTCCTCAAGGTCCTCGGTTACTGTATCCGATTCCTTTAATATGCCGTAAAATACCGACTGGTATATTGTGTCCTTATTCATCCAGTCGGGAATGGCGGTGTAAAGCTGAATTATGCACACAACGGATACGGCCGCCGACAGAAGCACCGTAATTTTAAAAAGCTTATCCCTGCGCAGTATGCACATCGCCGCCGCAAGCAGCGCGGCAATTATAGAATACGGTATGTTCGCAAGCTTCGAGCCGGCAAAAAAGTAAAGCGCAGCAAAGAAGCATACGGCTTTCGGTATGCTCGGACGCTTGTATATCATAAGCCCCACGGAAATAAGCAGCATCAGCGATATATACTGCAGCGGTTCGCCGTACAATGAATTGAAATACATTATATAGCCCGCGTCGCAGAATATAAAAACGAACAACAAAAAGACCAAAAGGCGAAGCCAGATCGGTCGGTCGTTAAAGAATGTGAATATGCACCATGCCGCAACGGAGAACATAAAGATATATATTCCCGCAAGCCACGCTATATTATACTGCGTTTCATCGCGGCTGTGGACTATGTTGTCAAGGAGGTTTAATACTTTTGACGCTTTTATAAAAATAAAATGCGGAGATTCGTATATCTCGTTTTCTGTATCGGTTTCCCACACCGACGCAACCTTGTCGGCAAAGTCGTAGCCGTCAACCTCCATTTTGTAATACTGTTTAAATAGATACTGTGAATCGGTTTCATCGGCATATTCAAGCCTGCTCGCAAGCATTATCCGCCTGAAATCGCCGTTGTCGCTCAAGCCTATATTGTCGCCCATATACAATACGCACGAGCACAATATACAGACAATGAGCGCGCCCAAAAACGGGAACAGCCTGTTTTTAAGCGTTACCGGCTCCGTTTTTCTGTTCAAAAAATCACCTTTTCAAAAAAAGGCGGGAAGCTCTTTAAAGCTCCGCCTTTTCATCGTTTATTAGCCTGCCGGAAAAAATACCGCCCGCTCGCGTCAGAACGAATAATTTCCCTTTCGGCTGTAGCCGCCGCTGCGCTTTGACGCGGCGTTTCGCTTAAGCGTTCTGAAGGCTTCGTCGCTGTCCGTTTTAAACTTTGACAGCTTATCCTCAAAAGACAGATTATCCGGCTTCGCGCTCCAGTCTATATCAGCCGGACGAACAGGCCCCGAAGGTGCGCGGCGCTTTTTATCGCGCGGCTTTTTTTCCTGCTGCTCCTTCTCCACCTGTTTTATTGAAAGGCTTATTTTGCCTTTATCGTCTATTTTTATTACCTTTGCCTTTACCGTCTGACCCTTTCTCAAATGGGCGCTTATGTCTTTTACGTAATCCTCGGACACCTCGGAAATATGTACAAGACCCGACTGCTTTTTATCCCACTCCACAAAAGCGCCGAACGGCATTATGCTTACTACTTTTCCTTCTACTATATCGCCTACAGAAACCACTTTTTTTCTTCCCCTCTTAATCCTCTGACGAAATGTCTATAAATATCTTTGCGTTGCTTTTTACAAGGCCGAGCTTTTCGCGGGCTATTTTTTCGATGTATTCATCGGTGTTTACCTTTTTGCTCAGCTCGTCAATTTCAGCCTGCCTTGTTTTTTCATACTCTATCTGCTCGTTAAGCTCCGCTATCCTTTGCTTGTTGGCAAATATCTGCGGCTGCTGCATAACTCCCTTAAAAAGCATCGAGAGCACTATTGCGGCAAACGCCCAAAAAATTATCTTTCTTTTGTTCCTTGCCGCAAAGGACATAACAGCATTTGTTATACCGTTCAAGGATCATCGTCCCCTTTTTTTGTTTTTTGGTTCGGATTTAAATATCCTATATAGAATTTTATACAAAAATCGCGGCGGTGTCAAGAGTATTTCAAAAATAAAATGCAGTTTCTTAAAAAAAATTTTAAATATGACGGTAAAAAGCCTGACATTGAGGGCGCTGATTGTGGAAAAGTACAAAACCGCGCCCGCCGCCGTGCCGGCTATCACGTATCCCCTCAGCTTTCCGCCCGTAAAATACATAAGCGCGGCCGCCGTACCGGCGGTTGACGCCGTCCAAAAGAGCACGTCCGTTACGGCACGCGGCAGCTTCGCCGCCGTACCGAACGCTTTTAAAACGTCATACAAAAACGCGGCGCACGCCCCTGTCGCCGCCATGCCCAAAAGCCCGCACAGCTCCGGCGGCAGCGTCATTTAAACAGCCCCTCAAAGAGCGGCTTTTTCTTTTTTGTGTTTGTGTAATTTACAGAGCTTATTTCGCCGCCGACATTAAGCTCGCCCGTGTCGGTGTTTAAGCGGCTTATGCTTAAGCCCCTGCCCTTTATGTTCAGCCCGCCCTCGCTTGTTATAAGCTCCACGGCGGCGTCCGAAAAATTAACGACCTCCGAAACGCCCGTAAGCGTCATCGAACGCCTGTTTTCAAGCTTTACGGTATGGCTCTTTTGTTCGGCGCTTTTTATGTTTGCCTGCATACTGCTTCCCTCCCGTATATTTTAAAAATACATTAAAATATATGAGAGGCCGTTTTAATTTATTACCTCATAAAGCGACGACGCATCGTTTTTCAGCACGTGCTCGGCAACGTTTATGATTTTCACTTTTGTAACGCGCTCGCCCATTTTTATTTCAAGCACATCGCCCTCCTTTATATCGTGCGACGCCTTGGCAACCTTGCCGTTTACCGTTACGCGTCCCTGGTCGCACGCTTCGTTTGCAACGGCGCGCCGTTTTATAAGGCGCGATACCTTTAAAAATTTATCTATACGCATTGTTTCTTCTCCTTCCGGCGCGCCGGTGCGCGCCCGCAAATAAAAATCTTCTTTCCCCCCTCGGAATCTTACGGCAGCGGCTGAGCGGGGGCTTGGGGGCGGCAGCCCCCAAAAGGAAATCACGGTTGGCGTTTATCCAGCATTCCCGAATTTTCGGCGCGGAACTCCTCAAACCTGTCCTCCTCTATCGCCTTCCTTATCCTCTCCATAAGCTCGTTAAAGAAATACAGATTATGCAGCACGCAAAGGCGCATCGCAAGCATTTCCCTCGCCTTGAAAAGATGATGTATATACGCCCTCGAATGATGGCGGCAGGCGGGGCAGCCGCAGTCCCTGTCTATCGGTTCGGGATCGAGCGCGTGCTTTGCGTTCATCATATTGAGCGTTCCGTGACGCGTGAATATAAACCCGTGGCGGGCGTTTCTCGACGCCATAACGCAGTCGAAAAAGTCAACTCCGCGCGCAACGGCTTCTATAATATTTGTCGGCGTTCCCACTCCCATAAGATAACGCGGCCTGTCCTGCGGCATATGCGGCTCAACGGCGTCTATTATTCTGTACATTTCCTCATGGCTTTCGCCGACTGCAAGCCCGCCTATCGCATAGCCCGGCAAATCGAGCTTTGCTATTTCCTTCATGTGCCAAACCCGCAAATCGTCATATATGCCGCCCTGGTTGATGCCGAAAAGCAGCTGATTTTTGTTTATCGTATCGTCAAGCGCATTTAAGCGCTTCATTTCGTCCCTGCATCTCACAAGCCAACGGTAAGTCCTTTCACAGGAATTTTTAACGTACTCGTGCGTTGACGGGTTCTCAACGCATTCGTCGAACGCCATTGCGATTGTAGAGGCGAGATTAGACTGTATCCTCATGCTTTCCTCGGGGCCCATAAATATGCGCCGCCCGTCTATATGGGAATTAAACGTTACGCCCTCCTCCGTTATTTTACGCAGCGACGCAAGCGAAAACACCTGAAAGCCGCCGCTGTCGGTAAGTATCGGCCTGTCCCAGTTCATAAACTTATGCAGTCCGCCGAGCTTTTTTATCGTTTCGTCACCCGGGCGCAGATGAAGGTGGTATGTGTTTGAAAGCTGCACCTGGCAGCCGACGTCTTTAAGGTCGAAGGTATCGAGCGCGCCCTTTATTGCTGCGGCCGTGCCGACGTTCTGGAACACCGGCGTCTGAACCGTCCCGTGTACCGTTGTAAATTCGCCGCGCCGCGCCTTTCCGTTTGTGTGAAGTATTTTAAACATAACATTCTCCGGTAAATTTTTTTTGGTCTATACAAGTATATATGAATATTCAAAAAAAGTCAAGGCTGCGGCGGAATGTTTTTGCAATTTTACCGCGCCGATACGTTTTGATATTGACAGCCGCGGTCCGCGGCGTTATAATATAGACATGATTATTTAATGAGGTTTTTATATGAATACGCACTTTAACGACAGCGGGCTCGAGCTGCTTTTTAGCACGCGCCGCGCTCCCGCAAGCGTGCTCGGGCGCCTTATCGACACGGAGGATACGGACGCGCTTTTTTCCGCCGCCATGATACGCCGCAGGGAATACTACGGGAATAAAATCTATACGCGCGGGCTTATAGAATTTACAAATCACTGCAAAAACAATTGCTTATACTGCGGCATACGCGCCGCAAACAAAAACACGGAACGCTACAGGCTGACAAAGCCGGATATTCTGGAATGCTGCCGCGCCGGATATGAAATCGGCTTCAGGACGTTTGTGCTTCAGGGCGGAGAGGATACGTATTTTACCGACGGTATTTTATGCGATATTGTTTACGATATAAAATCGTCATATCCCGACTGCGCCGTTACGCTTTCCGTCGGCGAACGAAGCCGCGAAAGCTACAAAAAGCTTTTCGACGCCGGCGCGGACAGGTATCTGCTTCGTCACGAAACCGCCTCCCCCGGTCATTACGCAAAGCTGCATCCGTCCGTTATGAGCCTTGAAAACAGAAAACGCTGCCTTTTTGAGCTTAAAGACATAGGCTATCAGGTCGGCTCGGGCTTTATGGTGGGAAGCCCGTATCAGACGCTCGATAATCTCGTTGAGGATTTGCTGTTCCTGTGCGAATTAAAGCCCGATATGATAGGCATCGGGCCGTTTCTGCCGCATAAGGACACTCCGTTCGGTGATTTTAAAAAGGGCAGCATAAAACGCTGCCTGAATTTAATCGCAATTTTGCGGCTCATGTTCCCCAACGCGCTTATACCGGCAACAACGGCGCTCGGAACAATCGCTCCGGACGGCCGCGAGCGCGGCTTTACGGCCGGCGCGAACGTTGTTATGCCGAATCTTTCGCCGTCAAGCGTGCGCAGGCTTTACACGCTGTACGACAACAAGCTCTGCACCGGCACGGAAGCGGCCGAGCATTACGGCGAGCTTAAAGCAAAAGCCGCCGGATTGGGCTTTGAGGTCGTTTCCGACAGAGGCGACGCAAAGGCTCTCCGTACAGAATAAAAAAACAGGCTGTAAATTTCCGTCTGCATTTTTAAGCGGCGAAAATTTACAGCCGTTTTTAATTTTTAGATCTCTTCATCATCGTCCTTAAACGGATCGAATTTAAACGGGTCGTCGGGCGCCGTTCCGATGTCATCGGGGTCTATCATAAGCCCCACCGTTTCGTCATTCATGCTTTCCTGCTCCGCGGCAAGCCTTGCCAGCTTTTCATCGCGCCTTCTCATTATAAACGGCTGCACCGCTATAAACGCGGCTGCGATAATATGCGACAGCGCAACGGTATACCGCGTTTTCCCGACAATGTCCTCAAAGCTTCTGAGGCACGCACACAGCGCGGAAAATACTGTCGAATCCGTATATTTGTAGACGACGGCCGTAAATATAACATACAGCGCATACGTTACTATGCTTACCGTAAAATAAGCGCGGAAATCACCGCGTACGGCTCTGAAGAGCGCGGCGTTTGCAAATATATTCAGCACAAGGAATATAACAAACGTCAATATGCACAGCGCCGTCCACAAATTTTCGTTCGGCTTCTGCATTACCGCGTACGTTGCCGCTGCCGACGGCGCGGCGCTGCATATCAGCAGCTGCAAAAATCGTATAACATACAGCAAATTTCTTCGCCTCCGAATTATTTATTATATTTGCGGCGCACCGGCGGCGCGCCGTATTGTTTACTCATGCCGCGAATGGTGAGATCCGTGCCCGTGATGTGAGTGATGGGAACGGTGATGATGCGAATGTCCGCGCGAAAAGCGCTCCGTCCGTTCGGCGATTTTTGCGCGTCTGTGCGATTTCGCGTTCATTCCCGCCGCACCGGCGGCAAAAAGCACTCCGAGCGACAGCACGTTCATCGCGGCAAGCGATACTATCGTTTTTAAATCAAAGCATTCAAGCGCCCTGTATATTCCGAAGAACGCCGTATACACGCGCGGGTCGTCCGCTATGTAGTAGCCGCCTATCATTGCCGCCGCAAAAACAAGATATGTGCCGAGATTCACGCGCAGATACTTCTTCCAGCTGCGCAGTACTTTCATAAACTGATACCAGAAATATCCGTTTGCGCAAAGGCACAGCACCATGCCGGCAAAATACATCGCATACATAAGGTTTATGACAGGCTTTTTTGAAAGCACGTATATCGTTATTGCCGAAGGGATAATACACGCCAAAAATGTTTCAACGAGCCTTGTGAACGTCAAAAGCAGCGGGCTGCTGCTGTCAACCGACACTATCCTCTCTATAATCCTTAACATAACAGCTCTCCTTTTTTTCATTTTTTACCGCATTTTTGATCCGTCCCCGATTTTTTGAACCGTTCTCCGGCCGGACATTCCTTATCAAAAAAACGGTATAAGGATATTTTATTATATTTTGTCGGTTTCGTCAAGTATTTTAAGCATTTTTTATTTAGATGTAAAATTAAATTGCAAAAACACAGGAGGCGGAAAACTCAAATGGGAAGTTTTAATGCAAGAACACTTATAAACATAAACTCCGGCTGGCTTTTTGCCAAGGAAAAGGAAACGGTCGGCATTGAAAGCAATATAACATCGGCAAGCACGCAGCAGCTTGATCTCATCGGTTGGAGCGGCGTGTCTTTGCCGCATCGGAATTTATGATATATGAAATACTTTCCGGCTTTTTAGTATTTACTTTTTCCAATGAATTTTTATATATTTTCTTACCCAATCCTCATCATAATAGTCACTATATTCACTCATATGGCAGCCATAGCACAAATCCTCTGCCATTTCACAAATCACATCATGCAGCTCAAGATTTTTCTTCCACTTATCCTCAATTCCGCTGTAGCCAAGCAATGCGCCAAGAATATTTCCTGTGACTGCACCTGTCGAATCACTGTCACCGCTGTGATTTACTGCTGCGATAATACCTTTTGAAAAGTCGTTCCGATACTTTAAGCTGCAATATATCGCTATTGCAAGTGTTTCTTCGGCAACCCAGCCTTCACCGAGCTGTTTGATATTTTCCAAATCATCAAACTCATTTTTCGATAAATCTATTGCTTTGTATATTATTGTTATAAGCTCGTTCACATTGACATCATCTTTAAACAAGTTTTTAACGGTATCGCAAGCTTCCAAAATAATCTCGCATAGCGAAAGCCTATCATTGTTCGGATAAACAATTCTGTTCAAGATATGCGTTAATACCGCAGAAGGCATATATCCCAGAGAATGTCCATGTGTTATTGCCGACATCTTGGCGCCTGTCATATCAAGATATGCTGTATTTTTCGGTTCCATATGATAATGAAGGCCTAAAGGTGCAATACGCATAATTCCTCCGCAGCCTTTACTATTATTCATAGGCTCTTTAATATAATCATTCCTTCTGTTCCCATTCAATAAAGCATTGAGAGCCGACAGGCATGTGTTTCCCGGTGCACGCAGTGCATATAACTCCGGCACATCTAAAAGCCATGACATTCCGCCTTTACCATTATATCTTATCATGGTATGCCCTTCTTTATAACTCAAAGATTGTGTGGCATACCAGTCCAAATAACATAAAGCTGCACTCATTATAGGATCGCCGCCTATACCTCGCATTGCAATTCTTGTGTCAGCAAACAAAACAGCATTTGCCGTAAACAATGTCATCTGTGTATCATCCGATATTTGAGCAGCACCGTTTACCAAATCATATTCTGTTATACCTTGTTCACCGTATTTATCAAATATTCGATAGTCCTGTAAAAACTCAACCGCATAACCGAGTGCATCGCCCGCTGCACCGCCAATCAGTGAACCTTTAATTTTATCAAGGTATGGTTCTTGTTTTCTCTTTGCCTCTCTAACTTCATCATACTGAGCCTTTATTTCATCTCTAAAAAAATTCATTCCGCCGAAATTGCGATAAAATTCCTTGTAATTGTATTGCTCCGGTGAATTTGAAAGCACCGCAAAATCGATTCGCCTGAATAAATCCTTTTCACGCATACCATCAAATTCAAACTCTTTCAATGCCTTATAAAACAGGTCTGATACAACCTTGGCATCATTTCCAAATGCTCCGCAACCGAACGCACCCAATACCAAATGCTTGTAGCCCATATATACGGCAACACGCAGCATTCCCACTATTCTGTTATAGAACAATTCTGTATACTGCTTTTCGCTCATACCTTCCAACCCGAACGAAATCATCGGTGCCGCGCAGGTCATAACAGCGACGACAACACTTTCGTCAAGAAGATTGCCATCGGAATCTTTTATGATTTCTACTTTTGGGGTAATTATGACAGCGTCGGAACCCATATATGTATTAAGGGCTCTGTTGTATTTATAATATTCTGACGCTTCAAAACTTTCCAACGAGCAAAGCAAAGAACTTGTTCTGCATAAATCTTCTTCCTGTGCTTTTGCACCTTTTCGAACATCTCCGCCGGGCTTTACGGGGTTTGCAAAATTAAGCACAAGAATCTCTTTATCTTTATCGTTAAAAAGGTATGAATAGTTCTTGTAATTGGATCTTGCGACAGTAAATGAATCCGCATTTTCACAGCTGTGACCGCATTTGCCTATTATATAAACGTGTTCCGATAATTTATAATCCTTCAGTGCATGCACTTCATCGGGAAGAAATACCTTTACATTTTTCATTTCATCAAAGCTTAACTTTAAATCAATTCTTTTTCCGTCCTTTATGTAGCAGCCCCGATGCATTATAGTTAAAGTATCATTTAAAATATCAATATTATTCATTGCGGCATCTCCTTTGATTTTGATTATATTGTATCAAAACAAACAGCTTATCCGTACCAGCCGTATTTTTTAAGATCCACCGCGCCGTCCTCGCCGAACACAACGCCCTCGTTTTCGAGCAGCGAACGCTGTACGCCCTCGCCGCCGAACGCAAAACCGCTGCTCACCCTGCCGAAGCGGTTCACCACCCTGTGGCACGGGATTTCTCCCGGACGCGGGTTTACGTGAAGGGCATAGCCGACGACGCGCGAAAGTTTCGGGTTCCCGCACAGCCTTGCGATTGTCCCGTATGTCGCAACTCTGCCGCGCGGTATCTGCATAACCTTTTCATATATCATATCAAACGTATTCATTGTCAAAAATATTCAAATCCCTTAATCCCGGTTTGTTTTTTCCGATACGACTATCGTCGGAAGCGTCATCTCGCTGTACTGCGTGGATATTATTTCCGTGCCGGAGATACGCGAATACAGCCCGGCAAGTCTGCCGCCGTACATAAACATTCCCGTTATATTGCTGTATTTTTGAAACTCCGCTTTTTCGTTTCTCAGCAAATCGATATTCGGCGACGCGTACGGCTTTACATACTCCTGGAGAATATATTTTTCTTCAAGCGCCGCCCTAACAGCCTTGCGCCACTGCTTGTCGCTCATGCCCTCAACGCCCGCGGCAACTCCGCGCGACGCATACGAATCCTCGGGCTTTATAACCCACTTCTCCTTGTGTGAGAGTACCTCGTATTTATCGACATTCTCCTCCGTGAGCGATACCGTAAACGGTATGTGCGCTTCAACAAAGCCGTTTTCGTAAGTTGTAAGAAAACGTTTTGTCATATCGTCATGAAGTATTTTAAACAATATTTTATTATGGATTATCTGCGTTCTGAAGTCGCCTATAAGTATAACAGCATTTTCGCGCGCGGCATCCAAAAACGCGCCGACCTCGCCGTAGTTTTCCATTATGTCGCACGTTACGGCGCGGCGGTATACGGCGTCTATACGCATACCGGAACGCGAATAAAGCGCGCCGTTTTTGTAATCGAGCTTTGTTATATCGCATATTTCGCATTTGCAGCCCGCATCCTCAAATGCCTTTTTGAACGCTTCAAATTCGTTGTTGTGCTTTTCTCCGTGAAGAAAATCGACTATTGCAACATTCGGTGTTTCTTTTGCGTTTTCCGATGTTTTATATATATCGAGAAAACATTCCGCCCACGAATCAAACAGCTCGGCGCTTTTTATTTCATAGCGTTCCGAAAAACGCTTGAACGCCGCCGTCTGCGATATTACGGCGAAAAGCTCCTTATCCTCGTTCATGGCGCTTGCGCCGTCAGCGTTAAACTCGCAAAACTTAAACGAATAATCATCCTCGTCAAAGAAAAGGTCGATACGCGCCACCGGCAGCGGGCATTCATACGCCTTAGGGCGCAGTATCAGCTCCTCGAGGCGCTTGTCGAAGCCGAAAAGCTTCCTGTATTCGTCATTGCACTCATATTCGCGCATAACCTTTTCAAGTATGGCATACATCGTTTCCGCCGCCCTGCGCAAAAAACGTTCATGCTCAGATGTGAATATTTTCGGCTGATACAGCGTGCGCACAAGTATGCCGTGGCTGTACGCCTTTGATTTTTCAAGACGCTCCTGCGCCTTTTTTCCCTCCCTGCGGCTCAGCTTCATGTCAGAAGCAACAATGCCGCCGTAATATGATGTGGGATCTAACATTTTCGCTCTCCTCCGTTGTTCAGTATTGCTTCCGCCCTGTCCTTAAGCGTTGTTTTTGTCGTTATTATCTCCCCTATTTCGGCAAGATATTTTGCGTCGGCCGCATCAAGCGCGCTTTTTGCCGTATCGAGCAGATACAAAAGCAGCCCGTGCGCGTTTATGCCGTATATTTCACCGTCAAAGCCATGGCGCATAAGCTCTGCCTTGGCGTTTTCGGCTTCATGCGTTTTTATTTTATCGAGCTCTATCGCGCGGCTTATTTCATCCGTGCGGCGAAATATTCCTTTTACAAGCGCCGCGTATGAAAGCGTGTATTCTATCGGCATGCTGTCGGCGGGACGGATTTCTATATAATTTTTAAGGCGCACATCGGGAAAAACCATGGAGAGCACGTGCTCAACGTCCCCGCGCGTCATTGTTTCATACAGTTCACCTATCCGTTTTCTGCCCGTGTAAACGGCTTTGCCGCCGCGTTCGGTGAAAATCGCCGGAACGTTTAAAATATATTCCGCGTATTTGTCTGCCGTAAAATCCGGCTCAACGCCGCCGCGGACAATCCCGCACCGTTCGGCATCGACGTCCGACCAAATCATCGTTCTTGCCATCCGCCCGGCATACGGCTTATTTTCAAACACCGGCGAATTATCGCATATGAGCGCAAAAAGCGGCGAAAGCGCGTTTGCAAGCCTGAATTTTTTTATGCAGTCGCGCTCGTCGGAATAATCTATCGAAACCTGCGCCGACGCCGTGCCGCGCATCATATTTATGCCGTATCTGCCCGAGCTTTTAAAATACCTGTCCATAAATTCATAGCGTTTTTTTGGGATAAGCGGCGCATCGGCGGCGGCGCCGCGCACCATATAGCCGTATTCGAGAAGCCTTAAGCCGCGCTTTTCAAGCTCCGGCGCAATAAGCTGCGAAAATTCGCCGTAAGCGGCCCTTATTTCATCTACGGAGCCGAGCGGCTCGATGCTTATTTCAAGCTGTGCGGCAGGCTCGAGCGTAAGATGATAGCGTCCGTTTGAGAGCGCTATAAGCTGCCCCTCCGAATAAAATTTTTCATCAAAAAACCGCGCAAGCCCTTCAAGGACCGCGCCCATTCCGTTTTCGCCGTAATAACCGACGCAGCTTCCGTCCGCGCCGGTCACAAAATGTTCAAGCTCCACGCCGATATTTTCCGACGGCTTTGCGCCGGCACGTATATATTCGGCTATGCTGTTACAATCCATATCAATAAAAG
>DVLU01000093.1 GCA_018715365.1 Candidatus Ornithomonoglobus intestinigallinarum | reverse complement strand
TGTTATTGCCTCCTCATATGCTATATTATATCACATATGCTGATTTTGCGAAAGCTTTAACCTGTACGTTTTTTATTCTACCACTAAATATTCCGGCGTTAAAAGCCCTGTCCAGAAGTTTGCCGTTTTTGTAAGCAGCGGATATAAAATATCATTCTGCAAATCAAAGTATCCGTTTTCGATTATTTCGTCGGCCCGTTCGTCCGTAAGCTCCAGGGTATTTCTTAAATTATAGACCGTGCCGTCGTCCGCACCGTCGCCGCTCTTTCCTGCCATATTATATGTATTTCCCGTTTCCGAAAGCAATTCTTTTATATCCTCCGCAAGAGGTATCCGGCGGTTGCCGAAGCATTGCATATATTCATATACGGGCAAAAGCTCGTTTTTATGAGCCTTCTGCTTCTGTATAAGCTCCTCGTTTGAAAGAGCGCGGTCTGCTTCATCGGCGTTAAGATCAAGCTTTACGGCTCCGAATTCTTTACAGTGCTTTTCCGCATGCGGCGCCAATGCGGCGCCGTAGTCAAATTCCGCGCCGCCGTATTTTTCGGCAGCAACATTCACACGGTCCGACAAATCATTTACCAAATCATATCCCGCAGCATCTTTAAAACCGTCATACTCCCCCATCTCCTTATCCCTGTCGGAGGCGGTTATAAGTATATCTGTAATAATTTGTTTCATCACCGTTATTTAAGCCGTTCATTTTCAGTCTCAGCTGCATACCGGGATGAAACGCATAAGTATTCTGGATTTTCCATGAACCTGACCGCAGCCCGTTATCCTCGCTCCACTCCGCCGCACGGTTTAAAAGTATATCAACCGCCTCCGCCGACGACGCGGATTTCGTATCGTTCAAAAGCGATTGCCTTGCATCGTCCATTACGCTTTCAAGCTCCGGCGTTTCGCGCTGCGCTCCTGAAGGGTAATTAAACTTAACGTTTTGGAATATCATAACGTCCTCTTCCGGCGCACAGTCCTCCAAAAGACCGTTTTCGCCGTTGCCCGTTACAAGCCCGTCACGCCAGCTTTCGTCGCCGTTTGACCAATAATCCTGCCATTTTGCGGGATTATATGAATTTGAATAAGAAATTTTTCCCGCAACGCTGTCAGGTATACTCCATGACGTGTCAGAAATGCGAGTGCTTTCGGTGTTGCTTGCAAAAACACCGGGGCTTATCGTCCCGCTCATAAGCGTCACTGCCGCGGCGGCAGCTATAATTCTTTCCTTTTTCATACGACATATGTCCTTTCCGTAATTTTTCATTCCGCGGAAGTATATTTTAGGCTCTTTAATATAGGTTTCATCGTTTCCGTATCCCACAGGAATATTCGTAAAATTATATCCGAACGTTCCTCGGGAAGCGCCACGGGGATTTCCGTGTCGATATTTTGCGGATTTTCAAGCTCATTTATTTTAACGGTTATAAGCTCGTTTGTTGTTTTATCGTAAACGGCATATATAAGGCTCACGGGCTTTTCCGTATTTATTGAAAGCCGGGCTTTAAACACGGCATCGCCGCTTGCCGGAATATATTCGGTTTTTTCCCCGTTTGCGTACAGCCCGTAAACGATGTCCGATGAAACGTATTCGTCTTTAAGCGTCACTGTTATTTTATCGTCCGAAACAACAAAATCATATCCGCCGGATACAAGCTCAAACTTTGCGGTTTTTACCCCGTTATGTTCCACCGCCCCGATATATTTCACACCGGCCGCGGCAGCGCCGTCTATATCCGCACTCTGTCCGTCTGCAGGCAGATACAGCGTTGCCGAGGTGTTTGCCGGGATGACGGCGCTGTATGATAAATTGCCATCCGTTATTATTTTTATGTTGTCAAAGCTCCATGCGCTTGCGCTTGCATTTAATGTAAAGTACCCCTTGTCCGCATGATTGCTGTTATCAGTCCAATCATAAAGCGGCGTGCTGCCGTTATCGAGAAAAACCTTTATGTTATTTCCCCTGTTTACTATTTTAACGTGCCGCCAATCCCCCGTTTCCTCTGCGGAGGCAGAAAGAGGTCCGCCTGTTTCGGCCGCACTTTTTACTGTCATGTCCGACGCATTGCCCTTGCCGAGCTCCATTCTGCCGTCTATACGCCAATAAAGCATATATCCCGATTCGTCACGCCACGATGTGTACGAATCTTTTTTTCTGAAGGAAACGCCGAACCAATTGCTCATATCATTATTTAATGCGGCGCCGTCATATCTTACGTCAAATTCATAAACCGCGTCCGACCACGTCCTGTTGTCGATAACGGCGCGCATTTCATTTCGCGTGCTTGAATTTCCGGTGTCTGTCATGCTCTGGCTGTATACGCTGTTTCCGTCATAGCCCTTGTTTACCGACCAGTTTCCCAAAATATCCGTCCAGTTTTCGGCAGTTTCAAACGTATCAAAAAAGCTTTGATCTTCAATTACCGGCTCTGTTACCGGCTCTGCATGTTCACCGTACAGCTCTATTTCCGCAACGTTGCAGAACTGTTCCGGCGGCGCTTGCAGGCGAATATATCTGAATATTGCATTATCCGTTTCAAATACTTCTTTTTTTAGCTCTATTATTTCACCGTTTCCCCATTCGGGCTCCTCCGTTACGGTGTATATGCGCTCCCAGACAATGCCGTTTACGCTGCCCTCAAAATAACAACCGACCATTCTTTCGGTTGCCCAGTCTTCTCCCGCACGGTATTTTATCGAACTTATATCGTATGTGCCGCCCATATCTATCTGCACGTACTGTCCCTTAAGCCCGTCAAAAAACGTATCGAGATTTCCGTCCGCGGCGTTTAAGTACGGGCTTCCCTTGTACCCTTCGCCGCCCGTAACATTATTCGGGTCAATCGCTATCTTTTCCGCCGCAAGCGCCGGTACGGCCGTATACCCAAGCATCAGCGCAATGCTTAAAAGAACTGCCGATATTCGTTTGCTTTTAATTTTGAAGCTTAAATTTCCGGTCATTTTCTATTCCTCGCTCTCCTTTTCGCATGACGAAATTGTATTTGTTAACTTCATTATAGCAACACGGACAAGGCTTTTCAACCGAAAATGAAACTATTTTTGCATTTTTTATTGAATAAAACAATAAATAAAATTTCAGCCGATATTTCCGCATATGAATTGCTGTTGTAAAATAATTTAAAAATGAACGCTGACACGCCTTTTTTATTGTAATATATGCTGTAAAATAGCGGCAAAAATGAGCTTAAGATAGATAATAAATTTCAAATGCCTCCGCATTGATAATTGAAAATTGAAATAAATCGTTGAAACTTAGTATTGAAAAATTCCCAATGCTGTGATTATAATCATAATATACAAAACACAACCGTGTCTTTAGGCTGGGACGAATTGGTTGAATTAAATTAAACAGCTTCAAGCCGGATATGCGGGAGCCCGGGGGCAGCAGCCCCCCCGGAAAACTCTATCCTTACTGCTTGTATGAATTTATGAATTCATCAACGGAAGCTCCCGCATATTCTTCAAATTCCATTTCCATTTCAGACACCGACGGAAAGCCGCAGTAGCGGCATATTGTTTCACGCAAATCGTCGGGACGTGTTATAAGCAGACGTTTTGCTTCGCTTATGCGGCATTTTTTTATTGTATCGGATACGCCGCCTTCCAAAGCTTTATCAAGCTCCGTTTCCGATATTCCCGTTTTTTTGCAGAAAGCATTTACGTCTATCCCGTATGACAGATTGCGCGCCGCAAACGTTTCAAACGACGTCCTCAAAAAGCTTTCATATGAGCTTACCCGCCTTGCACGCGAATCCTCAAGGCTGCACAGGCAACATATAAACCTGTATATACCGACCGTTGTGTCGGACATATCGCAGCAGCCCGATTCATGCAGCCGATTAAAGTCATAAACAAGCTCCCGCGGCAGGTTATGTATTACGCCGGTCATATCAAGCCCGCAGTATTCCATAAAAGCCGATGCCGCAGAACCGTTAAAGCCGAGCAGCCGAAGCGAAAAATCTTCGCTTAAGGAGCGTATAACCGATAAAATCGCAGGACCTATGTAAATAAGCGTATTTTCTGTTATTTCGGTTTCATTTATTTGCTCCGTTATAATGCTGCCGCGGCCGCGCGTTTATTCAATTTCCGCTTTGCACACCGAAATCGATTCCGGCGCCGATAAGCCCTGACGCCGTAAAATCCTCAGGCGAGCTTCGTATTATGTAATCTATATACGATGCTATGATATCGGCCGTAAGGCGGTAGCCGGCGGCGTTCATATGACCGTTGAAGAAAAAATTCTCTTTAAATTTTTTGTCATACACAGGCGCGTATTTATACAAATCCAAAACGTATGAATTGGTGAATTTGCCGGCAAAACCGTAAAGTATTTTGCGCTGCGCTTCTTTATTTTTTATCTGGTAATCGCTGTCGGATTCCTCGCGCGGCTGCGTTACAAAAAACAGCTTTGCATCGGGGCTTATTCGTTTCAGCCTTTGTATTATGGTTCCGTAGAAGCCCGCGAACGTATTGTCGTCGGCCGTATCATCAATACAGCCCGCCTTTACGCCCTCCTCCCACATATCGTTTACGCCGAGCGCAATTATATATGCCTGCGCCGCCTTCATCGGCGACCAGAACGCGTTTTCATCGGCAAAGCCGCTGCAATACTTTTTTGCCGTCATGCCGCCTTTCGAAAAATTATATACGGTGCTCCCCGTCATTCTTGCAATATATTGTCCCCACGACTGCTCGTATATATCGTAATACGAATGCTTGCCGTCCGGAGCTATCGTTTCAAACTCCCCGGACGACAGGCTGTCGCCTATGCAGCATATTGTTCTGAATATTCCGCAGAAGCCGCCGTTATTTACTATGCGGTCAAGCGGTTTTTCGTCCTTTCGGAGATAATAATCGTTTATATCCATTAAATCCATGTCTCCTTAATTCAGATAATCGCTCAATACAAACGATGAAAGGCGTATATGCTCCCTGTTCACGGTATATGACATACACAGCTCGCCTTCGCTGTTATATTGAACAAACGGATAGAAGCAGCTGCCGTTCATGTCCGCCTGAAGCACAACCTCGGATTCCGCAAGATTGTCTTCGTTTATCTTAAGTATGCCTATATGGTTTCTGTCGGTGGGCGCATAGAAAAGATAGAGCGCATCCTTATAATATATAAAGTCCGAACGCGACTGGCAATCGCCTACAAGCACCGGCTGCGACCATCTGCCGCTGTTTAAATCGTAGCATGTAAGAATACCGTAATCGCTGCCGCCTTCATCCCACGGATCCCATTGACGCACAAAATAATATGCCTTATCGCCGAGCACGTAAACGGCGTTTTCCCATTTTGTTGCGTTGTCAAAGCCCGTATTGTCCGCGCCCTCGTTGGGCTGTGCGACATATTCCCATGTTATAAGGTCCTTGCTCTTTATTATACACGTAAAGTTTCCGCTGTAGGAACCGGTGTAATAGTAAAGCTCACCGTTTTCCTCTCTTGCCGAAAGCTTCTGCATTATGCCTATATCGCTGAAAAACGTTTTATAGCCTATACCGTTTGCCGAAAGTGCGTTCTGCATTCCGCTCGAGCTGAAATCGTTTACCGTGTCCCTTACCTTGAATTTATTTACGCCCGTTTCCCCGAGTTCCTCGGTTTTTGTGTTGAATATTGTATAAAGCCTGTAATATTTATCGTTTATGCTTGCCGTCCAGAGGATATAAATATTATCGGGTTCGTCCTCCTTCTGCATAAGTATCGTATCGTAAACGCCGGTTACTTTATATCCGTACAGATCGTCTCCGACCTGCATAATATCAATTATGGTTTTTTGATCCGTATCGTTTTCCGGAGCATATGACAGCCTTGCAGACTGATACTGCGGGTTTTCTTCGGCCGATACCGTATTTGCGTAATACGTTACGTATATATTCCCCCCGGAATATATAAACGTTGAAACGTGGCACATTTTATCTATACCTGTTTTTTCAAAATCGCCTATTTTATTATCGGCTATATCATTTGCAAAAGCAACCGCATTCGGTTCGCCGTTAAGCGACGTATCGGCTTCTATGACATTTGCCGGGTTTTGAACTTCTGCTGCGGGATAAATTTTTGCTTCGCCGCCCGTTACGTCGTCCGCAAATATGTTTTTGCAGCCGTCGGCCGCGGTTTTATCGGATACGCCGTCAGCCTTAACGCGCTGCGTTTCTCCCGTCATGCCGTCTTTTGCATATGCGGCATTGCTGTCGGAAATAACGGAATATACTCCGCCGATAACGGCCGCATCGCTTTCACCGCCGGCATAATTAAAGCCAAGCTCGAATTTTGTAATATAATACGGCAATGAAAAATCTATATTTTTAATATCCGCAAAATTCTTAAACTGCTTTATATCGACCTTTATAAGGCCACTGAAGTCTGACGGAATATCGTTTAGCTCGCCGTCGGCTCCCGCTCGCGCCGTTTTCCATGAGCCGCTGTTTTCATCGGCGTATTTATATATACTGTTCGAAAAATTAAGCTCCTCTTCGGAGGCGCCCTGCAGTGCGGTCATACCGAGCAGCTTAAGCGGTGAATCGGCAGTGCTCTTTTCAAATTCGGGCAGTTCAACGTAAAACATCAGCTCGTCAACACCCGGCTGCATCATTATTTCGGCGTCGGGATTTATATATGTGTTCATATATCCCTTTGTTGTTTCTTTTGCACCCGACAGCGATGTTAAAACAGCCGCCCTTGTTCCGAACGGCATATCCGTTCCGCCCTCCGAAAGCTGCGCCGTCGGTTCGGACGATGTGCCCGAATATCTTGTTGATACGCAAGCGCCGCCGGCATACGCGTCATATGAATTTACGACTATATTTTCCGATGCGCGCGAAAGCTCATAATACGCGTTGTTTATCTTCATAACTGTACAGTCCGCAGCTTCCGACGGGAAATAAAACACGCCGCCGAGCACCGCATAACCGCTGCCGCCGGTACCGTTGAACGCGATTTCCGCCTTTTTAAGTGTTGACGCTCCGCCAAAGCCGGCGCCGTCCGCATATGTGAGCGCGCCGAACGAAACTCGGATATAGCCCTTATAGCCCGACGGTATTCCGCTTACGGCGCCGCCTGACGATACTGTTGCGCTTTTCCATTCGTTATCTTCCGCGTAATAAATTTCACCGCCGCCCGGCAAAAGCGTAACCTGCGCGCCGTTTTGCTCCGCGCCGATGCTTTTAAGCGAAATGCCGTATTCCTCGCCCGCCGCTTCATAATCGGCAAGCTCAACGTAAAATACCACCTCGCCCGCAGCGCATTCGCCGTCTATATTATCGACCGTGACCGTATTGTTTCCGCTGCCAGTTACAACGTACGAGCCGTAAAAGCTGTCCGCTGCTGCGGCGGCTGCCGGCTCAAGCCTGCTGTTTCGTACAAGCCCGGCGCTTTCCGGCGCGCTTACGGTGCAGGAATCAAGGCTTTTTACGTCTGCATTAAAATAATCCGTTACAGACACGGGAACGGCGGCGCTGCCGTCCCCTGTCCATTTTACATAAACCGTTCCGTAATTTGATACAATATCGCCGTTTTCCGCTCTGTTTTCACAGGCTTCGTCAATATACCAGCCGCGGAATTTATAGCCGCTGCGTTCGGGCTGTGAAAGCTCCGCAAACGTTGTGTTTTTATAAACGTATATCGTTTTGTCGCTTCCGTCGTAGTTTTTGAAAAGCACCGGGATTTTCATATCCTCATCGCCGGTTTCAACGGTAAACACGTCCGCGAGCGGCTTCATGGCGTCTGTGCCGTCCCATACAAATACCTTTATGCTGCCGTTTACGCTGTATGCGCCTTCTCCCAATTCAACCTCCAAGGGCTGCGACAAATCCGTAAATTCCTCTGACATCACCACTTCTTTGCATATGCCGTTTTCATCATAATACGCCGTCAAAACAACCGCGCTTTCCGCATCGGCGAATGCTTCGTACTGCGGTATATGGAGCACGGCGTTGTCGGCCGATGCTATTTCTTCGTAGGTTGAAAGCGTGTTTCCCGCTTCGCTTGTGAAATACGGCTTGCTCATATCCGGCTTATCGGCATATTCTATTTCGTTTACCCACGTTGCCATAAGCTGACCGGTATCGATGTCCGGGTTTTGTTTTCCCGCTTCAAAGCTTATCTTGTCGCCCGCTTTGACTGTAACGCGCAGCTCCTCAACGTTTCGCGTCTGCCAGCCGTAAATAAGTCCGTATGTTCCCTGGTTTGTCCACTGAGTTGTTGATGTATCGGTTTCCGCGGTGGGCCAAAGCTGCTGCGCGACGTCAACGCCGTTTGTCTGCTTTACAACTCTTGTCATAAGCGCCATGGCGGAATTGTTTTTTATATCGGCGCTCTTTATTATAAGCTCGCCGTTTCTCGGTGCGGTAAACGTCCTTACGGTAAACGGTGCGTTATTATTGCCTGTTTTACCGACGTACAAATTCTCGCCGTTTACAAGAGGCCCGTCCCCATTGTCGTTATAGTTTGCGCAATAATCATTTCCGTGAGTGTAGGGTGCGTCCGTATAAACCATGCTCCACGACGCACCTTCAAACGCCGCCGTCTGCGCCGACCAAACAGTATCCCATGTGCCGTTTAACGCTGCGTTTGTGTATGCGCTGTTTGATGCAAATTCAAAGCGCGCATCTCCCGACGGGTCGGGCAGCGGCTCCGGCGTCGCGCCCGGATCAGGCGTAGGCTCGGGCTGTGTGCCGTTAATGTAGGTAACTGTATTTGTCCAGTTTATATCATAACCCCATGTTCTTGTTTCAAGCTGTATGACCTCAAAACGGATTTTATCGCCCTGTGCAACGTCTATTATCTGTTCGGGCTGTCCCGATGTGCCGTACCACGCAATTTCGTATGACCATATCACACTATCGTTTTTTGATATTCTGAACAGTATTTTTTTAGCGTCCGTATTATGTACAATGTCTGTTGCTTCAATCCTTACCGCACCTGCCTCGGGTGCGACAAATGTTCTTACGGGATGCTGCGTAAGCGCAAGGTCGCCCTGCGCAACCGTGAGCATATCGCCTTTTATGACCGCATTATTCCACGTCCAGCTATCGTTTGCAAAGCCGCCGTTATATGAATAATTGGCGTCGGCGTAAGTGTTCGTTTCGGAATTATAGGTTTCCGCCTGCCAAACGCCGTTATCCCATGTGCAGCCTACCCAGTCGCCTGAAAGCGTCGGAAAATTTTCCGCCGAATTGTATGTTTTGCCCGTCTCTGACGCCGCGGCGGGGAGCGCCGATATTGCTATCGACGCCGCCGCAAGCAGACCGACAAGCCTGCCGTAAAATTTTTT
>DVLU01000092.1 GCA_018715365.1 Candidatus Ornithomonoglobus intestinigallinarum | reverse complement strand
CGTTTTTTTGTCAAGCGTGCGGCCGTGCCCGCCAAAGCCCCTGCGCCCGCCGCCGTGTCCGAAACCTCCGTTAGTCAAGAATTGCGCCTCCCATCTGAGAATCACTTATTTCCCTGTATTCGGGGCACGTTCTCAAGAGCTGCTCATGCGTGCCCATGCCTATCATTTCGCCGTATTCAAGGACGATTATCGTATCGCAGTCCTTAACGGAGCTTACGCGCTGCGCAACCGTCACAACCGTTGTGCCGCCCATATCGCGCTTTAACGCCTTTCTGAGCGCGGCGTCCGTTTTGTAGTCAAGCGCGGAGGAACTGTCGTCAAGTATGAGAATATCGGGCTTTGATGCAAGAGCGCGCGATATTAAAAGCCGCTGCCTTTGCCCGCCGGAAACATTCGTGCCCTTCGGCGAGAGCATATGCGAAAAGCCGTCGCCGAACGACGTTATAAATTCCTCCGCCTGCGCCGTTTTTGCGGCGCCGTAAATATCAACGCCGTTTTTGCCGCGGAAAAATTCAATGTTTTCTTCAATCGTGCCGCCGAATACAAAGTCGTTCTGCATTGCCGCGCCGAACATCGAATAAAGCTCATGGCGCGGTATTGTGCGTATGTCGCGCCCGTTTATTTTTATACAGCCGTCCGTCACGTCGTAAAAGCGCATGAGCAGCTTTATAAGCGTCGTTTTGCCGCTGCCGGTTGCGCCGATGATTCCGAGATGGCCGCCGCGCTTTAATTTAAAGCTTATATCAGAAAGGTCGGTGTGGCCGCCGAGATACGAAAACGATACATGATCAAATTCTATATGTGCATCGTCCGCCGGTTTTAAAGGCGCGTCCGGCCCTTTTTTTACCGTCAAATCCTCCGGCGTGCTCAGGACCTCCTCTATTCTGCGCGCCGAAGCGGAGCTCCTTGTGTACATATTAAAAATTCTCGTAACCGACATCATGGCCGTCGAAATCATCGTAAAGTACTGTATAAACGCAATAACCGTTTCGGAATCCGAAACGCCGGCGGCGGCTCTCGGTGCGCTCATGGCAATAACAGCCACTATGCCTATATTCATAAGCAGCGTCATGACGGGGTTCACAAGCCCCATCGTTATGCCGGCCTTTTTTTCGTTTTTTACAAGCGCCGTGTTTGCCGCGTCATACCGCCCATGCTCGTATTTTTCCTTTGAAAGCGCTTTTATGACGCGTATGCCCTGCGCATCCTCCCTAACGACGCCTATCATTCGGTCTACCGATTTCTGGACTTTTGTGTAAAGCGGCACGCCCTTTTTTGAAATAAGCATTACCGTTATAAAAATAAACGGCAGAACGGCAAGCATGGAAAGCGCAAGATAGCTGTCCATTATAAGCGTTATCGCAATGCCGCCGATAAGCAGTATCGGCGCGCGCACGCCCATGCGCTGCATCATGTTCACAAAGCCGTGGACGTTGTAGGTGTCCGTTGTTATACGCGATTCGAGCGACGCAACCGTGAACGCGTCCGTCTGCGCAGCGCTCAGCGATACGGTTTTTGCAAATAAATCGTTTCGGAGCTTTTCCGAAAAATCGCGCGCCACTCCGGCGGCAAGTCTGTTTGCCCAAATATTAAAAACACAGGCAAAAACGGAGCAGAATATCATAAGAAGCCCCCATGCCACAATAAGCGGTATGCTCTCTTTTAAAACGACGCTTTTAAGGATATAGCTCAGGATATAAGGTATGGCAAGCTCCACAAGCGTGCCCGTTGATTTTATTGAAAGTCCGAAGAACATCCGCCTGAACAGCGGACGAAGGTATTTGATTATGAGCCGCATATGCGCGAACACCTCCCGAATTGAAATAATTATACCGCTTATGCGTGCGTTTGTCAAATATTTTATCAAAAGGGCTTTACTTTTTGCCGAAAAAATTATATAATAATATATGTATATCTTTTTCGGGACACGGCTCCGAAGCCCGTGCGGGATTTTCCCGGCTGTATCCCGAAACGCACACGGGCAAGAAATCTCTTATCCTTCCATGCTCCGCCGGTAAGAGATGCTTTATATACTGTTTATGCCGACGCGGAGCGGCGGAATGGAGTTTTTTATGATAGGACGATTGTTTGATTTGAGAACGCTGCTTATAAATGCGGTTATAACGCTCATTGCGCTGACGCTTCATGAGCTTGCGCACGGCTGGGTATCGGGAAAGCTCGGCGACCCGACGCCGAAGCGCGAGGGGCGAATGACATTAAATCCGCTTGCGCATCTTGACCTTGTCGGAACGCTGCTTATGATATTCACCGGCTTTGGCTGGGCAAAGCCCGTTATGGTAAATCCGATGTACTATAAGGACAAGAAAAAGGGTATGGCGCTTGTCGGCATCGCGGGCCCCGTAATGAACATACTGCTTGCGTTTGTCGGCATGATTATCTATCTCGGCACGGCGATTGCCGTATTAAATGCGGGCGGAAGCATGAACGGCGCGTTTATGAGCACGTTTTCGTATGCGATGAATTTGTTTGCGATACGGAACCTGAGCTTTGCCGTGTTTAATCTTATACCGATACCGCCGCTCGACGGCTCGAGAGTTATAAGTATGTTTTTGCCGGACAGCGCGTATTATAAGCTGATGAGCTTTGAACGCTACAGCTTTATTCTGATAATTGTGCTGTCTGTACTCGGTGTTTTTGACAGCATCATAGGCACGGGCGTAACGATGCTCTATAACGGTATCGTTCAGGTTATAGCCCACGCCGCCGACCTTATACTGTAGGAGCGGCGCAGAAATGGATAAAATATTATATAAGCTTGATAAATTCGAAGGACCGCTCGACCTTCTATTAACGCTTATCCAAAAGCATAAGCTCAGTATTTACGACATCCCGATAGCGGAAATAACGGACCGCTACCTTGAAGCAATAGAGGGCATTGAAGAAGCGGAGCTTGAAAACACAAGCGAATTTCTTGTTATGGCGGCGCAGCTGCTGCTCATAAAATCGCGTATGCTCATCCCGAAAAACGAGGAGGAAGAGGAAGAGGAGGACCCGCGCGAGGAGCTTGCAAGGCGGCTCGAAGAATATCAGAAATTCAAGGAGGCGTCGGCAGAGCTCAGAAAAAGCGAGTTTTCGTCGCGCTATATGGTGTTCCGCGGGGAGGAAAAAATAAAATTCCCCGTTCCGGAATACAGCCGCCGTCACAATACGGACGAGCTTATCGAAGCGTTTGAGCACATACTTGCAAGGCGGATACGTCGCTCCGCCCCGGAAAAACGGGCGTTTTCGGGAATAGTCGGACGCGAAAAGGTATCTGTTGACGATATGGTGGAAAAAATATGCAAGCGGCTTGCAAAAAGCAGGCGCGTGAGCTTTAAAAGCCTTTTTCCGGACAGCGATTCAAAACCGGAAATGATCGCAACGTTCCTTGCGGTGCTTGAGATGATAAAGCTGAACAGGATACGCGCCGATTTTGATGAGGACAAGCGTGATTTTATAATAACGGCGGAAAAAAACAACCGCGAAGATACTGCGAAAGGAGCTTTTGAAAGCGGTGAAGGATAATATAAAATACGCCATAGAGGGCATACTTTTTGCGGCGGGCGAGCCGGTGAAGGCGGCAAAGCTGGCAGCGGTTCTCGATGTGACAATAGACGAGATAAACGATGCCGTGAAGGAGCTGAAAGAGGAATACGACAGGGACAGGCGCGGCTTTGCCATAATAGAAATTTTGGAGGGCTATCAGATATGCTCGCGCCCCGAATATTATACGTACATTCAGGAAATATTAGGTGAGCAGAGGAATCAGCCCCTGTCAAACGCGGCAATGGAGGCGCTTGCGATAATTGCGTACAAGCAGCCGATAACGCGCGGTCAGATAGAAAAAATCCGCGGCGTAAATTCCGACGGCTGCGTAAACAGGCTGTACGAGCGCGGGCTTATCGATGAAGCGGGAAGGCTCGACGCGCCCGGCAAACCTATACTTTACGTTACAACGCCGACGTTCCTGCGCTGTTTCGGATTAAAATCGCCGGACGAGCTGCCGCCGATAAATTTTGTTCAGATGAAAATCGACGAGCCGCCGCAGGGCGAACAGATAGAGCTTAATGCGGCGGAAAACGAATCGGAGGACGGCAGCGCCGTTTCCGGCGCTGAGGAGTGAGGATAAATGACGGCTGTATATATCACGGCGGCAGTGCTTGCCGCAATTGCGGCAGCCGTGCTCATACCGATCCGCTTAACGGCGTTTGTAAACGCTGACGGCGGTGAAATAAAGCTCGGCTATGCGTTTTTGAAGCTGACGCTTTATCCGAGACCGAAGAAGCAGCATGAAAAAAAGAGCGGCGGAAAAACGCGGAGCGATGGCGAAAAGCCGAAGGAAAAGCGTGAGTTTGACATAAAAGAGCTTATTAAGATATTTTATGCGGTAAAAGACGATTTTTTTGAGCTTCTGCGCGTATCGTCGCGCTATCTTGCAAAGCATATGATAAAAATACGCGAATTGAATATTTCCGCGAGGTTCGGCACGGGAGACCCCGCATATACGGGTATGCTCTGCGGCGCCGTATATCCCGCCGTGTATAACGCCGTCGGCTTTGCCGACAGGCATATGCGGCTAAAAAACCGGTCGGTCGAGCTGTCGCCCGATTTTAACAGAGCCTGCTTTTCGGCAGGCGCGTATATTGAAATAAGCACGAACATACTGCATTTTATCGTGCTCGGCGCGCTGTCGTTAAAATATATTTTGAGAATTTTAAAGGATTTGAAGAATTTGAGAAAGGAAAAGGACAATGGATAACCCTGTAAAAGAAATGCTTGACGGAGCAATAAAGAATTTCGAAACGCTCATCGATACGAAAAAAATAATCGGCGAACCGATAAAAGCGGCCGACGGCACCGTCATAGTCCCCGTAAC
>DVLU01000091.1 GCA_018715365.1 Candidatus Ornithomonoglobus intestinigallinarum | reverse complement strand
ATACGGTTCCCACATCGCCCTCGGTAATGCCGCTGTTATCGTCATAGGTCAGCTCATATTCGCCCGTTTCCGGATCGATTATATGTATCCCCGTGGGATCTTTTTCTTCATTTTCCGCAAATGCGCCCATGGCGGTACACGAAATTATCATTGATATGGTGATTGCAATAGTGATTAGTTTTTTCATGAGTATGCACCCTCCTTTAAAATGAATTTAATTTAAATTAAAAGCTCGTTGCCATACCGACAAGACGAAATTGTCCGCTCTCTGTCGCAAAACCTACCCTATATGTATGCCCGCCAGTAAGTCCGCTAATCGTCCATGAGTAATTTAGTTTGAACGGTCCCGCCAAACCATTTTCGCAATCATCAAAAAGCGTTCTGTCTTCTGTAACATCATATACCGCTGTATAAAGTTCCTCATCTACCCATTCATCAAACTCCATTTTGATAGTCGATTCGTCTGCGCCTAAATCCATATATGTTGACTTATTAGCGTCATCTATATTTCTAAGCCAAGAAGGTTCGGGGAACTCTCCTACATACTGATCAAAGTGGAATGAATTCCATAAACGCGGCATAGGACGCTGCATTTCTTCTTCTTCACTTCTTATGGTCAGGGTAATGCCGTGCCCAAGGTCAATTACTTCCTCAGCCATTGCGCTGATACCCATACCACCTACTGCGAGCATTGCTGACAATGCCATCGCCATAATTTTACTAATTTTTTTCATGAAATTATCCTCCTTGGATTTTTTATTTATTACAGCCGCTCCGCTTTAAAACATCGTCGAGAAATCTCCAAAAAGCCTTGACAAAAGCAACTGCTTTATGTATACTTATCGGAGAGACTCGGAGCACGGCGCGTGACTGCTGTTTTGATTTGCAGGTTATATGCAGTCATGCGCTCGGGTCTCTTTCTTTTGACCGTTTTATATATAACAGCATCTCTCCCTTCTTGTCCATATTAAAGAAAGAACTTTGTATATAATGCGGTTAAGCAGTAATTTCACTTTTATTTGCAAAGGGGCTTAGCCCCTTTGGAACCCCGTGGGGTTTCTTTTTTTCGCAACCCCGCGGCTGCCGGAGCGGCAAGCGGGGGCGCGGGGGCGGCAGCCCCCGCATTGAAACTCATTCAACCGTCATCTCCCTCAGAAGCGCCTTAATACCATACAGAATCGCTGTATTTCGTATCGGACTCAACAACATTCCAGTTGGCGTCATACGCATAGTGCGATGATTTGACACGGTATTCATAGCCGCTTGCAACATACCACGAATCCGTAACGCCGACATCCTTCCACCCTGTACCGGAAACCGTTTCTATCGTATTCCAGTAGCTGCCTTCATTGCGCTGAAGCTCAGCGATAACGCCCGCTATGTAACCGGATTGAACTTTTGTCTGACTTCTGCATGTCATATAGCCCCAGCCTTCATGAGTTAAATCAACAGATGCGCCGGTTATGATTGTATACATCGGGATTATTTCCGACGTCCCGCCCGCCGGCGGCTGCGGAGCGGCGTACACCCCTGTACCTGCCGCTGATGTCAATGATGCTGCCGCAATTATTGCTGTAAGGATTTTATTGATTTTTTTCATTTCATTGCACCTCTTTCTTTGTTTGCCTTACATATATATAACTGCTCTGCAAAGGCAAAAGTGCAATATTTTTTAAAAAATTTTTTTATTTTTTAATAAACTTTTAAATTTTGTGCAATTTGCACAAGCCTATCACGTCCGATATTGCCGTCCATCATGTACATATACGTTCCGTCCACCCAGAATAATATCTGCACCTCCGGTTTTTCGCTGTACAGCGCCGTGTTTCCGTTTATATCTATATTTTCCGTTTTTGCATTTTCCGTATCTATACCGGCAACAGCATTTTCGCTGTATAAATACACGCTGATCGAAAAATACTTATCGCCATTATCAAGCTTGAAAAATACACCTTGACTGTTTCTATCCGCCTGTGTAACATTGAACCCGTCGGGGATATATCCGAATTTAATATCGGCGTCAAAGCTTTTCGGCATATCGCCGCCGCCCGAAAAGCGTATCTCGGTATTTGTTTTAAGAGGAAGGATAAACGTATTTAAAAACCTTACCCTCAGCGCTTCAACGCTCATAACGGTTGCCGCGGCGGCTGCCGTAAACGCCGCCGCAAGTATAATAATACGCTTGGCGTACCTGCGCGGATGCGTTCTGCGCGCACGGCGGCGCTCGTCGCCGAACAGCTTATCCATGCGTTTTTCAAACTCCTCGGGGAACTCGACCGGCGCTTCCTCCGGGATATTTTTATCGGGCAGCTCATCGGCAGCTGACAGCGCTTCGTCTATCAGCATATCATGCAGCCTGTCAAATACATCGTTATTCACGGATCTTCCCCCTTCCCTTAAGCGCTTCCGCAATAATTTCCTTCGCCTTATTTATCCTGTTATGCACGGTGCGCGGCGAAACGCCCATCATCTCGGCAGTTTGGTCTATGCTGAACTTATACAGCTTATGCAGACGCAGCGGCATGCTGTATTTTTCGTCCATGCCGTTTATGACGCCGGCTATATCGTTCACGCTTTCTTTTGTGATAACGTATTCCTCCGGCCCGTTCTGCCATTGCGCGCAGCCGTCCTCCGCCGCGTCGTCCGAGTCCTCTGTGAGGACCATGTTTTTCCGCTTGTTGTACATATCTATACTTACGCATTTTGCGACCCTGTATATGTAATTACACATCTGCGTCGGCTTGCTTTCATCGATCCTGTCCGCGTAGCGCATAAGCTTTACCATTGTATCGTGGACGGCGTCAAGCGAAAGCGCTCTGTCGCGCAGTATGTCAAATGCCGTAAGATATATCATATTGCGGTATCTGTGATATATGCGTTCTACTTTGTTCACCGTTTCAACGGCGTTGTTTATTTTTCCCATGGCTTCCCCGCCTTTTGTTGTTTGTATGTGTATTATAGCATATAACCACATATAAAGCAACAGTTTTTTTGTGCGGGGCAAACAAAAAAACAACGCCGCCGCAGATTACCTCCGCGGCGGCATTGCCGTAAAACCACTTTATTTATATGTCTTATTTACTGCTGCCGGGCTTAAAGAATGACGGAACATCTATGTTGCTCATTCCGCTGCCGGGGCGTCTTCTCGTAAATATCGAATCCTCATCGTCCGAGAGCGATGACGAAAGGCTCGACGGAGCCCTTCTTTCCCTTTCGGGCTTCGGTGCGCTTCCGCTGTCGGCTGCCGTGAATTTCGGCACGCTTCTCTTAAATTCCTCCATTATGGAATCCTTCTTGCGCGTTGCGCCGTCCTCAAGGCCGGTTGCGATAAGCGTTACCTTTATCTCGTCCTTAAGAGTATCGTCCATTGCCGTTCCGACAATTATATTTGCGTCCTCCGATACCATTTCGCGTACAATACCCGAAACCTCACCCATATCAACAAGCGAGAATTCGCTGCCGCCGGTGATATTGAGCAGCACGTTTTCCGCGCCCTCGATGCTCGTTTCAAGCAGCGGGCTTTCTATTGCGGCGCGAACGGCGTCCTGAGCCGCGCTTTCGCCCTTGCCTATACCGATACCCATATGGGCAACGCCGCTGTCCTTCATTATCGTTCTGACGTCCGCAAAGTCGCAGTTCATAATACCCTTCTGAGTTATAACCTCGATTATGCCCTGAACACCCTGGCGGAGAACATCGTCCGCAAGCTTGAAGGAATCGTTTATCGTTACTTTTTTATCGGCTATCTTCAAAAGCAGGTCGTTGGGTATGGTAACTATAGCGTCAACTCTTTCGGCAAGCTGCTTTATGCCCTCTTCCGCGTTTTTCATTCTCTGCGGACCCTCAAAGAAGAACGGCTTTGTTACAACAGCAACGGTAAGTATGCCAAGCGATTTTGCGGCTTCAGCTATGATCGGAGCCGCGCCCGTTCCCGTTCCGCCGCCCATGCCTGCGGTAACGAATACCATTTCGGCGTCTTTAACTATATTCTTTATTTCGTCCTTTGTCTCCTCAGCGGCTTGTCTGCCGATTTCCGGCTTTGCGCCCGCGCCGAGACCGTTTGTAAGCTTCTGTCCTATCTGGAGCACCGTCGGAGCCTTAACGCTCGACAGCTGCTGCGCATCTGTATTTACACAAATAAATTCCGCTTTTGTAACTCCGGCTTCGATCATTCTGTCAACGGCATTGTTACCGCCGCCGCCGACGCCGATTACTTTGATTCTTGCGCCCTCTATTGTATTATTTTCTTCCAAATCTATAGGCATACTCATATATACATCCTCCTTCGTGGTTTCCGAGCCCTCGCGCTTATGAGGGTATTATACATATATAATATTTTACTATGTTTTCGGCTTTAATTCAATAGTTTTTTGAAAACTAATCAAAGAAAATGTTAAAAATATTTCTTTGTTTTTTAGAGATTTTATACAAATTTCGCCTCTTTACCGCGCATTACTGTGTATACACGGCCTGTTCGGGGTTGCTGAGGTCTATTTCACCGCGCGCATTTTCGCCTATAGAGCCGCTTGTTATAACAGCCTTAAACATTCTGAGCTTTTTATCGAACTCGAGCGCGCTGCCGCACGAAACGTCTATCATGCCGCGGTAGCTGAATTTTATATCCGTTATGCTTGTCAGGTCAAGATACAGCACATTGCCGAGCTGTCCCGTATCGGACATCGTTTTCAAAAATATCGACAGCGCCGATTCCTTTTCCGCGTCCTCAAGCTCAAACGTGCGCCCGACGGTGTAGCCCTTCGGCTCTATGCCGCGTATGAGCGGCACGCCGTCAAGCGGGAATGTGTTTGAATCGTCAAGCACCTTCAGCTCCGAATTCAAAATCACCTGCTTGCCCTCAAATTCAAAATACGCCGCCGTTTCGCATTCCTTTATACTGACGTACAGCATTGGCGGAATGAGCGACTTGCTCACCTCGGCTTCGTCTATGTACGCTATCGTTTTAAGGCGTTTTTCTATTGACGAGCTCCATGTTGCAAACAGGTTTTTGCCGACCGTATCGCCTATGCAGTCGTTTATCTGGTCGAGCGTCACAACGCTGTTGCCCGATACGGAAATACTCCGTATGTTGAATATCGGCGTGGCAAACAATATAACCGCCGCAATAACGGCAGCCGCAGCGAGCGCCACTGCTGCGCGTATACGCTGCATTCTGAGCCGCTGCTGCCTGCGGCGGCGGTTTTCTCTGCCGTTTTTCGTACTCATACTGATTATCACTCGCTAACTCTTTTTATTATTCCGCCGCATTCGGAAATACATCTTTCGATTTCCTCATAGCCGCGGTCAATATATTCCGTTCCCGTTATTTCGCTTTCGCCCTCCGCCGCAAGAGCGGCAATAACAAGCGCGGCTCCTCCGCGCAGCTCACGCGCAACAATACGCGCCCCCGAAAGCCTTTTAACGCCCTGCACAACGGCGCTCCTGCCCACGACCTTTATATCCGCGCCCATGCGCACAAGCTCGTCAACGTGCTGAAAGCGGTTCTCAAATATCGTTTCCGTAAACACGCTCGTTCCCTCGGCAAGCGACGCGGCAGCCATAAACGGCGACTGAATATCCGTCGGGAAACCGGGGTACGGCATCGTCCTTAACGTATGTATCCCCCTGAGGCGTTTCGGCGCCTTAAGGCGTATGCTGCCGCCGTGAGCGCACACATCGGCGCCCATATCGCGCAGCACATGAAGCATCGCCTCCATGTGGTCCGGCCTTGCGCCGGTCAGAAGCAAATCTCCGCCCGTTGCGGCGGCCGCGGCAAGATACGTTGCGGCGGCTATCCTGTCGGGCATAACCGTATATTCCGCGCCGCAAAGACGTTTTTTCACGCCCTCTATCTTGATCAAGCCTGTACCTGCGCCGCTTATCCGCGCGCCCATTCTGTTAAGCAGCTCGGCAAGGTCGGCAATCTCCGGCTCTCGCGCCGCATTTGATATGTACGTTTCGCCGTCGGCATAGACGGACGCAAGCATGATATTTTCCGTTGCGCCGACGCTCGGAAAATCAAGATGAATATCGGCGCCCCTGAGCCTTTTTGCCGTGCAGTTTATATACCCGCGCTCCTCCGTTATGTCAACGCCGAGCGCCCTTAAGCCCTTAAGATGAAGGTCTATCGGCCTTAAGCCTATCGAACAGCCGCCCGGCATACCGACAGACGCCCTGCCGCACCGGGAGATTATGGCGCCCAGGAAAATTATCGACGAACGCATCTCGCGCATGAGCTCCTCGCATATGCTGCACGCGCATTCTGCCGTCGGCTCAACAAATATCGTGTTGCCCTCACGCTTTACGCTGCACCCAAGGCGCGTCAGAACAAGGTCTGTTTTGTTCACGTCGCGGAGCCGCGGCGCGTTATGTATCACACATTCGCCGTCAGCCAAAACGGTGGCGGCAAGTATCGGCAGTACGGCGTTTTTCGCCCCCTGCACACGCAGCTCGCCCGAAAGCGGCACGCCGCCCTTGATAACTAATTTATCCACCTCTTACACCTCGCAAATCCTGATTTGCTTTATATTATGTGAGGTGCGCTTTTTTGGTTACAAAGGTGTGATTATATTATACCACAAAGCATTATAGGTTTAAAGTTGCGTAGCAAAAAAATAACTGTTTGTTAACTTAATTGTAATAAAAGAATGTCGAAAAAAATATATTGACATTCCCAATAACTTATTGTATAATATTATTAAGATATAATCTCATTTGGAAAGGAGTGTTACAACATGGCTTCCTACAGGAATACGATTCAAAAAGAGGCGGTGCTGAGCGTTCTGCACGGCGGCAAGAAGCACATGACGGCGGAGCAGGTGCTTGAGCTTGTTCACGCGCAAAATCCCGTAATAAGCCGCAGCACGGTATTCCGCATCTTAAACCAGCTTGCGGAGCGCGGCGAGATTCTGCGCGTCCGCATCCCCGACGGCGCCGATTGCTTTGACAGCTGCAATACTCCGCATTATCACATTAAATGCACCTCGTGCGGCAATGTTTTTGACGTGGATATGCCCGTCAGCGACTTGCCCGAGCGGCTTGTACGCGACACTCACGGCTTTTTATTCACCGGCCATTCGATAATTTTTGTGGGGCTTTGCCCCGAATGCCGCAAAAAGCAGGGCGTTTGATTTAATTTTCTTCGGAATTTAAATATAAAAAACACGAAAGGAGGGCAAGCTATGGATAACAAGGCGATGTATAAAATAGGCTACGGGCTGTATATTCTGACGGCGCGCGAGGGCGAAAAGGACAACGGCTGCGTTATAAACACGCTCATGCAGGTGACAACAACGCCGAACCGCGTGAGCATTACCGTAAACAAGCAGAATTACACGCACGACATGATAAAGCGCACGGGAGTGTTTAACGCTTCATGCCTTACCACGGACGCCGGCTTTGAAATTTTCCGTCATTTCGGCTTTCAAAGCGGACGCAGCGCCGAAAAATTTGTGCCGGGCGGGTCGATGCCGCGTTCGGAAAACGGGCTTATCTATATCCCGCAGTTTACGGCGGCATATATAAGCGGCAAGGTCTGCGGCGAAACGGACCTGGGAACGCACACGATGTTTATCGCGGACGTAACCGACGCTGCCGTTTTATCGGACGGCGAGCCGCTGACCTACGCATACTATCACAAGCACATCAAGCCCGCGCCGCAGCCGGCAAAGAAAAAGGGCTTCCGCTGCAGGATTTGCGGATATATTTACGAGGGCGACGAGCTGCCGCCGGATTTTGTATGTCCCATATGCAAGCACGGCGCGGCGGATTTTGAAAAAATTGAATAAAACCGGAGATTTTCCGGCAAAATAAATTTATAAAGGAGATTTGAAAATGGAACTTAAAGGCTCAAAAACAGAAAAAAACCTGCTTGCGGCATTCGCGGGCGAATCACAGGCGCACACGAAGTATCTGTACTACGCGTCGAAGGCAAAAAAAGACGGCTATGTTCAGATAGGAAACATTTTTGAGGAAACGGCAAAGAACGAAAAGGAGCACGCAAAAATCTGGTTCAAGCTTCTTCACGGCGGCGCCGTTCCGGCGACCACGGACAATCTTGCCGACGCCGCGGCCGGAGAAAACTACGAATGGACCGATATGTACAAGGGCTTTGCGCAGGACGCAAAGGCCGAAGGCTTTGAACATATTGCGTTCCTTTTTGAGGAAGTCGGAAAAATCGAAAAGGAGCATGAGGAGCGCTACAAGAAGCTGCTCGCAAATATCAACGATGAGATCGTATTCTCAAAGGATCACGATGTTGTATGGATCTGCTCCAACTGCGGACATATTGTTATAGGCAAAAAGGCGCCTGAGGTTTGTCCCGTTTGCGCGCATCCGCAGAGCTATTTTATGGAAAGAGCAGAGAATTATTGATTTTTCTTTTTGGGGGCTCCGCCCCCAAGCCCCCGGCAGGAAAAAGCCGGGGGGCTTTTTTCTTTCCGACGGATTTTCCAACGGCTTTTTCAACGGGGTTTCAAAGGGGCGGAGCCCCTTTGGGAAAGACAAAAAGAGCACAGCCGGAGCTGTGCTCTTTTATTATTCCGCTTTATTTAAGCTGTCCGAATCTATTCGTCGGACTTAAGCCGATGTTGATTATTCAGCAGGAGCTTCAGTTACTTCTTCAACAACCTCTTCAACTACTTCTTCAGCAGTATCAACTGTTGTATCTTCAGCAACCTCTTCCTCAACTACTTCGTTCTCAACAACTTCTTCTTCAACAGCTTCTGTTTTAGCTGTTTCTTCTTCGTCATCATCGCCTGCTGCAGGAGCCGAGTAAGCCGAGAAGTCAGCATCAACGCTGTTATCGTCGTTCATGCGGATGTAGTAAACTTCCTGAACGTCACCGTCGTATACTCTCATGAGTACGAAGTTGATTCTGTTTACATTCTTGTTTTCGCCGTCGACATCATCAAGACCAAGGTTGATGTTCATCTTGCTTGAGTCAAGATAACCTGCGCCCGAGCTTACAAATGTCGATCTTACGATTGACGAAGCTGTGCCAAGGCTTGTGTAGTTGCCTCTTACACCCGAGCCGTTGAATACGTAAACCGGTGTATCTTCACTTGCGAAGCTGTAGGACTCTGTATCGCCGTCAACTGCATAGTATGCTGCAACATTATCCCAATCAGCTGTGCCGAGGCTGCCTGCGTCAGTTGTGTATCTTACGTTGCGGATAACGTCAACGCTTGTGCCGCTTCTGTCATATACAGGAGCAAGTACGTACTGAACATGGTCGTCATCTTCACCTACGCAGCCAAGACCCTTAACAGCTTCGTTCAAGAATGTACCATTCTCTATAGCGTATACATCATCAGCAGGATTTGTATCTACGATACCCTTCAGCAGGTCATACTTTGTTACATTGTTAAGAGCAGTACCGTTGTTTATGCTGAGAATCTTGTGGATCGTATCAACATAACCGTCCGAATCGTAATCGAAGATGATAGCATCGCCTTCTTTTA
>DVLU01000090.1 GCA_018715365.1 Candidatus Ornithomonoglobus intestinigallinarum | reverse complement strand
TCAAAACCGTAGCTTTCGCTATGGTCTGTTTTGCGTGTCTTTTTCTTTGAAATTCCAGCCAATCAAATTATTAATCCTGATTTTCACTTTTATATCATCAGCGAATCGTGGTATTTCGCTCATCACTATATATTTTATCTTAAAACCTTAACAAATCACCGCATTTTTTTCGCGGCTGCTTTTCCTGCCCGTCCCGCGGCGGATTACGCCGTGTGCGCAACGGAAAATATCATAACGCTTTTTGCGCCCACCTTTTATTATAACGCCTTTTTTTGATGTTGTAAAGTGTTTTTCAAAAAAATTCTGCCGCTTTTTTATTTTTATTTTTGATTTTTTATTACATTTCCGTATACATGCTGTACAGGCTGTAATATAAGCCGCGCTTTTGCATAAGCTCCTTATGCGTGCCCTGCTCCTCTATGCCGTTTTCGGTGAGCACAAGTATGAGCGACGCGTTTCGTATCGTTGTGAGCCTGTGCGCTATCGTAAACACCGTCCTGCCTCTCGAAAGCTCCTCGAGCGATTCCTGCACAAGCTTTTCGCTTTCGTTGTCGAGAGCCGACGTGGCCTCGTCAAGGATCAGTATCGGCGGGTTTTTGAGGAATACGCGCGCTATGGATATTCTCTGCTTCTGTCCGCCCGAAAGCTTAACGCCGCGCTCGCCTACATACGTTTCGTAGCCCTCGGGGAGCGCCGAAATAAACTCATGCGCCCCGGCGCGCTTCGCCGCCTTTATAACGTCCTCTCTCGAAGCGTCCGGCAGGCCGTAGGCTATATTGTCAAACACCGTGCCGGAAAAAAGATACACGTCCTGCTGCACCGTCCCGACGGTGTTCCTTAAGGATTTGAGCGTTACATGGCGTATATCGTGGCCGTCTATCAGTATGCGGCCGCTTGTTGCGTCGTAAAAACGCGGTATGAGGTTGCAGAGCGTCGTTTTGCCGCCGCCCGACGGGCCGACAAGCGCAACGCTTTCGCCCTTTTTGATGTGGAGGTTTATATCCGAAAGTATCTCCGTTTCATCGTCGCTGTAATGGAAGCTTACGTCCTCAAAATCGATATTGCCCTCAATATCCTTCAGCTCCTCCGCGTCCTCGTCCTCAACGATGTCGGCGGGCGTGTCCATAACCTCAAGAAAACGCTCTATGCCCGTCATGCCGCGCTGGAACTGCTCCGTAAACTGGATTATCGTGCGCAGCGACGCAAGCAGCGTGCTCACGTAAAGCAGATACGCCGTCAGATCCGCCGGGTTTATCTGCTTGTTCATCATAAATATACCGCCGGCAACAACAACGGTTATATACATTATCCCCTCAAAAAAGCGGTTCGACGTCTGAAAGCCCGCCATGTAAAAATAGCCGACCTTTTTTGTATCGAGGAATTTTTTGTTGCCGTCCTCGAACTTTTCCTTTTCCATTTCCTCGTTCGCAAACGATTTCACAACGCGTATGCCGAGCAGAGAATCCTCAACCTGCGAATTTATTTCGCCTATCTGCTCGCGCTGGCGCTTAAACGCGCGGCGCATGCGGCTGTTAAAGAACTTGACGAACAAAAATATAAGCGGCATCGAAAGGAACACTATAAGCGTAAGCGGTATGTTCACGCCGCAGAGTATAACAAACGACACGCATATTTTAAGCCCGCATATGAAAAACTCCTCGGGGCAATGATGCGCAAATTCCGTTATATCAAACAGGTCCGACGTTATTCTCGACATGAGCTGTCCTATTTTGTGGTTCGAATAGAACGAATGCGACAGCGTCTGAAGATGGTCAAACAGGTCGCGGCGCATATCGGTTTCTATTTTCGCGCCCATTATATGGCCCGTGTCCGCCATATAAAAATTCGCTCCGGCGTCTATTATGCGCAGTATAAGATAAAACACGCCTATCTTGACGATAAGCCCTATCGTGAGCGCGGCGGGGTCGTTCATGCCCATATCGGTTATGTAGCGCACAAGCATCGGGAACACCAGCTCGCACACCGTTGTGAGCGACGCGCACAAAAGGTCAAGTATAAGTATCGGTATGTACGGCTTAAAATACGGCACAAACCGTTTTACAAGATATGAAATTTTCATTTTTTCTCCTCCGTTTTCCTATAGCATACGAAAATATTATATACCCTTCCCGGGCGGTATGTCAAGGCTTTATTCCCCAAAAACGCCGCTCCCGCCTCCGAAAGCGGCAAATACGCCAAAAACGCAAACAAAATCCCTGCTTTGTTACAAAAAATTTATAATTTTGATATAGACAAGAACATTTTTTTCTGCTATAATAAAATACGTGTAATATTGCATCAGTATTTATGCGACAATTATCTCAGCGGAAAGGACAGATGAGCTTGTATATAAAAAAGGTAATGCCGCGGCTTTGCGCGATGATAGTCATAGCGCTTCTGGCGTCGGGCGGGGCAAACGCCGCGTCGGCAGACGAGGGCAGCGCCGCGCTTTCGGGCGCCGATGTGCTCGACCAGGCTGTTGCGCTTTATGAAAAGCTCAGCAGCTCCGAGGTGGAGATACCGGAGCCGCTCCTTGAATACGACCTTGACGAGCACCTCTTAAAATCCGTTGCTCTGGGCTACGTCAATATAGACGACGCGGAAGCCGTGAGCGAAACGGACGAGGTGAGAAAACAGGACGTTATGACGATACTCTACAAGACCGTCATAAATTACGACGACAGCTATGCCGTTTCCGAGGATGAAGCAAACGAAATACTTAACGACTGCTACGACAACGCCTATATAGACCCCGAAAACCGCATTGCCTATGCGTTTATGATAAAGCAGGGCATAATTTCGGGCAAATCCGGCACGGAGCCCAACAAGCCGCTCACCTGGGACAGCTGCCGTATACTCGTTGACCTTGTATACGACTACTTTATCCAGGACGTTACGGTAACAATAAACGGCACGCCGGTAACGATAGGCTCAAACGTTGAAAATATACTTGAAGAAATGGGCGAACCGAACCGCATAGACAAAAGCGATTTCGGCTTCGACTGGTACGTTTACAATACAGACTACTCGCGCTTTGCAATGATAGGCGTTGAGGGCGGCAGAGTCTGCGCGCTTTTTGCAAACGCGGGCTTTGATTACAGCGGGATAACCGCGGGAAGCGACATTTCCGCGGCCGACGGCGTTATAACGGAAAATCTCCGCTTTATAACGGACGCCGGCGGCGCAATCGACGCCGTGCTCTACAACCCGCGCCCCGACGGTCAGTCCTACGACGCCGAAATGAGCGATATCAGAAGCTCCGAGCTTCTTGATATGATAAATTCGTCAAGAGCAAAGCGCGGCCTTGAAACTCTCGTTTTAAACGACGCGCTCTGCGATAAGGCATGGCTTGAGGCCGTCGGCTATATGTCCGGCTCCGAAAGCGGCTCTGCCGTTCTCGAAAAGGGCTACGATATATTCACGATATACGAAAAGCTTGTTAAATCAAACAGCTCTGTCCTCAGCGCCGACTGCGCCGAAAACACGGCCGCCGGCATAAGCGCGCCGATAAGCGATGACGAAACGATCTACGCCGCCATGATAACAAACGGCGAGCTGCGCGAAAAGCGCGAAATAGAGCAGGTTGACCCGTCGCTGCTCCCGGAATACACTCCGCCGGAGGAAAGCGCGGACGAGCCGCTGCTTTTCGGGCTTATACCCGTTGCGAACGCGGCAGACAGCAATGAGCCCGAGCCCACGGCCGAGCCCGTTGAAAACGTAACGGCGCCTGAGCTTGAGGAAACGGCTCCGAACGAATATTCCGCCGGCGAAGATATCACGCTTACTCTCAAAGACCGCGCCGCCGACACGTATCACCTTGAGGTATACGACATTGAGGCGGACGACTATCTCGTAAACAGCTATATCGCAACGGACGATACGGAAATAACAGTCCCGGCGGAGCTGCTTACCGAAGGGCTTGACTACACGGTGACGCTAAGCTCCGTGAATCCGGGCGGCGAGGAGCTCCCGGCGGAGGAGCAGCTTATAAGCTACGGCTCCGCGTATGACGACGGCGTTACGATAATCGGTCCGTCCTCGAGCGACGAAACATACGTCACGGACGGCGATTATATACCGCTCGAATGGGAAAGCGAGCTTTACGGCAGCTTTTATATAGACGTTTACAATTCATCGGGCGAGCTTGTTTTGAGCACCATAATAGAGGACGAAAACTCGGCGCTCATACAGGGCCTTGACCCCGGCGAATATTACGTGTACGTTACGGCTCTGCGCCGCGGCACGATAATCGAAAAGGCACAGGACATGATGACCGTAAGGATCGATATGCCCGAGCCGGTTATAAACGAATATATCCTCGATAAGGACGACAAATATTACTTCGTTTACGAGGACGACGCGCTGGGCGTGCTCTATTTCTACGATGAGGAAATAGTTGACGTTGAGGAAAACGGCGAAACCGTCCAAAAAAAGAAGATAATACAGAAGCAGGTCAAATCGACAAAAGCATACAGGCAGCTTGCGCAGTACAGGAGCACGCCGGAATACACAACGGGCGATCCCACTCCGCACGTGCCCGCAAGCGAAATGGGGCAGGCAATAGTTGACGAAGCGATGAAATATCTCGGCGTCCCGTACGTATGGGGCGGCACAACGCCTTCGGGCTTCGACTGCTCCGGGCTTGTGCAGTATGTGTGCCATTCTCTCGGCGTTGAGGTTTCGCGCGTTACGTATACGCAGATAAAGGACGGCGTTGAGGTTCCCAGAAGCGAGCTTTCGCCGGGCGACCTCGTATTCTTCGCAAACAACGGCGACGTTCACCACGTCGGGATATATATAGGAAACAATGAGTTTATCCACGCGCCGCACACGGGCGACGTTGTGAAAATAAGCTCTCTCGACGAACCGTATTACGCGGGAGAATACTGCGGGGCAAGAAGGGTCTATTAAAGCCGCGCACAACAAACTTTTATAGGAGAAAAACAACCATGAGCAAAAAGAATTATGCCGTTATGGCATGCACAAACAAGGGCTACAGGCAGCGCAGCGGCATAGCCGTCGCAATTCTCGGCGCACTTTCGCTCCTTTCGCTCGTTATGCTGATACTGAACTTCATAAACGGCAGGGTGCTGTGGGGCATATTCTGGATACTCGCGCTCATACTTGCGCTTTCGTACGTAATAATACGGATAAATTCGGTGTATACAACGTACCTTGCGTCGGACAAGAAAAACGTGTACATGAAAAACTGGACAAATGACTTTCTTCCCTACGACGCCGACAACAAAATAAAATTCATACGCGAATTTATCCCGGCACGTACAAAGCTTATAGAAATACCGATAGAAGATATTTCAACGGTGCTTATCGGCACAAAGAATTTTATAAAGCGCTACGGCGAGGACAACGAGGATTTTAAAATAAACCTCAAGCCGCTTGAAAAATCAAAGGATTATTATCAGAAAAAGACCGTTCAGAGCATGGATCTTATTTATATATCCACCTTCGACGGCGGCTGCTACTATATGCCGATAGTCAAATTCGCACCGAGGGACGTATCGAGAGTGCTGCAGTTTATACAGCGTTCCAACCCCGAAGCGGAAATACGCATAAACAGCAAGGAATTCAGGATACATCTGAAGAAATAATATGATCCCAAAATCAGAAAATATCGCATATCGGTGCACCGAACACGCTATCACATCCAAACTCATAAAAAAACGGCTTGGGTCCCTTCCGGGACCAAGCCGTTTTTTAATGTTAATCCGTTCATATCACACAAAATTATAAATACAAGCCGTAAACCTGCTTACGCAGCCGGAGCTTCGGTTGCTTCGGCGGTTTCGGTTGTTTCCGCTGTTTCGGCAGTGTCTGCCGTATCTGCCGTTTCGGCAGCCTCGCCTTCAGCGGGAGCTTCCGTCGCTTCGGGAGCTTCCGTTGCCTCGGCGGCCTTTTCCTGCTCTATGCGGGCATCTCTCATCTGCTGGTCAACAACGCCTCTTACGTCCTTCCAGAGCGTTTCGCCCGTAACCTCGTCGCCGAAGCCGTACTGCTCCTTAAACGCCGCGATGTTTTCCTCCGAACCGAGATACGCAAGCAGCGTGGTTGAGCCTTCGCCTTCGCCCCACGTTGTTTCCGCCGTTATCTCGTCGCCCCACTGGAGCATTGCCTTGAGATCGTCAAACGTCATGCCGTACATCTCCGCAACGGTGCCGCACGGTATATTGTAATAAGCCGCGCTCTCCGAGGTTGAGCCGGGCATATCGCTCGGCAGGTTGTATACGGCAAGGAAATCGGCAAGCTCGTAGCCGCTCTCGTCGGCTATCTGCGCTATCGTCTTTCCGCTTACGTCCACGTAGCCCATTCTGTTGTATTTGTTAAATAAATTCTTTCCGAACACGAATGCAAGGATAACTACCGCCGCCACAACTATAACGGCAACGATTATTCCCGCAGCGAGCCCCTTCTTCGACTTTGCCTTTGAAACGGCTTCCTCTATATTGTCGGGCATTACGTCGCCGACTATCTCCTCCGCGCCGTCTATAACGCCGGCGGCCTTTTCCTTTACGGCGTCAACCGCGTCCTCTGCCTTTTCCTTAAGCGCATCGACTGCGTCTGCGGCGCCGTCGGGGAGTATTTCCTCTGCCTTTGCTTTTACCGCGTCAACAGCGTCTGCGGCGCCGTCGGGGAGTATTTCCTCCGCCTTTGCTTTTACAGCGTCAACAGCGTCTGCGGCGCCGTCGGGAAGAATTTCCTCTGCCTTTGCTTTTACGGCATCAACAACGTCTGCCGCGCCGTCCGGAATAATTTCCTCTGCCGTTTCCTTAAGCGCATCGACAGCGTCGGCAGCCTTTTCCTTTTCCGCGCCCTCGGGCATTACGTCGGCTGCCTTCTCGGCCGCCTTGTCTATAAGCTCTTCCGCCTTTTCCTTCGCCGCGTCAACAATGCTTTCGGCGTTTTCGCCAGCGTCGTTTTTCATCTTGTTTTCGTCACTCATTGCACTTTCTCCTTAAAATTTAATTATTCGGCCGCATCCTCTGCGGGAGCTTCGGCTGCTTCCGCGTCCTCTGCGGGTGCTTCGGTCGCTTCTGCCGTTTCGCCGTCAGCCGGGGCTTCCGTTGCGGGAGCCTCCGTTGCGTTTGCGGCTTCCTCCTGCATACGCTTTATGCTTTCCTCTATTATGGGCTCGGCCTCCGTGAGCGGAGTGTCGATCGTAACGGAATCGTCAAGACCGTATATCTCCTTAAACTGAGCAAAGCCGTCGTCGTCGCCGACGATATTTCTCATCGTAAAGCCTTTTCTGATTTCGCCCCAGTTTGCGTCAAGCGCGGGAGCTTCCGAAAGGTGGTACTGCGTTGTGAGGTCCTCCATTTCAGCGCCTATATAAGATAAGTAGGTTTCGACGGTCATGGCGTCCGTCATTTCCTCCTCGGTCGCGTTTTTGTCAAGACCGGAAATTCCGTACTGCGCAAGGTAATCCTCAACGCTCATTCCCGACTGCTCGGCAAGGTAGCCCACCGTTGCTTCCTTTTCGCCGTTTGCTATAGCCTCGTTAAGAATGTTTGCGGAAAGCTTGTCATATACGGCGTAACCCGCAAGACCGAGCACCGCTATTATAACGACCGCTATTATAACGTTCATCATTTTGTCGGCGGAGCCTCTTGATTTTCCTGCCATTTGTTTATCTCCTTCCTGCGCGGCGCAAAGCCGCATTTAATCATCCTTATAAATATAACATCTTTTCGCAAAAAAATCAATACGTTTTTATGTTTTTTTTATTAAATAATAATGTCAGACAGATTTCAAATCAAAAAAACTGCGCAAATAAGCCCAAAACAGCGCAAAATCGTAAAAAAAGTACTTGACAAACTCCGCCCGCGGCTGTATAATAGTGTACGGTGTCTAATTTTAAATTCGGAAACAGGGACGGTCAAAACGGGACCGCCGGAAAAAGCAGGGAGGTGCTATATAAATGAAAATGACATTTCAGCCCAAGAAACGCCAGAGAGCAAAGGAGCACGGCTTCAGAAAGAGAATGTCGTCAAAATCGGGCAGAAAGATTTTGGCTGCAAGAAGACGCAGAGGCAGAAAGTCTTTGTCGGCGTAATGGCGTAGGCATGCAATAACGGGCAAAAAGCTGTACGCTTTTTGCCTTATTTATCATGCGGGAGGTTTTTTGCCGTACCGGAAAGAGCTTCCGCACCAAAAAAACACGGTATTTTGTTTCAATGCCGCACGGCGGTATGTGCGGCATATAAATATGAAGTAACATGAAAATAACAAACAACACGGAAAGCCTTAAGCGCACAAGAGATTTCACGCGCGCTTACCGCCGCGGCAAATTTGCGGCGGGCGGATTTGTCGGTGTGCACGCAATAAAGAACCCTTTTAAAAACACAAAAAACCGCGCCGGCTTTGTTGCCGGTAAATCGGTCGGCAATGCCGTTACGAGAAACAGGGTAAAACGGATCTTGAGAGAGGCTTACCGCTTCTGCGCGCCTCAGCTCCCTCTGGGCTACGACTTCGTCTTTGTTGCGAGAAGTCGCGCCTCGGCGAAGACCGCCGAGCAGCTCACGCGCGACATCCGCTTTGCGCTTGCAAAGCTCGGCTTTAAGATTCAGAAACCGAAAAAATGAACGGTGCGCACAACAAAAACAAACATGGCAGCATAATCCAAAAGCTGTTCATATTTTTAATTGATTTTTACAGACACCGGATCTCACCGTATAAGGGCGGAGCTTGCTGCAGATTTATTCCGACCTGTTCACAGTACGCCCGCGAGGCGATAGAAAAATACGGTGCCTTAAAGGGCGGGTATCTTGCCGTAAGGCGGCTTTTGAAATGCCATCCGTTTCATAAGGGCGGATATGACCCCGTACCGTAAAAAGCAGCGGAGAGGAAATTAGGACGTATGTTTGAATATCTGATTACACGTCCCCTTGGCTGGATAATCGAACAGATATACAGCCTTGTGGCAAATTACGGCTTGGCCATCATCATATTCACCGTGCTTATAAAGCTCATACTTCTGCCGCTAAACATAAAGTCGCAGAAATCGATGAGGAAAACGCAGAAAATTCAGCCCATACTTCAGGAGCTGCAGAAAAAATACGCAAACGACCAGGAAAAGCTTAACCGCGAAATGATGAAGCTCTATAAGGAGAACAACGTTTCGATGACCGGCGGCTGTCTGCCGATGCTTATCCAGATGCCGATACTTATAGGTCTTTATCAGGTTATCCAAAAGCCGCTTTCATATCTTGTCGGCGTTGACTGGATGGCGCAGGACGTTATAGACAAGGTCTATATGCTCCGCGACGCAATGGCGGCCTCGATAGGGAACCTTGCAACTCAAACCGAAGAAATGCTCGCCCGCACCTACCAGATACAGCTTTCGCAGTGGGCCGGGATAGTGAACGGCCAGGGCGACCCGTGGGTGCTGAACTTTAATTTTCTCGGGCTTGACCTTGCAAACACGCCGATGGCGGCGCTCAATTACCTGATGCGCCTTGATTTTTCAAACCCCGGCGTTATAGCGCTTTTGCTCATACCCGTTCTTGCGGTTGCATCGCAGATGCTTACAACAAAGCTTACACAAATACAGAGCGGTCAGCAGAACAATAAAAACGACAACAGCACGGCCAATCAGATGAGCAAGTCAATGATGCTTATGATGCCTATCATGACGGGCGTATTCACGTTCACGCTCCCGTCGGGAATAGGCGTATACTGGATAGTTTCATCGTTGGTGCAGCTTATACAGCAGCTTGCGCTCAACAAGTATTTTGAAACCAAGGGGGATGATTTTGAGATCAAAGCCCCGGAAAGGAAGCAGCTTCATGGAAAAAAGAGGAAAAAGCGTTGAGTCGGCGATAGAAGAAGCGCTTAAGGAGCTTAACGCATCGATAGACGAAGTAGACATAGAAATAATAGAAGAAGGCGCCAAGGGCTTTTTGGGTATAGGCGCAAAAGAAGCGGTTGTAAGGGTAACTCCGAAGAGCGGCGAAGCATCGCCCGTGAAGGCAGAGCCGAAGGCCGCTCCCGAAGCGGCTGAGGATAAGGGCGCCGAAGCAGCTCACGAAGCGGCGCGGACGTCCGTACAGGACGGCGGTTTTGACCCCGCCGCGGCAGCCGAAAGCTTTCTTAAGGATATATTCGAAGCAATGCGGCTTGACGTTGACATGACGGCGGAGCTTAACGGCGATACCGTTGCTATAACGCTTTCCGGCGAAAACATGGGGATCGTTATAGGCAAGCGCGGCGACACGCTCGACAGCCTTCAGTATCTCACGTCGCTTGTTGTAAACAGGCATTCCGACGGATATATCAAAATAACGATAGACACGGAAAACTACCGTGCAAAAAGAGAAGAAGCGCTTTTGGCGCTTTCCGACAGGATTGCGGCAAAGGTGGAAAAGACTGGCAAGAAGTTCACGCTTGAACCGATGAACCCGTACGAAAGACGTATAATACACGCAAATCTCCAGGATAATCCTGCGGTTACGACGTATTCGATAGGTCAGGAGCCGTTCAGGAAGGTTGTTATAGCGTCAAAGAATCCTAAGCCGTTCAGGAAGAACGGCGGACGCAGAAAGCCGAAGCGCGCATACGGCGACAAGAACGCGCGCGGCGGCTACAGGAACCGCACTGCGGATCACAAGCCGCAGAAGAAGGCCGTGCAGGACGAGCTTGCCCCCGAGAAGAAGGGCAGCTACACAACAACGTACAAGGCCGACTTCAAGCCGCAGCAGCATAAGGCTCAGTACGCGTCGTTTGAGGAATACCTCGCGGCGCAGGAGGAAGCCAAAAAGGGCGGCAGTACAGAATAAGCAATTCACCCTGCAAGCGCAATCGGCGCTACAGTAACAATTTCGAGCGACGCCACCGGAAACGGTGGCGTCGCTTGTTTTTGCTATTGACTTTACGGCGGCGAAATGGTAAAATATAAGCGGTGTATATTAAAAAACGGCGCGGAAGGAGCGATTACCTATATGAAACGTGATGATTACATTTCCTGGGACGAATATTTCATGGGCATAGCGATGCTTTCGGCGGAGCGGTCGAAGGACGAAAACACGCAGGTGGGCGCGTGCATAGTTGACGAAAACAACAAAATCGTATCGCTCGGCTACAACGGAATGCCCATCGGCTGCAGCGACGACGCCATGCCGTGGGCGCGCGAGGGCGAACCGCTTGACACAAAATACATGTACGTCTGCCATGCGGAGCTGAACGCCATATTGAACAGCCGCATAAGCCCGCGCGGCGCGCGTATTTACGTTACGCTTTTCCCGTGCAACGAATGTGCGAAGGCGATAATACAAAGCGGCATATGCGAGGTTGTGTATCTCTCGGACAAATACGACGGCGAGGACAACAACACGGCGTCGAAGAAGATGTTCGACATGGTGGGCGTCAGGTACCGTGAGTACCGCCGCACCGGCCGCTCACTTACTCTCAATTTATAACTCAAAAGCGGCGCATATTCCCCCTTCCGAGGAATGTATGTGCAGCGTAACATCCTTTCCGAGGAAGGGGTGATATGTGCCGCGAAAGAAAGAAAAAAAAAGAAAGAAAAAAGAAAGAAACTGCCCCGGGGGTTCCAAAGGGGGCGGAGCCCCCTTTGAAGAAAGGAAACTGTCATTATGGATTACATCGAAAAACCAATCTCAACAAAACAAATCTACAGCGGCCGCATAATAAACGTCCGCGTCGACACCGTCGAACTCCCCGACGGGCACATCTCCGACAGGGAGCTTGTCGAACACCACGGCGGCGTCGGCATTATCCCCGTCACGGACGAGGGCGAGGTGTTTATGGTCACGCAGTACAGGATCGCGGCAAAATCGATGATGCTCGAAATCCCGGCAGGCAAGCTTGAAAAGGGCGAAGACCCGCTGGAATGCGGCAAGCGCGAGCTTATAGAGGAAACGGGCTACGAGGGCAGCGAATTCATACCGCTCGGCGTATACTATGCAACGCCCGGCTACTGCGAGGAAAAGCTGACGCTTTATCTTGCTCGCGGCTTAAAATGGCGCGGCCAGCAGCTTGACGACGGCGAGTTTCTGAACGTCAAAAAATATACGCTCGACGAATTGTTCAACATGGTGATGAACAACGAAATACACGACTGCAAAACGGCGATTGCAATATTAAAAGCAAAAGCAATCATCGATAAATAATTTTCTTACGTGGGGGCTCCGCCCCCACACCCCCGAAGCACATCTTGAAAAAAACAAAACTATTCAGAAAGGAAGAACATCATATGTCAGATTGGAAGCTCCATACGCCGGCGGGCGTATCGGACATACTCCCCGAGGAATGTGAAAGAAAAAAGGACGTTGAAGCAACGCTTTGGTCCGTCTTTACCGCCGCGGGCTACAAGGAGGTTGAAACGCCGTCGTTCGAATTTTACGACTGCTATTCGGGCATGGGCGGCGACCTCTCGCAGGAAACGCTCTATAAATTTTTCGACGACCACGGGCGCATACTTGCGCTCCGTCCCGACTTCACAACCTCGATAGCGCGCATGGCTTCAACAAAGCTTTCCGAGCAGCCCATGCCGCAGCGCTATATGTATTCGGGCAACGTATTCAGAAACGAACAGTGCGAGGGCGCAAGGCGGCGCGAATTTACGCAGTGCGGCATTGAGCTTATTGGCTCGTATTCGCCGTCGGCCGACGCCGAGGTAATAGCCGCGGCGGCGGAAGCGGTGCTTGCGGCGGGCGTTGAGGATTTCACAATCGAAATAGGCCAGGTGGCGTTCTTTAACGGGCTTGTGGAGCAAGCCGGGCTTGACGCGCAGATGACCGAAAAGCTCCGCGAGCGCATAGACTCAAAGGACAGCGTCGGCATAAAAAAGATAGTGGACGGGCTTGAAATGGACGATGAAATAAAACGCCTTATGACGGAGCTTCCGTATATGTTCGGCGATATGGGCGTGCTTGAAAAGGCGCGCGTGCCGGGGCTTAACGGCGTATCCGCCGCGGCTCTCGACAATTTAAAGCGCGTTTACGAGCTGCTTTGCCTGTACGGCTTCGGGGAATATATTTCAATAGACCTCGGAATGCTCCGCAACATAGATTATTACACCGGAATAATCTTCAAGGGCTACGCGCGCGGACTTGGCTTCCCCGTCTGCGGCGGCGGACGCTACGATAACTTAATGGGCCGCTTCGGCGCGCCGGCGGGAGCCGTCGGCGTTTCGATAGGCGTAAACAGGCTGCTTTCCGTTATACCGGAGGACGCTGCCGCACACGCACGTCCGAGCCGTTCGCTCATCTTCGCCGAGGAAAAGGCCGAGGGCGCGGGCTATGACCTTGCATACAACCTCCGCGTAAACGGCTGCCTTGTCGAATACTATATAGGCGAGGGCGGTTTTAACGCTGCCGAGGATTACGCCGTCAATACCGGCTGCGGCAGCATGCTGCGCGTCTTTGCGGACGGCAGGCTCCTGATAAAGGACCTTGCGAAAAACGAAATCACCGAAACGACGGTAAACGACTTTTTGGGCTATTACGAAGACGACGAGCATGAGCATGAGCACGGCCATGACTGTGACTGCGGCTGTCATCACGAGCATTAACGCCGCGTACCGCACTGCAAAAAACAAAAAAGGACTGTATAAAAATGAACTATTTAACCGTTGCGCTTGCAAAAGGCAGGCTTGCGGAGCGCGCCATGGACATCTTCTCCGAAATCGGCACAGACTGCTCCGAAATGAAAGAAAAAACACGAAAGCTTATCTTCACAAACGAAGAAAAGAAAATGAAATTTATCCTTGTTAAGGCCTCCGACGTGCCCACCTACGTTGAGCACGGCGCGGCGGACATCGGCATCGTCGGCAAGGACACGCTCCTTGAGGAAAGCCGCAACCTCTACGAAATGGTGGATATGGGCTTCGGCAAATGCGTTATGGCGGTGTGCGGCCCCAAGGAATTAAAGGGCGTATACGACAAAAACCCGAATTTGAGAGTCGCGTCAAAATATACGCATATAGCCGAAAAATTCTTCAACGAGGAAAAGGGCATGACCGTTGAAATAATAAAGCTCAACGGCTCCGTGGAGCTTGCTCCGCTCGTCGGGCTTTCCGACGTTATAGTCGATATTGTGGAAACGGGCAAAACGCTCCGCGAGAACGGTCTCGACGTGCTCGAGGAGGTGTATCCGCTCAGCGCACGCTTTGTTGTAAACAAGGTCAGCATGAAGCTCGAAAAAGAGCGCATAATGGATATTGTCGAAAAATTCAAGGAAAGAGTTGAGGACTGATGAGGATATATCCTGCGATAGATATAAAAGACGGAAAATGCGTGCGCCTTCTGCAGGGGCGCTTTTCCGACATGACCGTATACGGCGACGACCCCGCCCAAACGGCAAAAAAATGGGAGGCTCTCGGCGCGGAATATATCCACGTCGTTGACCTCGACGGCGCGCTCGAGGGCCGCGGAGTAAACGCTGCCGCGTTAAAAAGCATATGCTCCTCCGTTTCCGTGCCCGTTCAGACGGGCGGCGGAATACGCACGGCGGACGACATCAAATCGCGTATCGAATGCGGCGCAAGCCGCGTGATAATCGGCACAAAGGCCGTGTCGAGCCCCGATTTTGTGCGCGATGCCCTAAAACAATTCGGCGATAAGATCGCCGTCGGCATAGACGCAAAAGACGGCTTTGCCGCCGTTGAGGGCTGGGAAAAAACAAGCTCCGTCCGCGCCGTTGAGCTTGCAAAGCAGATGGCGGACATGGGCGTTAAAACGATAATCTACACCGACATTTCCACCGACGGCACTCTTAAAGGCCCGAACGTTTCGGCAATGCGCGAAATGGCGGCCGCGGTGCCAGGGGTGAACGTTATAGCGTCCGGCGGCGTCGGCAGCCTTGAGCATATCATTTCGCTTAAAGGCACGGGCGTTGAAGGCGTTATAGTGGGACGCGCGCTTTATACGGGAAACGTCGATTTAAAGGAGGCCGTGGCTGCCGTATGAAAAAGGTGGTGAGCCTTACGCGCCGCGCGATCGAGGATTACAACATGATAAACGAGGGCGACAAAATCGCAGTCGGCGTATCGGGCGGCAAGGACAGCCTTGTTTTGCTGTGCGCGCTTGCGGAGCTGTCGCGGTATTATCCGAAAAAATTTACCGTTACGGCGCTTACGCTCGACATGGGCGGCGACGGTGATTTTTCGGAAATCGAAGCACTCTGCGCGCGGCTCGGCGTTGAATATTACGTTAAACGCACAAACATCCGCGAGGTTGTGTTTGATATACGAAAGGAAAAAAATCCGTGCTCTCTCTGCGCAAAGCTCAGGCGCGGCGCGCTGACCGATTTTGCCATAGAGCACGGCTGCCGCAAAATCGCGCTCGGGCACCACAACGACGACGTGCTCGAAACGTTTTTTCTCTGCCTTATGTACGAGGGGCGCATACACTGCTTTTCGCCGGTGACGCATCTTGACAGGCGCGGCGTATTTCAGATACGCCCGATGATTTACGTCAGGGAGCGGGACATACGCGGCGCCGCAAGGAACGCGGGGCTCAACGTTGTAAAAAGCGGCTGCCCCGCCGACGGCACAACAAAACGCGAGGAGATGAAGGAGCTTATCGCGCGGCTTGAAAAGGAACAGCCGCCCGGGCTTCGCAAGCGGCTTTTCCGCGCCGTCCGTGACAGCAGTATAGACGGCTGGGGACAGGGGGAATAAGCTTCAAAGGGGCTCCGCCCCTTTGGAACCCCGGAAACGGAAACCGCCGCCCCGGGGGTTCAAAAGGGGGCGTAGCCCCCTTTTAATAAAACAAAAAAACGGTGGTATACGTTTATGAAAATAATAGGCAGGATAAATATTGAAATATACAAATGCGCAACAAACAAAAAAATAATCACCGATGATGTTGTGCTGACAGAAAATCGCATACATCATATAATAGAAAGACGCGGTTTGGAATTTTACAACAAATATAAGCCGGAATTTAAAAACATTATAGAAAATCCGGATTATATTTTTAAAGACATAAAAGCAGATACCGTACTTGCTTCAAAAAGTGTCGACTCGGACGGAAAAAACGTAAATATAGTTTTGCGGCTGGCCGTTGAAGGCGACGACCCATGCTATAAAAATTCAATTATAACGGCAATAAAAGAAAACGAGAAAAGATTTTTACAAAGATTGAGAAACGGAGTTATATTATATAAAAGGGTTGACTGCGAAGAATAAATATGATATAATATAAATATAATAAAGAACGGCTGTTTGAGGTGGTAAATTTCGTAGCGACCACACGCCGACGGTACGACAGGGTATATCCCGAGAGATGCAGGAGAATGCTACGCCTGCCGAGCAACCGTTCACGATACCGTCTTGAGCAAATCAAGACGGTGTTTTTTTATTTTATTTTTCAAAGGGGCTCCGCCCCTTTGGAACCCCGGAAACGGAAACCGGATCCCGGGGGTTACCAAGGGGGCGGAGCCCCCTTGGAGGAAATCAATAATTGTATATCATCGCCTCCCCCGTTATCCCGAACCCGCGGAGCGGATTATTTATAAACACATGCGTCACCGCCCCCAAAAACACATCGCCGCGCACTATCGGCGAACCGCTCATGCCCTGCAGTATCCCGCCCGTTTTTTCAATAAGCTCCCCGTCCGTTATCTCAATAACAAGCGACTTATCGGCCGCGCCCGCGTGCGACACCTTCTTTATTTCAATATCGTAGCCGCGCGCGCCCGTGCCGTCAATATCGCACAGTATCTGCGCCGCGCCCTCTGTTATCTCCTCCGAGCCGGCAGCGCGCATAAGCGGCGGCAGCTCCACGTTTGCCGCGTCCGCGCAGACGCTCCCGTACACACCGTACGGGCTGTTTTTTTCAACCGCGCCGAGCGTTTCGCCGTCAAACGGGCAGCTCAGCTCGCCTATATCGCCGCGCGACGATTTTCTCACGCTCACGCTCGACACTCCCACAACGCTCCCGCTTTTAACGGCAAGAAGCCCTCCCGTGTCAACGTCCGTTATGCCGTGGCCGAGCGCCGCAAAACGATCTCCGTCCTCCGTAATATACGTCACGGTGCCTATGCCCGCGGTGCTGTCGCGCACCCAAACGCCCAGCCGCCGTCCTTCGTCCGTCGCTTCAGGCTCAGCCTCAAGCTCGCACGTCTTTTCGCCGCGCCTTACAGTAATCGTCAGCGCTCCGTCCGACGCGTCTGCCGCCGCCGTTAAATCATCGGCGCGGTCAAGCGCTTTTCCTCCGGCGGACGTTATAATATCACCGGGACGCAGCCCGCTCTTTTCCGCCGGCGAGCCGTCCGTTGTGCCGACAACGAGCAGCCCGTCCGTATAAAGCTTCATTCCGACCGTTTCGCCGCACGGACGGACGTAAACCTCCGCCGCAAAAGCGCAGGCGTTAAATACCGATGCGGCGCATACCGCGGCCGCCGCTTTAAGAAATTTTTTCAAATAAATTCACCGCCTTTCACTTTTATAATAGCCATAAGCGAAATAGCAAAACCATAGGTTTTAAGCCATTTTTCTTATGAAATTTTTAAATTTGTCACTCCATGGTATAGAAACGACCATCTTTTTATGGTATAATAATAGTATCACAAAACAA
>DVLU01000089.1 GCA_018715365.1 Candidatus Ornithomonoglobus intestinigallinarum | reverse complement strand
GGGGCTCCGCCCCCTTTGGAACCCCCGAAGTGTTTAATCATATATGCTGCGTCTGTGACCGATGTTTATGGCAAGGATTACAAGCTTATTGTCATTTATATGACATATAAGCCTGTAATCACCGATGCGGTAACGCCATTGACCATGTTTATCGCCCGTCAGCGCCTTTCCGTGCGCACGCGGATTTTCACAATTGACAAGATGCTTGCCTATCCATGTGTAAATCATTTGCCGTGTATAGCGGTCAAGCTTCGATAATTCTTTTATTACCCGCTTTGAATATTGCAATGTATATATCTTCATAGGCCCAAAAGCTCACCCGCTTCCTCATGTGAATATGTTTCTTGATCTGCAAGGTATTCCCTGTATGCCTCCTCGGCAACGGCAATATCATATTCGTCCTCGATCTTTTCAAAAAGCGCACGCTTAAACGCTTCGCCGACAGACATTGAGTGCATTTTTGCATAGCTGCTTGCAAGATTGCGTTCTTCCTCCGAAAGTCTTATTGAGAATGCCATAGTATCACGTCCTTTCTATAGTATATTGTACTATATATTTTTGTGTTTGTCAACACTGATACGGGATTTTTTTATTTCTCAAAGGGGGCTTCGCCCCCTTTGAAACCCCCCATTCTACCGAAAAACAACAAAACGGTTCGGTGTTTTGCAAAAAACACCGAACCGCTGTTATTCATCTATGCTTACAAATCATTTCTGATAAGGTCCTCATAGCTTTCACGTTTTACAACAATCTCAGCCTTGCCGTCGGAAACGGCAGCAACCGCGGGACGCGGTATCCTGTTGTAATTGCTTGCCATCGAATAATTATAGGCTCCGGTAGCCAAAACGGCTAAGGTATCGCCTACATGAAGCTCCGGTAGCATAATGTCCTTTATAAGCAAGTCGCCGCTCTCGCAGCACTTGCCCGCTATCGTGACCTTTTCGGTTTTTGGCGCATCCGCCTTGTTGGCGGCAACGGCGTCATATTCCGACTCGTACAGTATATATCTTGGGTTATCACCCATACCGCCGTCAACCGAAACATACTTCCTTACATTTTTTATATCCTTAATTCCACCGACCGTATAAAGCGTAATGCCTGCCGGTGCGATTATCGAACGTCCCGGTTCCATCAGGATAAACGGCAGCTTAACGCCGCGCTTACGCGCAGCTGCCTTAACAACCTCGCTTACGTGCTTTATATAATCATCATACGGCACGGGATCATCCTGCGGCGTGTAGCGTATTCCGTAGCCGCCGCCGAGATTGAGCTTTTCTATCTCGATGCCGAGCTCGTCTTTTATATCGCCCGCAAAGTTCATCATGATTTCCGCCGCTTCGCAGAACGGTTCAATATCGAATATCTGCGAACCTATATGGCAGTGTATTCCGTTTACTCTCACATTTGGCATTTCGCTTGCTCTTTTGCAAATTTCAAACGCTTCGCCGTTTTCAAGCGCCACGCCGAATTTCGAATCGATCTGACCTGTTCGGATAAAGCTGTGAGTGTGCGCGTCAACGCCGGGCTTTATCCTGAACATTATATCCTGAACAACGCCATGCGCTTTTGCAATCTCATTCAGCCTTTCCAGCTCATAGATGTTATCGACGATTATATTTCCGACGCCGTTTTCAACGGCCATCTCAAGCTCGCCGACAGTTTTATTATTGCCGTGAAAATAGACTTTATCCATAGGAAAATCTGCCTTCAGGGCAGTATAAAGCTCGCCGCCCGAAACGACGTCGATGCCCAATCCTTCCTCTTTAACAACACGGTAAATATATTTTGCGCAAAACGCCTTGCTCGCATAAAGCACAAGGCCTCTGCCGCCGTAATATTTATCCATCGCGTTTTTATAAACGCGGCAGTTTTCGCGCACAAGCTCCTCGTCAACAACGTAAAGCGGCGTTCCGAATTTTTCGGCAAGCTCCACCGTATCGTTTTTGCCTATAACAAGATGTCCTTTTTCGTTTACCGACAAATTCTTTGATACAAACATTCTCTCTGTTACGCTCATTTGTTTTCCTCCCCTCACCTGTTTCAGCACGGCCCGTTACACAGCCGCGTCGGGCAGCTCGGGCACGCTGTCTCTTTCAATAAGCGGCTCCGCACCGTCCATTATACATTCGCGCGTTACCGTAACCTTGCGTATCGTATCGTCCGACGGAGTATCAAACATTATATCCGACATCGATTCCTCGATTATTGCGCGAAGCCCTCGCGCTCCTGTATTACGCTCTATTGCCTTTTCGGCTATGGCCTCAATCGCGCCCTTTGTAAATTCAAGCTCCACGTTATCAAATCCGAGCAGCGTCTGATACTGCTTTGTGAGCGCGTTTTTCGGCTCGGTCAGTATTTTGATAAGCGTGTTCTTATCAAGCTGGTCAAGCGTTGTGAACACCGGCAGCCTTCCGACAAGCTCCGGGATAAGCCCGAACTTTAGCAGGTCCTGCGGCGTTATCTGCTCCAAAAGCTCCGTGAGGTTCATATCGCGCCTGCTCTCTATATCCGCTCCGAAGCCAAGCCCCTTTTTGCCGACACGGTCGCCTATTATCTTTTCCACGCCGTCAAACGCACCGCCGCATATGAACAATATATTTGTCGTATCTATATGCAGACATTCCTGATGCGGATGCTTTCTGCCGCCCTGCGGAGGAACGGACGCGTTTGTGCCCTCGATTACTTTTAAGAGCGCCTGCTGAACGCCTTCGCCGGAAACGTCGCGCGTTATCGACGGATTTTCCGATTTTCTCGCTATTTTATCTATCTCGTCTATATAGATTATTCCGCGCTCGGCGGCTTCTATATCGTTGTCCGCCGCCTGAATAAGCTTCAGCAGCATCGTTTCAACGTCCTCGCCGACATAGCCCGCCTCCGTAAGCGACGTTGCGTCGGCAACGGCAAACGGAACGTTAAGTATGCGTGCAAGGTTCTGCACCAGGAACGTTTTGCCGCTGCCCGTGGGCCCCACCATAAGTATATTGCTCTTTTGCAGCTCAACGTCTCCCGGCGTGTCGCCGTGCTCTATCCGCTTATAGTGGTTGTATACGGCAACGGACAGTATCTTTTTTGTTTTATCCTGGCCGATAACGTATTCATCAAGAAATTCCTTTATTTCTCTCGGCTTCGGCAGCTCATCGTGCGGGGCAAACGCCTCGCCCGCTTCCTCGCGCTCAAGCAGCTGATTGCATATCTCAACGCATTTGTCGCAGATATACACGCCCCTGCCGGAAAGCAGCTTGTTTACCTCCGTTTCCGACCTGCCGCAGAAGGAGCATCTGCACTGTTTGTGCTCATCCATACTATTGCCACTAACTCCCTTCATATCATAAAAACAACCGGTAACAGCGCCGCGGCAAAAGCCTGTGCTCCTGCCGAAAAACTATGCTTACAAGGCGCAAGACGGCAGTGACTGCACCGAAGCGCCGTTGCTCCGTGCAGCCCTGCCGTATAAGCCCTTACTTTCTGTTTTCTATTACCTTATCTATAAGTCCGTACTCCATTGCCTCGTCGGCTGTCATGAAGTTATCGCGTTCGGTATCCTCGCATACCTGCTCATAGCTCTTGCCGGTGCGTTCCGAAAGTATGCGGTTCATCTTTTCCTTTGTTTTAACAAGATGGTCGGTGTATATCTTTATATCGGTAGCCTGACCGCTGAGACCGCCGCCGCCTATAAGCGGCTGATGTATCATAACCTCGCTGTTGGGAAGAGCCATTCTCTTTCCCTTCGCGCCCGCGGCAAGCAGGAACGCGCCCATCGACGCCGCCATGCCGATACATATAGTGGAAACATCGCACTTTATATACTGCATTGTATCGTATATAGCCATGCCGGCCGTTATCGAGCCGCCGGGGCTGTCTATATAAAGCTGTATTTCCTTGTCGGGGTCCTTCGATTCAAGATATAACAGCTGGGCGACAACAAGGCTTGACGTTGCATCGTCAACGGCGCCCGACAAAAATATTATCCTGTCCTCCAACAGTCTTGAATAAATGTCGTATGAGCGCTCTCCCCTGTTTGTCTGTTCAACTACCATAGGTACCAAAGCCATAATCAACACTCCTTAATAGCTTAAAGGGAACATTATTTCACAACGGCGTTGTTTACAAGCATCGTAACCGTTTTCTGGACAGCAAGTCCCCTCTTTATATTTTCCGTTTCGGCATCGGAAAGCAGCTCCTTAAGCTTGTCAAGCTCCATGTTGTACTTCTTTGCCATGTCAACAAGCTCAAGCTCAAGCTCTTCCGGACCTGTTTCTATGCCCTCTTTTTTCATAATAGCCTCAAGCACGAGCGATGAGCTTAATCTGTCCTTAGCCTGCTGCTCAAACTGCGCTCTCAGCTGCTCCATTGTCATATTCGTATACTTGAGATACATATCGAGATCAACGCCCTGATACTGTATTCTCTGCGCAAAATCGTTTATAAGCCTGTCTATTTCGGCCTCTTTCATAGCCTCGGGTATATCAAACTCCGCGTTCTCTATTACCTTCTTGACTATGGCGTCCTCCGTTTCGGCTTTCACCTTGTTTTCGGCTGCGGCTTCAAGCTTCTTTCTTACGTCAGCCTTATATTCCTCAAGCGTGTCAAATTCGCTTATCTCGCTTGCGAAATCGTCGTTTAATTCCGGAAGCTCCCTTACCTTTATTTCATTTACCTTTACCTTAAATACGGCATCCTTGCCCTTTAGGTTTTCGGCGTGGTATTCCTCGGGGAACTTAACGTTTACGTCAACAAGATCGTCCGTCTTTGCACCGACAAGCTGCTCCTCAAAGCCGGGTATAAACGTTCCCGAGCCTATTTCAAGCTCGTAATCGTCGCCCTTGCCGCCGTCAAACGCAACGCCGTCAACAAAGCCCTCGAAATCTATTACGGCAATATCGCCGTTTTCTATGGGTCTGTCCTCAACCGTTATAAGACGCGCATTCTTTTTCTGTGCGGCTTCAAGGTCTTTCTGAACGTCCTCGTCCGTAACATTATGTTCAATTTTTTCCACTTCTATACCCTTGTAATCGCCGAGCGTCACTTCGGGCTTTGTTGTAACAAGCGCCGTGAAAACAACGGGCTCGCCCTTCTTTATTTCCTCGATGTCTATTTCCGGTTTTGCAACCACATCAAGCTCGGCCTCCTTAACGGCATTCTCATACGCCTCGGGAAGGACGGCGTTTACGGCGTCATCATAAAAAACAGCCTCTGTATAATACTTTTCTATAACGGCTCTGGGCGCCTTACCTTTTCTGAAGCCCGGGATATTGAATTTTTTAACGTTCTTTCTGTATACGTCGTTTATCGCCTTGTTAAAATCCTCGGCCGATACCTCAAACGTGAGCTTCACCAGATTTTTTTCTACCTGTTCGTTTTTTACTGTCATAACGACAAAATCCTCCTTCTGTGTCCGCAGGGACAATTTACGCGCATCCGCTCTGCCGTTATCAGACCATGCGCTTTTTTACATACAACAGACATTATATCATGTACGCGCAAGCTTTTCAAGCGTTTTTTTAATTTTTTAACAACTTTTTAACAAATTTCTCGCCGCCGCGCAAATTCCGTTTCGTTTGTTGTTGCTTTTACAATAAGAAATATGATGCAATTGCAAACTCGGGATATGCGCAAAACGAACCCTTCTTAATTCGCCGCAAAATCGGATTGACGCTTAATGAATCCGTCAAATTCCGGAACGGTAAAATCCAGCTCGCTGTGCCTGACGGCATATATCAACCCCTTGTTTATCAGCTGCGCTCTTATGGGCGATATACTTTTAACCGTTTTATTCATATTTTTTGCCACATTTGATATTGTGCATGGCAATTCGCCGCACCGAACCATTGCAAATATAAATTTTTTATCCATTTCCGAGCAGCGTTCATACCTCACCTTAAAGAAACCTTTGTCCAAAACATCAAAAAATTCTTCGGTTGAGTTCTCAACATCGTTTTCATCAATAGTGCTGCTGTCGGTATTATTATATATTATCTGGCAAAACTGTTGTATAAAATACGGATAGCCTTTTGTTATATCAATAATTTTATTTAACGCTTTATCCGTATATTCAACATTAAAGCCCTTTACCGGATATGCGATAGCTTCAATTGATTGCTCCCTGTCCAACGAACCTATTTCCTTATACATAAACAATCTTTCGGTATACGACTTTTCTTCCGACAGCATCTTGTATATTTTTGGCAGCCCCGCGCCTATTATCATAATAGGATAGCCCATTTGATTGCTTCTGTGCAAGGCCGCAATCAACGCTCCCAATTCATGCGATTTCATATATTGGATTTCATCTATAAAGAAACATAACGGAGTTTCCGTTTCCGATGCAACCGCGCCTATATTAACAAAAACATCCGTCAAGCTTTGTGTAAGGCTATTTGACTTATATAGTTCTCTTTCCTGCACCGATAAAGAAAAGGTATTGTCGTTCGGGTCAAAAGAAACCACCAATGACTTAATCGAATCTATTGATTTTGTTATAAGATGCTTTATTCGCTCCCTGATGCTGATTTCGCGCAGAAAAGTCTGCGCACAAGCGGCAATCTGCGCAATAAAGTCCTGTTTTTCTTCTATTTCGATATGCCTGCAAAATATCCCTTTCGCTTCTGCTATTGTATACAATTTATTTATTAAAACGGTTTTCCCCACGCCTCTTAATCCGCTGTATATAATAGATTGTGTGGGAATTTTCATCGACAAAGCCTCAAATATCTGTTTTGCTTCCGAAATTTCTTCTTCTCTGCCCGCCAAATACATGGGTTTTAACCCTGCGCCTGGCCTATATGGATTTATCTTTATCACGAACATCCCCTCCTGAGGACAGTATAACATAAAATTCCGTTCTTGTCAATCCCAATACGTTTTTTTACGTCAAAAATCGCATTTTGCAGATTGATTACGTAAAAAAATATATAGATTTTAAATGATTATAATATGTTCACATTTCGGCACACTGCATTAAGCCATTATCTTTTTTTGTTCATTTTAACTTAATTCTATATACATTTTCGCATAATATTGCGGCAGTGCTTGACTGCAAGGCAAATTTTGTGTATAATAAAAATAGCTTTGGGCTGCGCGCCCTTATACGCAAATTAAATTTTAAGGAGGATTTTTTCCGTTATGAAACTTTTTGTTGATACAGCCAATGTTGACGAAATAAGAAAAGCAAACGACATGGGCGTTATCTGCGGCGTTACCACAAACCCCTCGCTTATCGCAAAGGAAGGCAGGGATTTTATTGAGGTCGTTAAGGAGATAACAAGCATCGTTGACGGTCCGATAAGCGCGGAGGTGATCTCGCTTGAGGCGGACAAAATGGTTGCTGAGGCAGAGGAGCTTGTTAAAAAGATAGACAACCCCAACCTCGTTATAAAAATACCCATGTGCGCCGAGGGCTTAAAGGCAGTTAAGCAGCTCACCGCAAAGGGCATACACACAAACGTTACGCTTATATTCTCGGCCGCTCAGGCGCTGCTTGCGGCACGCGCCGGCGCCACATACGTAAGCCCGTTCCTCGGCAGGCTCGACGACGTCGGAACGGTCGGAATGACGCTTATTGAGGAAATTGCCGAAATATTTGATATTCACGGAATAGAAACCGAAATAATCGCCGCTTCGATAAGAAACCCGATACACGTTATCGACGCCGCAAGAGCCGGCTGCGATAT
>DVLU01000088.1 GCA_018715365.1 Candidatus Ornithomonoglobus intestinigallinarum | reverse complement strand
AATCCGTTATTCCTCATCATTATTGCCGGCGCCGTTTTCATCGGCAAACGCATTTAGGATTTTTTCGTATACGCCGGAATAATTTTTGCGGAAAAATTTCACCATGCGTTCCGCCTCGTCGCGCGAACCGGTGTAGAGTGAAAGCTTCATTATTTCCGTCTTGTCGTCGTCGAAAAGGCTGAATTCCGCGCCGTATTCGCCGCGCCTTACGGGAACGATGCCGCTTTGCACCGCGTGTCTGCGGCGCTCCTCGATATAGAGCTGCTTTATTGATTCGAGTATCGGCTCGCGTATATACACAGGTATATGGCGCGCGAAAAACTCGCCGGCAGCCGAGCCCTTCTGCGTTACGGTATACATTCTGCGGCGTTCGCCCTCCATGTAGTCGCGGACGTGGTTTGTTTCGGTAAGGTTGCCGAGCGCGATCTGGAAATCGTTAAAGTTTATGTTGCAGTTTTCCATAACGATGTTTACGAGATCGCGGTACAAAAGCGGCGCGTCGGCGTTGTTCAGTGTAAAAAGGATTATAAACTGAATAAGTACGTAATCGTCTATTTCTTTTTGATAAAGCATATTTTTGGCCCCTTTTTAAAACATTTTAAAAAACTTTTTATCTTATTATAGCATAATTGCTCCGAATATGCTATAATATATTTTAATAAATTTAAAATTTTTGCAAAGGCGGAGAAAGAAATGGCAAAAAAACTTACATACGAGGAAGAAACGGAGCGGCTTTCGGCAATGCACGAGCCGGAAAACGAAGCAAGGCGCGAAGGCTTTAAAATAATCTGCGGCACAGATGAAGCGGGGCGCGGACCTCTTGCGGGGCCTGTGTGCGCCGCGGCGGTGATATTGCCGGAGGGGGTGCTGATACGCGGCCTTAACGACTCAAAGAAGCTGACGCCCAAGCGGCGTGACGAGTTGTTTGACGAAATAACAAAAACGGCTCTTGCATACGCCGTTGCGTTTTCGGACGAAAAGCGGATAGATGAGATAAATATTTTAAACGCATCGCTTGAGGCGATGAACAAAGCCGTTGCCGCGCTTAAGATAAAGCCGGATTTTACGCTTGTGGACGGGAATATAACGCGCGGTCTCGAGTTCCCCTGCAGGGCGATAGTCAAGGGCGATTCAAAATCGGCGTCGATTGCGGCAGCCTCCGTGCTTGCCAAGGTGAGCCGTGACAGGTATATGATAAAGGCTGCGGAGCTTTATCCGGAATACGGCTTTGAAAAGCATAAGGGCTACGGCACAAAAGCCCATTGCGAAGCAATATTGAAATACGGCCCGTGCCCGATTCACAGACGGTCTTTTTTAACGAAGCTTTTGGGGGATAATGAATTATGAAAACTAAAAGCATAGGCGACGCCGGCGAAACGGCGGCGGCGGGATACCTTGAAAGCAAGGGCTTTACGATTATAAAGCGCAATTTCCGTTTGAAAGGCGGCGAAATTGACATAATAGCGCGTGATGATGAGGGGCGGCTTGTTTTTGCCGAGGTGAAAACGCGGAGCCGCAGCGATTACGGCATGCCGTCCGAATATGTAAACGCCGCAAAAAGGGAACGGCTTGTACGCACCGCGCTTGCGTTTACGGGAAGGGCGGATATAGATATGCGCTTTGATATTATCGAGGTCGGCTGTGCCGTATCGGGAAACACGATTGAGATAACTGGCATAAACCATATAGAGAACGCATTCTGAAGGTAATGCGGAAGCTTGAAAAAAGATAAGCGGCGCATCTTACCGTCCGCCGCGGCTTGAAGCACACAAAGTACGCCGGCGCCCCGCCGGGCGGCAATCTGCCTGCTTCTTTTTTCAAACAACTTTTGCGAAAGGAGTTAATTGTCATAATCATGGATTATACGATTTTTGACGCTCACTGCGATACTTTGTCGCTTGCTGCCGATTCTGGAGCGGAGGTACGTAAAAACAATTTTCACACGGACCTTGAGCGGATGGGGAAATATAAAGGATATACGCAGGTTTTCGCGTGTTTTATCGAACCGTGCTTCAGGGACTGCGCATTTGAAAGATTTCTCAAAATGTCCGATATTTTCGCCGGCGAATGTGACGGACATATTCTGAGCCTTGAGGGCGGCGAGGCGATAACAAGCCTTGCGGCGCTCAGGACGATGGCGCGGCTCGGCGTAAGGATTGCGGCGCTTACGTGGAATTATTCAAATCACATAGCCGGAGGAGTACTTGAGCCGGGCGGCAGGCTTACGGAGTTCGGACGCGAGGTCGTAAAGGAAATGAACAGGATAAATATGCTTGTTGATTATTCGCATTTAAACGACAGGTCGTTTTTTGAAATTGCCGCCGTTTCCGCCATGCCGGTTGTTGCAACGCATTCAAATTCGCGCGCCGTTTGCGCACATCCGCGGAACCTGACGGACGAGCAGTTTAAGCTTATAATAAAAACGGGCGGCTGCGCCGGGATAAATTTTTATCCGGGGTTTTTGAACGACCGCGGTAAGGCGGGCATTGACGACATTGTAAAGCATATAGAGCATTTTATGAGTCTCGGCGGCGGGAAAAATATCGGCATAGGCGCGGATTTTGACGGCGTTGACGCGCTGCCGGAAGGGATATGCGGCTGCGAGGATACGTATAAGCTGTTTGACCGTCTGCTGTCGCTGAATTATACCGACGAGCAGACAGAGGATATAGCTCACCGCAATTTTGAAAGAATATTTTGCAGCCGTACATATAATAAAACAGCAGGAAGGGAATAAAAGCATATGCCTAAATTTTTTACCGAACCGGAAAACGTAAAGGGAAACGAGCTGACAATAAGCAGCGGCGACGTGCGCCATATAACAAAGGTGCTGCGCCTTAAAGAGGGCGGCGTTATAACCGTCTGCGACGGTGCCGGCTTTGATTACAAAGCAAAAATCTGTGAAATTTCATCGGACGCGGTGCACTGCAAAATAACGGAAAAAACAAGGTGCGACGCGGAACCGGATATGCGCGTCACGCTTTTTCAGGGTATACCGAAAGCGGGGAAAATGGATTATATAATCCAAAAAACGACGGAACTCGGCATAAGCCGCATAGTGCCGGTAATGCTTGAACGGTGCGTTTCGAAGATAGAAAACAAAAAAGCCGGAGAAAAAAAGCGTGAGAGGTGGCAGAAGATTGCCGAGAGCGCCGCGAAGCAGTCGGGCAGGGGGATAATCCCCGAGGTTTCGGAGCCGGTGACGTTGGAGGAAGCGATACGTGAGCTAAAAACGCTCGACGTTTTCTTTGCGCCGTACGAATGTGAGGAAACAACACGCCTCAGGGGCATCCTCACGCAAAATAAAAATGCGCGCACGGCCGGCTTTATGATAGGTCCGGAGGGCGGTTTTGATATGTCGGAAACGGACAGGCTGCGAAGCGAGGGAATACCCACCGTAACGCTCGGGAAACGTATTTTGAGAACCGAAACGGCGGGCGAAGCCGTGCTTGCGATGCTTATGTATGAAATAGGTGACATAAATGACTGACGTTTTTATCGTAAACGCCGAAGCTGTTGAGCTTGATAATATATGGGACAGGCTTTCCGAAGCAAGGGCCGAAAAAATAAAACGCCTTAAAAGCGACGGGCAGAAGCGTCTTTCGGCGGCGGCGGAGCTTGCGCTTGCGGCGGCCGTAAAATCGCGTTTTCCCGGAGCGGCGGCGCCAGTAAATTATTATTATGACAAAAACGGCAAGCCGCGCCTTGCGGAGCTTGACGCGTATATAAGCATTTCCCATTCCGGCAGCTTTGCCGCCTGCGCCGTATCGGACGCGGAAATAGGCGCCGACATACAGGAGGTGAAGCGTGTTGATATGCGCCTTGCCGAGCGCTTTTTTGCGCCGGACGAATATGCGCTTCTGAAGAACAGCGAAAATAAAAGCAGGACGTTTTTTGAGCTGTGGGTAAGAAAAGAGGCGCGCGTGAAATTAACGGGCGAAGGCATAGGCGGCGGATTTTCGCGCTCCGATATAAGCGGGGACGGCGTTTTCGAATATTTTTCGCAGAGCATAAAAAACGGAAAATACATGATAGGCATATGCCGGTACGGCGAAAAAAACGGCGAAACGGGCAAATCAAAATTAAATCGTATAAAAATTCATGAAATAGATATTGATTTTTCGGCAAAATAATAGTATAATTAGTAAGTAAACAATTTTGCGGCGGGATTTTGCCGCGGAAAAGCTCAAGGAGGAAAGCGAATGAAAGCTAAGTATAAGAGAGTCCTTTTAAAGATAAGCGGTGAAGCGCTTGCGGGGAGCAACGGTTTCGGTCTTGACGAAGGCACATTGACGGAGATAAGCAAGAACATAAAAAAGGCTGTCGATATGGGCGTGCAGGTTTCCATAGTTGTCGGCGGTGGCAATATCTGGAGGGGACGCAGCAGCGAGAATATGGACAGGACAAGAGCCGATCATATGGGTATGCTTGCAACGGCCATAAACGCTCTTGCGCTTTGCAGCGCTCTTGAAAACTTTGATGTTCCGACGCGCGTCCAGACGGCTATAGAGATGCGTCAGGTTGCCGAGCCGTATATACGCGGCAAGGCGGAAAGGCATCTTGAAAAGGGCAGGGTAGTAATTTTCGGCTGCGGCACGGGAAACCCGTTTATGTCAACGGATACGGCTGCGGCGCTGAGAGCCGTTGAAACGGAAGCTGATGTTATACTGCTTGCAAAAAAGGTTGACGCCGTTTACGACAGCGATCCGAACATAAACCCGAACGCAAAAAGGTACGACGTTCTTTCATTCAGCGATATACTTTCAAAAAACCTCGGCGTTATGGATTCCACGGCTGCGTCGCTCTGCCGCGACAACGATATGCCGATACTCGTTTTCGGCCTTAACGACCCCGAAAACATAGTAAGAGCCGTAAAGGGCGAGAAAATAGGCACGCTTGTAAATGCGGAGGGCAAATTTTAAGCGTTTTTGAAATTTGAAGAACAATGCGGAAAGCATTTAAAATAAACAAACCAAAAATAAAAGGAGGATAAGATTATGGGAAAATACCCCGAAATAGAATCAAAAATGGAAAGAAGGATAAACGGCTACGCCAACGAGCTTAAAACGATACGCGCCGGCCGCGCAAACGCATCGGTGCTCGATAAGGTGGCAATCGATTACTACGGCGCAATGACGCCGGTAAACCAGCTTGCCGCAATATCGTCGCCCGATCCCAGGCAGCTTGTTATCCAGCCGTGGGACGCAACGGCGCTTAAGGCGATAGAGAAGGCTATAAATGCGTCCGATATAGGCATCACGCCGCAGAACGACGGCAAGGTTATAAGGCTTGCTTTCCCGCCGCTTACCGAGGAAAGAAGAAAAGAGCTTGTAAAAACGGTAAAGAAATACACCGAGGAAGCAAAGGTTCAGATAAGGAATGCACGCCGCGACGCAATGGACAGCTACAAAAAGCAGAAGAAGGACGGCGAGGTGACGGAGGATGACCTCAAGGAAATAGAAAAGGACATCCAGAAGCTTACCGACAAATACATTAAGGAAATAGACGACATCTGCGCGTCAAAGGAAAAGGAAATACTTGAGGTTTGATAAGACCGACTGCAAACGGGGCGAGCGGAGTTTCGCCCCGTAATGCTATGGAATAAACAAAAAAGGGATCGTAAAATGTTTTTTAAAAGGAAAACCGACGAAATAGACAAAACGCGCCTTCCCGTGCATATAGGCATAATAATGGACGGAAACGGACGCTGGGCCAAAAAACGCGGTCTGCCGCGGAGCGCCGGACATAAGGCGGGGGCGGAGTCGCTTAAAAAAATAATAACCGAAGCAAATAATCTCGGGATAAAATACGCAACGGTTTACGCTTTTTCGACGGAAAACTGGAAGCGCCCGAAAGCGGAGGTTGATTACCTCATGTCGCTTTTGATGGATTATCTTGTAAACGCCGAAAAAACTCTTGCGGGTGAAAACGTTGTTATACGCGCAATAGGCTCGAGAAAGGAGCTTTCCGAGGAAATGCGGCGGCAGATTGTAAAAACAGAGGAATTTACAAAGAACAATACGGGCATAGTTATGAATATAGCGCTCAATTACGGCGGACGAGATGAAATTGTTCACGCCGTGCGCGAAATATGCCGCGAAGCCGCGGCGGAAGGAAAAAGCGCCGATGACATAACGGCCGGCGATATAGAAAGCCGCTTATATACGGCAGGGCAGCCCGACGTTGACCTGCTTATACGGACGAGCGGCGAGCAGAGGCTGTCTAATTTCATGCTGTGGCAGGTAAGCTATGCCGAGATGTGGTTTACGGATAAATTATGGCCGGACTTTAAGCCCGCCGATTTGCACAGGGCAATAGCCGATTTCCAGCACAGGGGCAGACGCTTCGGCGGTGTGTGACGCGGCTTGCCCGGGGAAAACGCGGGATACGGAGGAGAATTTTAATGACAACGAGAATAATAACGTCGGCGGTTGCGCTTGCGGTGCTTGCCGCTGTGCTTATATCGCCGCCGATAGTTTTTAATATTGCAATATGCGCCGTTATATTCGTAATGCTTTACGAATGCGCTGCGGCCGCGAAAATGCCGAAGAGCGTTACGGCGGCGGGCTTTGTGTCGGCGGCGGCTGTCATGGCGGCAATATATGAGAGCATATACTGTCATGAGCCGCTTTGGGAAAACAGCTTTGTCGGCGCAGCTGTTATATTTACGCTGCTTGTGCATCTCGGCGTTACGATATTCGAGCACGGGAAAACAAATTACGCAAGCGTGCTTTCAAGCGGGATGCTTACGCTTTATATAACGCTTTCAATGAGCTGCATAGCGCTTGCGAGGGATGAATACGGCACGGCAATAATGATAATAATTTTTATATGCGCATGGACCACCGACACGGGCGCGTATTTTGTCGGAAAATTTTTCGGCAGGCGCAAGCTTATACCGCACGTCAGCCCGAATAAAACAATAGCGGGCGCTGTTGGCGGAGTTGCCGCATCGGCCGTGTGCTGCACGGCATATCTTTTAATATACCTGAAGGCTGCGGGAACGCCGCTGAGCGCAATGTGGATTATACCGATATGCGCCGGTCTTGTCATAGGCGCGGTTTCGGGCGCGCTTGCGCAGCTCGGAGATCTTGCCGCATCGGCAATTAAGCGCGACACGGGCGTTAAGGATTTCGGGTGGATATTCCCCGGTCACGGCGGCTTTATGGATAGGTTTGACAGCGTTCTGTATATTGCCCCCGTCATATATTTTATGCTTTACCTCTGGATTTCATAGGAGGAAATAAAAATGGAATTTACGCATAATATAGCAATACTCGGTTCGACAGGCTCAATAGGTACTCAAACGCTTGCCGTTGCGCGCGAATATAAGGGCATAGGCGTAAAAGCGATAACGGCTCATTCAAACATAAAGCTTATGGAGGAGCAGATACGCGAGTTTAAGCCGGAGCTTGCCGCCGTAACCGACGAGGAAAAGGCAAAGGAGCTCAAAATACGCGTTGCCGACACCGGCACAAAAGTCACCGGCGGGAGCGAAGGGCTGCTTGAAGCCGCATCGCATCACAGCGCCGAAACGGTCGTAACGGCCGTTGTCGGAATTTCGGGGCTGGAGCCGACAATCGAAGCGATAAAGGCAAAGAAAAATATTGCGCTTGCAAACAAAGAAACGCTCGTAACGGGCGGGCATATCGTAACGGCTCTCGCAAAGAGGTATAAAACGACGATACTTCCCGTGGACAGCGAACACAGCGCAATATTCCAGTCGCTTATGGGAAACCACAGAAAGGAATTAAAGCGCATACTTTTAACGGCTTCGGGAGGACCGTTTTTCGGCAAAAAGAAAAGCGAGCTTACAAACATAACGCCGGAGGACGCGCTTAAGCATCCCAACTGGCATATGGGCGCGAAGGTTACGATAGATTCGTCAACGCTTGTGAACAAGGGGCTTGAAATAATAGAAGCCAAATGGCTTTTTGACGTTGACATCGATAAAATAAAGGTACTTGTTCACAGGCAGAGCATAATACATTCAATGGTTGAGTTTGTCGATAACGGCATAATAGCGCAGCTCGGCGCGCCGGATATGCGGCTTCCAATACAATTTGCGCTTACATACCCGAACAGGCTGCCGATGAAGGGCAACGAGCTTGATTTTTCGGCGCTTTCGGGACTTACGTTCGATGAGCCGGACACGGAAACGTTCTATGCTCTCGAGCTTGCAAAAAAAGCGGGAAGAGACGGGGGAACGCTGCCTACGGTCTTTAACGGCGCCGATGAAGCGGCTGTCGATTTGTTCCTTAAGGGCAGGCTGCCGTATCTCGGCATAACGGAAGCGATACAGCGGGCGATGGAAACCGTGGGAAGCACGGAGGAGCCGACGCTTGAAGAAATACTTGAAGCAGACAAAGCGGCGAAGGAGACCGTATATAATTATTATAATTAAAACCGGGAGCATGATATTTTGGTAACAGCAATCGTAACAATAATAATGTTTCTTGTCATGGTGTCTTTGCATGAGTTCGGTCATTTCATCGTGGCAAAATCGCTTAATTTTAAAATTCTCGAATATTCCATAGGCTTCGGACCGAAAATAATAAGCCGCAAATTCGGGAAAAACGGGGAAACGATCTATTCCTTAAGAGCCGTGCCGCTCGGCGGCTACTGCAAATTTGACGGCGAGGACGAACAATCGGAGGATCCGCGCGCGTTTAACAATCAGGCAGTGTGGAAAAGAATGCTTGTTGTTGTGGCGGGCGGCGTATTTAACGTTATTCTGGGATTCGTCATACTTATGTGTATGCTGCCGTCGCTTTCGCCGATGCTGACAAACACGGTCGAGTCGGTCGTTCCGCACAGCTATATAGAGGATTCCGGAATAATGCC
>DVLU01000015.1 GCA_018715365.1 Candidatus Ornithomonoglobus intestinigallinarum | reverse complement strand
GTTACGCTGCACATACATTCCTCGGAAGGGGAAATATGCGCCGTTTTTTTAGAGCCCGTCACTATCTGCTCCCTTTGGAACCCCCGGGTGATTATCATGTTGAAAGGAAGTTTATATTGCATGATTATATTATAACGGTAATAGGCGCGACGCTTTTGTCGGCAATGGCAAACATTCTGTCGCCGGAGAGCTGGCGGAAATATATAAGCGTAATAACGGGCTTTATAATAATAAGCTGCATAGCCGCTCCCGCCGCAAAGCTTGCCGACGCCGATCTGTTCGCGGGCTTTGACGACTTTTACGAGGAAAAAACAGATTACGAGGCGGTTGAAAAAAGCATAATAACGGATCGGCTCACGCGCGGCGTTGAGGAGGAAATAGAAAAACGTTTTTTAAAGGAATTTAAAGAAAACGTAAGCGTTGCGGCAAAGCTTAAAATAAACGAAAACGGCGAAATAGAAGGCGTTGAAAAAATAAAAATATCGGGCTCTGACGGCGCATATGAAAAAACAAAACGCCTTTGTGAAATTTACGGAATAAATGAGGACGAGGTGGAATATGAATAAGGAGGAAGCGTTAAAATTTTTACGGAACAAAAACAACCTCATGATAATCGGAGTAATTATCATCGGCATAATATTTATGACCGCCTTTCAAGGCTCGGACGGCGGGAGGGAGGAGAAAACGGAAGCCGTACAGACCGAGGACACCGAGCGCAGGCTTGAGGAAATACTTTCCGCCATTGAGGGTGCGGGCAGGGTTGACGTTATGATAACGTACAGGGACGCCGGCGAAAAAAGCATAGCCTACGAAAAGCGCGAGAGCGGCACCGGCTATGACGAAAAAGCCGTTATGGCCGACGGTTCGCCGCTTATTGTGCGCGAAACGGAGCCGTCCGTTATGGGCGTTATCGTGACCGCCGACGGCGCGGACAGTATAGCCGTAAAAAAGGCTCTTACGGAAGCCGTCGCCGCGGCGCTCGGCGCGGAGCCGCACAGGATATGTATCTATAAACGCGAATAATATTAAAAACGAAAGGAATGGTTTTTGGCATGGTATTAAAAAAGAAGGAGCTGATAGCCGCGTCGCTCGTGGTGCTTATAGGAATGGCGGGGTATCTCAACTGGTCGTATCAGGATACCGTCAGAGTAACCGACGGCGAAAGCTACATAGAAACCGGCAAAAAGCTCGGCGAGGCTCAATACGTGTCGGGCGTGGATGAAAACGTTGAAGACACGGCGGCGGAAGCCGGTACGGAGGAAACGGCAGAAGCGGACAATACGGCCGAAACGGCCGCCGAACCGGAAAATGCCGAAGGGAATATCGAATCGGAGGAAACGGCTGCCGAAGCCGCGGGCGTCGAAACGGTTACGGATACCGGCGGCTATTTTGAACAGGCAAGGCTGAACCGCGAAACGTCGCGTTCAAAATCTCTTGAAATTTTAAACAGCACTGCCGAAAATACTAACTTCGACGAAGAAACACGGCAAAAGGCCGGAGATAAAATAATCGAAACGGCAGCGAATGTAGAGCACGAAAACGCAATGGAAAGCCTTGCGCAGTCTAAGGGCTACAGCGAAATATGCGTGTATGTTGACGAAGGAATGGCTAATATTATGGTAAGAAAACCTGATTTTGGTGACGAGGATGTGGTCAAATTGACCGAAATGGCAACCGAAACTTTAAACATTTCAGCGAATAATATAAAAATAGTTGAAGTCAGATGAAATTTGTGGTATAATAATTATATCTAAATTTTATCGGAAGGAGCTACTCAGATGGAGGAGAATATAAAAAACACGGAAACATCCGAGGAGGAAGTAGAGGTAAAGAGCGCTGCGCCTGAGGAGGAGCAGGAGATAGGGAACATAAAAATATCGGTTGACGTTGTATCAACGATAGCCGGAATCGCCGCGTCGCAGACAAAGGGAGTTGCGGGAATGTACTCGTCGTTTGCGGGCGGCATTGCGGAAAAGCTCGGCGCAAAGAAGAGTCCGTCAAAGGGCGTTAAAGTAGACATGGCGGAAAAGAGCGTAAAGATAGACTTATATATCGTGGTGGAATACGGTGTAAGGATACCGGAGCTTGCGTGGGAGCTTCAGGAGGACGTTAAAAACAACGTTGAAACGATGACCGGCCTTGAGGTGGAAAAGGTAAACATTCACATAGAAGGCGTAAGCTTCGCTTCTGAGGAAACGGAAGAAATTGCTGCCGAAGCGACGGCAGAGGAGGCGCTGCCGGAAGGCGAATAACAGGGAACCGAGAAGACAATCGCATAGGGCTGCATCGAAAATCGAGCAGCCCTATGCGATTTTTAATGCGACAGGTTCTGTCGTGTTTATGCCTTTTTATGATCGGAGGCCTGCGGCGTTTACAGCCGTTCGACGCCGAGCGTCACATTTTCGCCGTTTATATTCCATTCCTTTGTGAAGCCTGCGGCGCTGCCCGACACTATATCGTCGGCCAGCACTTCGGAGCTTATCTCATCGGCATTCCTGTCTATTATTTCGGCTATTTTTTCATTGCCGGCGGAGGACAGGCGGATATGGTCCATAACCTCAAAGTCCGCGTCCTTGCGCATTGTCTGAACCTTTGATATTATTTCTCTAACAAAGCCTTCTTCTATAAGCTCCGGCGTAAGACGCTTATCGAGCACAACGCTTATGCCCTTATCCGTAACGGTCTCGAAATCGTCGGACTGTGCCGTTTCGATAAGCAGGTCGTCTTCCTCGAGCTTTTCCTCATTGCCGTCAACGGTAAGCGTTATATATCCGTTTGTCTTAAGCTCCGCAAACGCCTTTGCGCCGTCAAGCGCGGCAAGCTGTTCCCTTACGTTGTTTATATTCTTGCCGAAGCGTCGGCCGAGAGTCCTCAGCTGCGGTTTGAAGTTATACGACGTAAACTGCGAAACGTCGTCTGTAAATTCAACATCCTTGACGTTTAATTCGTCGCGGATTATATCGGAATATATTCCGTCGAGAGCCTGATCGGCTTTAACGTACATCGTGCCTATCGGCTGGCGGTTTTTAATGTTTGCGCTGTTGCGGCATGCGCGCCCGAGAACGACAATATCGAGGATTTCCTCCATCTTGTTTTCCAAATCCTTATCGATAAGCTTTTCGTCAGCCGCGGGATAGCTGCAAAGATGTATCGATTCCGGCGCTGTTTTGTCAACTGTTCTCACAAGGTTCTGATATATATCCTCGGTCATGAACGGTATCATTGGCGCCGACAGCTTGCAGAGAGTAACGAGCGACGTATAAAGCGTCATATATGCGTTTATCTTATCCTGCGGCATATCCTTTACCCAGAAGCGCGTTCTTGAACGTCTTACGTACCAGTTTGAAAGCTCGTCCACAAAATCCTCAAGCGCGCGCGCCGTTTCCGTTATCTTGTAGTTCTCGAGATAATTATCGACCGTCTTTGTCAAGGAATTGAGCTTTGACAAAAGCCATTTGTCCATTACGGAAAGGCTGCTGTAATCAAGCGTATATTTTGTCGGGTCAAAATTATCTATGTTTGCATACAAAACAAAGAACGCATACGTGTTCCAAAGCGTGCCCATGAACTTTCTTTGACCCTCAACAACGGCTCCGGCGTGGAACTTGTTGGGCAGCCACGGCGCGCTGTTTTCGTAGAAATACCAGCGTATCGCATCGGCTCCGTATTCGGCAAGCGCCTCGAACGGGTCAACGGCGTTGCCCTTTGATTTTGACATCTTCTGGCCGTTTTCATCCTGGACAAGACCGAGGACTATAACGTTCTTATAGGGCGCCTTGTTAAATATAAGCGTCGATATTGCAAGCAGCGAATAGAACCAGCCTCTCGTTTGGTCAACGGCCTCCGATATGAAGTCCGCCGGGAAGTTTTCCTCAAACTTGTCACGGTTTTCGAACGGATAATGCCACTGTGCAAACGGCATTGAACCGGAATCGAACCAGCAGTCTATTACCTCCGGAACGCGGTGCATCTGTTTTCCGCAGTGCGGGCATTTTATTGTGACTTCATCTATATACGGACGGTGAAGCTCTATATCGTCGGGGCAGTTGTCAGACATTTCTTTAAGCTCCGCAATCGAGCCTATCGCATGGCGGTGACCGCATTCGCACTCCCAGATGTTGAGCGGCGTGCCCCAATAGCGGTTACGGCTTATGCCCCAGTCCTGAACGTTGTTAAGCCATTCGCCGAAGCGGCCCTTGCCTATGCTTTCGGGTATCCAGTTTATTGTGTTATTGTTGCGGATCAGGTCCTCTTTTACGTCGGTCATTTTTATGAACCACGTATCGCGCGCGTAATAGATAAGCGGCGTATCGCATCTCCAGCAGAACGGATAGCTGTGCTCGAATTTTTTTGCCGCAAAAAGCAGGCCGCGCTCGTCGAGTGCCTTTAATATCTCTTTGTCCGCATCCTTGCAGAACGTGCCCGCCCAGTCTGTTTCGGCTGTCATTTCACCCTTGCCGTCAACAAGCTGAACAAACGGCAGACCGTATTTTCTGCCGACCTTTGAGTCATCCTCACCGAACGCCGGCGCGATGTGAACGATACCGGTACCGTCGGTAAGAGTAACGTAATCGTCGCACGTAACGTACCAGCATTTTTCCTTCGGCGAAACAAATTTAAACAGCGGCTCGTATTCTTTGTATTCAAGGTCGGCGCCCTTGCAGCGCTCAACAACCTCGTATTCCTTATCCTCAAAATTTGCGCCTACAAGAGCTTCGGCAAGGATGAAATATTCGTCTCCGCATTTTATTTTAACGTAATCCTCGTTCGCGTTTACGCAAAGAGCAACGTTTGACGGAAGCGTCCACGGCGTGGTTGTCCATGCAAGGAAATATGTGTTTTCCTCGCCCTTTACGGCAAACTTTGCCGTTGCGGAGCGTTCCTTAACGTCCTTGTACCCTTGCGCAACCTCATGCGATGAGAGCGGCGTGCCGCAGCGCGGGCAGTAGGGAACTATTTTGTGGCCTTTATATAAAAGCCCCTTTTCCCATATCTGTTTCAGCGCCCACCATTCGGACTCGATAAAATTGTTATCGTATGTTACATAGGGGTCGTCCATGTCGGCCCAGAAACCGACGGTGCTCGAGAAATCCTCCCACATGCCCTTGTATTTCCATACGCTTTCCTTGCACTTTTTAATAAACGGCTCAAGACCGTATTCCTCAATCTGCTCCTTGCCGTCAAGACCGAGCAGCTTTTCAACCTCAAGCTCAACAGGCAGGCCGTGAGTGTCCCAGCCGGCCTTGCGCGGAACTTTGAAGCCCTTCATTGTGCGGTAGCGCGGTATCATGTCTTTTATAACGCGCGTCAAAACGTGACCGATATGCGGCTTTCCGTTTGCCGTGGGCGGTCCGTCGTAGAAGGTGTAGACGCCGCTGCCCTCTCTTTGATCGATACTTTTTTCAAAAATCTTATTATCCTTCCAGAATTGTTCGACCTTCTTTTCCCTGTCAACGAAATTGAGGTCGGTTGAGACTTTTTCGTACATCGCAGTTCTTCCTTTCCGAAAATAATATTAAAAAAGGCCGCGCCTTGCAAACAAGACGAAGCCTTAATATTCTTCGTTATACCACTCGTCATACAATCATATGCTCTCCCTTTTTACGGCGGAAATTCCGTCACGGCTTACTTTGCGTAAAATACGTGTTCGGCCGCGCTGCTCCCAAGTGATTTTCGCCGTGAGCTACTCGCCGCCGCGCTCGCACCGTCCGCGGCTCGCTCCAAGTTTTCCTTCACGGTTACTCTCTTATTCAACGCATTTGCAGATTTTTATTTCGGCATACGGAGGTGTTTCCCCTGCCGCCTAACATATTATATTATAAAGAAAAACGTTTGTCAAGTGATTTTTATGATTTATTTTGGAATTTTAGCTTAAAATGCTTGACTTTTCGGCTGCGCTATGGTATACTCATATAAGCGTTTGCGCAAAGACGCATTTTGGCGTCCGCGCCATGCGTAATTTCCGGAGGGGTGGCCGAGCGGCTGAAGGCGCAGCATTGGAAATGCTGTGTACGTTAATTCGTACCGTGGGTTCAAATCCCATCCCTTCCTCCACGTCGGAACGGACTATGCTCCGTTCCGATTTTTCTTTTTCAAGAAAAATCAGTCACGCGCTCCGTCGTTCCTCCTCTTTCGTGAAAAGTCACGCTCAGTTCGCCTGCTCGTTTGTAAACGCATTCGCGACGGCTCATAATCGCTGCCAACTTTTCACGATATTGCGCGCTTCGTGTGCTTAAAAGCCATTGATTTTACTGTGCTTGCGGGTAAGTTCCGTAAGAACATTTTTTGTTTGTTTCCGTCAAAGGGGGCGGAGCCCCCTTTGGACCCCCGGCGATTTCTTTTTTTCGCGCCGCATATCACCCCTTCCTCGGAAAGGGAACCGCGAAGTTGTGCGTCAGCACGGCGGGAGCGGTTTTGCGGTAATTTATTCCGACAAAAAATCCAAGATGTGTGATTTCAGATCCGGAAAATCATACTTTATTGAATTATATACATCGCTCATATTAAGCGTGGCGTACTTATGCGCCGCAATATCTCTAAAACCCGCGATGCGCCTCCACGGAACACCGGGGTGCTGAGTTCTGAAATCAAGTGTCAGATTTTTTACAAGTTCGCCTATGTTGATAACCGTCATACATAAAGCGCGTTTTAATAATTCATTCGACATAAAATCCTCAAGAGCTGCATTGCCGATAAGCTGTTCGGCGATTTCAATCTCGGATTTTATTTTGTTTAATATAACTTTGTCCCTATGCTGCATAAAGCGGTACCACCTTATCTATTTCGAGTATGGAGCCTTGGGGGATCGGTGAATGTATAACATCGACGGGGGTGTTCAAAAGCTCCTCCATGCGGTCTTTTATACCAATTATAGTTAAAAGCGTAACTATAGAATTTTTATCAAACTCTATAAGCAAATCCACATCGCTGTCGGGCGTATTCGTGCCGTTGGCGTATGACCCGAACAGCTCTATTTTTGTTATCGGATATTCTTTGGCCACGGTTTGCGCCGCGGCTGTGATTTGTTCTATGGTGAGCATGGCAAAAACTCCTTCCGTGATTTATTGCTCCGCACCGTGCGCCGACACGGCGAGGGTGTTTTATTTGTTTGCGTTCAGCTGATTTTTGTGCCCGCACTCACATTATACACAAAAAATGCCGTAACGTCAACAGCATACGGCACGTTTTATGGATATAAACAAGATATAGGCTGTGGTTTTGGTAAAAATACGGGAGAACCACCCGGGGCGGCGGCAACGCGGCACATCCGCGGGTGTGCTTTTTTGCGCTTTTATAATGACATATACTTATAAAAATGAAATTCCCAGTCTTGACAAAGCAATAAAAATAGTATAAAATAAAAATGGGATTTAGTCAGAAAATAAGGAACATTCACAATTTGCGCGACATCAAATTTATGACTTTATCAAAAGGGGTATATAAATGCGTATACAAAAAAGCGAGAGTGGATACTGATGCCGTTACAAGACAAAAAAAGGGATACGAGTCAAAACAAAGTTATTATGCCGTTCGGCAAGCCCGATAAGGAATTTTATGTTGACGAGATAAAGGAGCTTGAGAAAAAGCCCGTTTATGATTTTGTAAAGAGGGCGATGGATATTGTAATAGCGGTATTCGGCGTTGTTGTTTTTATTCTGCCGATGGCCGTCATGTATATTGCAATAGCGCTGACCTCGGAAGGCGCGCCGATATACAAGCAGGAACGTCTCGGGCTTAACGGCAAAAAATTTTATATCTATAAATTCAGGACAATGTATACAGACGCCGAAAAGAACGGCGCGCAGTGGTCGAGGGGCGATGACGACGAGAGGATAACGCCCGTCGGCAGATTTTTGCGCCGGTTTAAATTTGACGAGCTGCCGCAGCTGTTTAACTGCATTAAGGGCGATGTGTCGTTTGTCGGTCCGCGCCCGGAACGCGAAATTTTTTATGACTGCTTTGAAAGCTACGTGCACGGCTTTCATCAGCGGCTGCTTGTAAAGCCGGGCATAACGGGTCTTGCGCAGATAACCGGCGGCTATTATCTGAAGCCCGAGGAAAAAATAGTTTACGATATGGAATACATACGAAACCGCTCGATTTTAAACGATATTAAAATATTGCTTCAAACGGTGTTTGTCGTGCTTAAGGGCGAGGGCTCAAAATAAAATTATTTTTCCGGAGGGAGAACGAGATGGCGAAAAGGGTGCTGATGATAATAAATCATCATGTTTATGCGTATATGCTGAGAAAAGAAATCCTTGAGGCGTGCATAGCCGCGGGCTATGAAACATATATAACGCTGCCTTACGGAGAAATGGTCGAAAAATTAAAGAAAATGGGCTGTATTTATATAGAGTCGCATTACGATTACCACGGCATGAATCCGGTAAAGGAGCTCGGGCTTATAATGCGGTACGGAAAAATCATAAAAAGCGTAAAGCCGGACGTTATCCTTACATATACGATAAAGCCGAATTTGTACGGCGGCTTTGTTGCGTCGGCTGCGGGGATACCGTACATAGCAAACGTAACGGGCCTCGGCACGGCGGTCGGCAACAAGGGTATAATAAGAGAGCTTTCAAAATTTTTCTACAAAGCGGCGTTTAAAAATATAAGCTGCCTGTTTTTTCAGAACAAAGAAAACATGAGCTTTTTTGAAAGGAACAATATTGCCCCCGGCAGGCACAGGCTCATTCCGGGCTCGGGAGTGAACATAAGCAAATTTTCTTTGCTCGAATATCCGCCTGCCGGCACAACGGAGTTTGTTTTCATATCGCGGATAATGAAGGAGAAGGGGATAGACCAGTATCTTGAAGCGGCAAAATATATCCGCGGGAAGTATCCGAATACGCGTTTTCACATATGCGGCTACTGCGAGGAGGAATACGGCGGGCGTTTAAAAGAGCTTAACGATAACGGCACCGTAATTTACCACGGCTTTACGGATAACGTGCGCGAGGTGCTGAAAGTAACGCACTGCACCGTGCATCCGACTTATTACCCGGAAGGTATGAGCAACGTGCTTTTGGAGAGCTGCGCGAGCGGCAGGCCGGTTATAGCAACGGACCGCAGCGGCTGCCGCGAAATAACAGACGACGGCGTAAACGGCTATCTTATAAAGGAACGCGACACTGACGACCTGATAAATAAGCTTGAACGGTTTATAGCGCTGCCGTATGAGGATAAAAAGGCTATGGGCGAAAATTCGCGCAGGAAAGTGGAGAAGGAATTTGACCGCCGAATAGTGGTTGACGCATATATGGAGGAAATACGAAAGGCGCTGGGTGAACAAAAATGAAAATTGCTGTTGCGGGAACGGGCTACGTCGGCCTTGTCGCGGGCGTGTGCTTTGCCGACAAAGGCTATGACGTTACGTGCGTTGATGTTGATGAAGAAAAGCTTGAGCTTATGCGGCGCGGAATATCGCCGATATATGAGAGCGGGCTTGAGGAGCTTATGCGGAAAAACAACGCGGCCGGGAGGCTTCATTATACGTCGGATTACAAAGCGGCGTACAAAAACGCCGATGTGATTTTTATAGGCGTCGGTACGCCGGAGCAGCCGGACGGCTCGGCAAATCTTACATATATAACGGCAGCCGCAAAGCAGATAGCCGAAAGCGTCGAAAGGGACTGCCTTGTTGTTGTAAAATCAACAGTGCCCGTGGGCACAAACGACGAGGTGGAGCGTCTTATAACGGCCGGGCTGAAGCATGACGTTAAAATCGAAGTCGCGTCAAATCCCGAATTTCTTTCGCAGGGTTCGGCCGTGAGAGATACGCTCTGTGCCGCGAGGGTGGTTATAGGAACGGAATCGGAAACGGCAGAAAAAATACTGAAGGAGCTGTATGCGCCGTTTGGGATACCGATAGTATCGGTAAACAGGCGCACGGCCGAAATGATAAAATACGCGTGCAATGATTTTCTTGCGCTTAAAATATCGTATATGAACGATATTGCAAATCTGTGCGAGCTTGTCGGAGCGGACATAGAGGACGTTGCCGCAGCAATGGCATACGACAAGCGCATAGGCGCCGGCTTCTTAAACGCCGGCACAGGCTACGGCGGCTCATGTTTCCCGAAGGACACAAAGGCGCTTTTGTATCTTGCGAATAAGGCGGGCTATGAGCTTAAAACGGTCCGTGCGGCCGTTGAAGTGAACGAGGAGCAGAAAACGTCGCTTTTTAAAAAGGCATTAAAAAGGCTTTCGTCGTTTGAAAATTTGAAGGCGGCCGTTCTCGGCCTGACGTTTAAGCCCGGCACGGACGACCTCAGAGAAGCGCCGTCGCTCGCCAATATCGCGCTGCTGCTCGATGCCGGCGCCGATATTTGCGTTTACGATCCCGTCGGCGCCGCAAACATGAAAAAGAAATATCCTACAGAGCTTGCGTATGCGGATACGCCCGAGGCTGCGCTATCCGGCGCCGACGTGTGCTTTATATTTACCGAATGGGACGAGATAAAGGGCGTGAGCCCCAAAACGTATAAAAAGCTCATGAAAACGCCGCTTGTTTTTGACGGACGAAATATATACGGCAAAAACGAAATGTCAGAGGCGGGCGTTGAATATTATTCGTTAGGAAGATGAAATATATGTCAGGCAAAAAATATATCGTTACAGGCGCGGCGGGATTTATAGGCGCGTTTTTGTCAAAGCGGCTGCTTGAAAACGGAGGGCGCGTAACGGGCATAGACAACATGAACGGTTATTACGACGTAAGCCTTAAAAAATCGCGCCTTGAGATGCTTTCGGGCTTTAAAAATTTTAATTTCATAAAAGCCGATATTTCCGACAAATCGAGGATTGATGAAATATTTAAAAGCGAAAGGCCCGATATTGCCGTAAATCTTGCGGCGCAGGCGGGAGTAAGATACAGCATAGAAAATCCCGATGCTTATATTTCGTCGAATATTATAGGATTTTACAATATACTCGAAGCGTGCAGGCATAATCCCGTTGAGCAGCTTGTTTACGCCTCGTCAAGCTCCGTTTACGGCGCAAACAAGAAAGTGCCGTTTTCGGTTGACGATAAAGCGGATGCTCCCGTAAGCCTTTATGCCGCAACAAAAAAATCGAACGAGCTTATGGCTCACTGCTATTCAAAGCTTTACGGCATTCCCGTTACCGGGCTGCGGTTCTTTACCGTCTACGGGCCGATGGGCAGGCCGGACATGGCATATTTTTCGTTCACGAAAAATATACTTGAGGGAAAAGCAATAAACGTTTTTAACAACGGCAATATGGAACGTGATTTTACATATATAGACGATATTACGGCAGGCGTTGAACGCGTGCTCAAGTCGCCGCCGCGCGAAAACGAAAACGGCGTAAAATACAGGCTCTTTAATATAGGCAACAGCAGGCCGGAAAAACTTATGTATTTTATAGAATGTCTTGAGTCAGCTCTTTCGCGGGCTTACGGAAAGGAAATAAAGGCAAAAATAAATTTTATGCCCATGCAGCCCGGAGATGTTCCGGCGACGTATGCCGACACGGGCGCGCTCGAGCGCGAATTCGGATTTAAGCCCGATACGCCGCTGCGTGATGGGCTTATGAAATTTGCGCGCTGGTATAAGGAGTTTTACGGATGAGAGCGGCGGCGGAAAAAAAGCGTATAATTTATATAGGCGGCTTTGAGCTGCCGGATAAAAATGCCGCGGCACAGCGCGTTATGACGAACGCCGTGATTTTAAGGGAACTCGGATACGACGTTGTGTTTATAGATATTGACAGGGAATGCAAAGAGGATATTTTAAAAACAAAGCGCGTATGCGGCGGCTTCGACAGATGGTCTGTGAAATACAGCAATAAAAGGCTGTATTCATCGTCTGATTTTAAAAAGGTGTACGGTAAATATAATGATGTTGCCGGCGTTATAGCGTACAACTATCCCGCCGCGGCATTGTACGGTATTCTCCGTTTTTGCCGGCGCAGCAAAATATGGTGTGCCGCGGACTGTACGGAATGGTACGGCGCACTTGCGGAGGACATAATAACGCGCGCCGTTAAGGGCGTCGATTCATATTTACGCATGAACATAATACAGCCGAGGCTTGACGGCGTTATCGCCGTAAGCCGTTATATTTACAATTACTATTCAAAACGGACAAATACGGTTCTGCTCCCGCCGCTCGTGGATGCGCGGGACGAAAAATGGCACGGCAAAAATATCGGAGAAAGGCTTGTTTTTTCGTTTGTCGGCACGCTCGGCGTCGAAAAGGACAGGCCGAATTATATGGTTGAAGCGTTTTCGAAAATAAAAAGCGATTATGTTTTTAATATTGTCGGTATCCCGGAGGAGGAATATACCGCGCATTATCCGGAGCATAGGGAGCTTATAAAGCAAATGCGCGGCAAAATTATTTTCCGCGGCACGCTTCCGCACAAAAAAGCGCTCGAATTTGTGAAGAACGCCGATTTTACGGTATTTTGCCGCGATAAAACGCGTATGACAAACGCGGGCTTCCCGACGAAATTCGTTGAGAGCATAACGTGCGGAACGCCCGTTATAACAACGCGCACAAGCGATTTGGGCGAATATCTGAAGGACGGCGAAAACGGATTTTTTGTTGACTCGATAGAGGACGATCTGCCGCGTATCTTTGAGCGCGGAACGGCAAAGCTGAAAAGCATGAGCGGCAGCGTTGACAAAGACACCTTTGATTACCGCCGTTATGAGGATAAGATGAAGAACTGGATTATATCGCTTGAAAAACGGAAAACGGATTAAAAGACGGGGTAAAAATAAAATATGAAAAGACTTGTTCTCTGCCTTCGCATAATCGGCGGCGACAGCTATGTGGGCGGGCTTAACGGAGTTGTGAACGCATACTGCGCGCATAAAAGCGATTTTGAGGAAAACGGCTTCAGGCCCGAAATTTACAGCTATTCGCTGCCGGAAAGGCTCGATATAAAATTCGGGCCGTTAAATAATATCCTGTATGCAATATGCCAAAGGCATGACGCGAAAAAGAAATTCAGGGGCTGCACCGATGCTGTTTTTCATATACATACGTCGCGCGGGCAGATGTTTGTGCGCGACGTGCTCCTTGCGCGCGCAATGTCGCGTATGGGAATAAAAACGGTTATGACGATACACGTCGGCAGCATAGATACGGTGTTTAAAGGAACGGGACTGCTTAAAAATATGCTTATAAAAATAATGAGCAGATATATATCGGCAGTTTTGTTTATGTCAAACGAGGTGCGCGGCGAATTTATACGCGCGGGGCTTGATGAGAAAAAAGCAAGGACGCTTTATAATTTTTACGATCTCCCCGAAGCTGCGGACGAAAACGGGCTGCTTTCGTGTAAGGGCGGCATCACGCTGCGGGCTGTCTATTTCGGTTCGCTGAACAGGGAAAAGGGGATACGCGAGCTGCTTGAAGCAATGGAGCGGACGGAGGGCGTGACGCTCGATATATGCGGAAGTGCAACGGAGAGCGGTTTTGAGGGCTGGTTTGACGGAAAATGCGCGGAGCTTAAAGATAAAGTAAAGTATCACGGTTATGTCGGCGGTAAAGAAAAGTACGGGCTTTTAAAGCGCGCCGACATTTTGCTGCTGCCGTCCTACAGAGAGGGATTCCCCATATCAACGCTTGAAGGGATTGCGTCGGGCTGCGCGCTTGTAATAACGCCGGCCGGCGCGATGAAGGAAGTATATACGGACAAAAACGCCGTGTTTGTGCGCCCCGGAAGCGCCGGCGACATAGCGGACGCGCTGGCGGAGCTTTGCAAAAACCGTGTCAGGCTGAGAGAAATGCAGAAAAACAACATACGGTATTCGGCACAGTTTACGGTGAATAAGCATATAGCTTCGCTG
>DVLU01000087.1 GCA_018715365.1 Candidatus Ornithomonoglobus intestinigallinarum | reverse complement strand
TCGCCTATCGTCCAGCTGAAATCCGCCGCCGACGCGGCCGATGCGCCGGCAAACGCGGCCGATATTATAAATATAAGGCATGCAATATATTTTGATATTTTCACACGTTTCCCTCCTGTTCGCATTTTAATTTATGTTTTTTGCCATTGCTCTTTCAAGCATCACAACGGCTTCCGCTCTTGTTGCCTGTGATTTCGGATTGAAATTGCCGTATTCGTCGCCCGTTACGATTCCGAGCGCCGCCGCTTCTGCGGCATACGGAATTGCCCAGCCGCTTATTTCATCATTGTCGTTAAAGCCGGCCTCCGTTTTTGTAAATTCCTCCTCGGGATTCAGCGATATGCGCCGTCCCTCCATAAGGATTTTAACGGCTTCTTCTCTCGTTATATTGTCGTTCGGCCGGAAATTGCCGTCAAAGCCGTTCACTATGCCGAGCGCGCCGGCGGTATTTACGTATCCGGCAAACCAATCTCCGCCGCCTACATCGTCAAAGCCGCCGAATACGCTGCCGCTCTCCAGTCCGAACGCTGTCACAAGCAGCTTTACAAATTCGGCGCGCGTTATATTCCTGTCCGGCTCGAATCTCGTATCGCTTACGCCGCTTACAACGCCTTTATTGTACATATTCGTTATGCTGTCCTTCGCCCAGTGATCGGCTATATCTTCAAATACGATTATTTCAGGCGTTTCCCCGTTTTCGTTTCCGTTTTCGATGTTGTTGTCATCGTCCTCATCGGGCACGGGCGTCTGTACGGGACGCGGTATATATGAGCCTCCGCCGCCTCCGCCGCCGGAGCTTACGGAGCCGCCGGAGCTTCCAACTGCCGCGCGCGAGCTTTCCTTTGTTTCACCCTCTGCGCCGTTTGCGTTTACCGGCGTTACGCGCAGCACAAGCGATCCGGTACCGTTCAGCACGGCGCTTTCCGTGCTGCTTATCCTGCTGCCGCCGAGCAGCCACTCGTATTTTAAAGTGTATTCCACGTTATAAGGATTGCTTACGCTTACCTTTGCGCGCACCGACGCATTTTTTACGATATTGCCTTCAATGCCGACGCTCGTCACAACCGGCACAAGCTCGTTAAATTCCTTCTCGTATTCGGCGGCCGCCGCTTCGTATTTTTTCTTAAGCTCCTCATCGCTCATTTTGCCCGCGTATTCCTTAAGCTCGCCAATCTTTTCTCCGGAAAGCTTTGCTTCAAGCTCCGCAATCACCTCATCGGCTTTTGACGACAGAAGCTCGTCGTACTTATCATTCGTCTTTTCGCGTTCCGCTGAAACGGCGTTTTCAAAATCGCGCTTCACTGCGCCATCAGGCAGCATTTCAATTTCGGAAAGCGCGTTTTTCTCAAGCTCCGCCGCTTTTTCAAAATCGGCTTCTTCATTAAATTCAAGCGACTGCCACTCTATTATATAATTTTCGGCAGCCGATGTGTAGGCTTTCGGTATCATGCGCACGCTTATGTTATCAAACGCAGCGCCGCCGCCTTCGGCAAAAAGCGTTATTTTATCCGCTCCGTCAATGATGTCCGCGCTGCTTTTTACGGCGTATTCAAGAGGCGTTATATCCGATGTTTTAACGGATACACCGCAGCCTTCATCTGTTTTTGACAAGCGCATAATATACGTATTTCCGCCTTCCTTTATGCTTTCCTCCGAAACCGAATCGCCCGCGAAAATCAAAGTCCCGTCCGCTTCCGTCCGCGCGCCCGCGGCTGTTTCGTTTATTTTAATCCCGGCGCGTACCGCTCCGTTTAGCGACATATCCCACGAAATATAGTAATCAAAGGCGTCGTCAAGCCGAACAGGCACCGTCATCTGCCTTGACGCTTCACAGCCGCCGGTCAGCACGAGCTCGCCGCTTATAATATTAGCATCGCCCGGCGATACCGACCAGCCGCCGTTCCAGCCCTCGCCCGTACCTTCGGGGATTACCGCGCCGTCCTCCTGCGCAAAATCGTCGTAAACATTAAACTGCGTAAGCACCGACATTATTTTTTCTTCCTCCGCAGCCGCCAGCTCCGCAAGCATTTCATCGCGCTCCGCCGCAAAGCTCACGTTCTCAAGCAGCGCCCTGCATTCTTCGGCGCGTTTATAATATTCAAGCACGTTTGACGTTGTTATTTCCGCGCCGCGAAGCTCCTCTGTGAAGGCTGCGGCGTTATCTATGACCGTCTTATTTTCGTTTATTGTATTTTCGGTTTCCGCAAGGCCTTCGCCCGCAAGTTCCGCCAATATACCGTTAAACGAAGCTATCGACGCGTTTATCGCATTAAGCTCGGCTTCGGCCGACGAAAGCGTATACAAACCGCTCCCGATGCCGTCATTTAATGAATTTATGCTCTCCTTAAGCGCATTGAATTCTTCAACCTCGCTGTCAGTATACGCATAAATCGAATAATCGGTAAAATCTATAAGGCTGTTATACGCCTTCACTCCTATAAAATCGGCGTCTACCGCCGTTTTGTAGCCCCATGTACTGCCAACGCCGTCGTATACCGCATTTGAGCTTATCTGCCATGTGTCGGGCGCGGCTTCGCCTATGGGATACACGCTTGCGTATATCATGTTTTCCGCCGGGTTTTCGGCGGCGTATACATCATATAGAATGTTGTACCACGTTTCGCCGCTTAAGGCATCCGGCGTATAAACGCCGTTCGCTATTTTATATCCGAGCGTTTCGCCGCCGCGGTTTTCAAAGCCGGAAAGATAGGCTCTGCCGCTCGTTCCGTTGGGAGCAAGCTCTTTGTTAAAAAGCGATATTTTTGACTGGAGGTCGCTTCTGAACGCTCCGTTCCTGCGCGGCACCCTTGCCTTGTATTTTATAAAATAGTGCGTACCCTCGCTTATATCAAACGTTATCGGCTTATCGGCGTCAAAATATATTTCGTATATTTCGGCCGTTCCCGCCGACGTATCGCAGCTTACCGCCTTGCCGCTTTCCGAAACAGATGCGTCAACTTCGGTTACGACAAAATTCGTTTCCGGCTCGCCGCTGAGCTTCATGCCGCCCGTCACAACGCTGCCGACGCTTTGACCCGACATATCAAGCTCAAAAATGCGTTCGCCCTTTTTGGCGCCGCCGGCCGCAAGTGCCGCCGTGAAATTAAGGCAGCATACACACGCCGTAAACGCCGCCAATATTTTTCTTTGCGCTCTCAACTTATTCAACTCCTTTATAAACTATAATATCGGCATAACTTGAAGTATTTTTCTTAAACAGTATTTCCGCGCCCGCATAAACGTCGGCATTGCTGCCTGTACGCACTTTTTCCGGCGCTTCGGGGTCATACACGTAAATATTTGCTCCCGAGAGCTTATTTACTATTTCATCACCGTTTGTGTCGCACGAAACTATCATCCATTCTCCGTCGCTGTGCTTTACAATACCGTAATTATAGTAATTGTCGCCCGAACGTCCGCCCGTCCTTGCGGCCATATTAAAGCGCGATCCCTCTGGGTTGTTTACCGTATACGCACGTATGCCGAACATTAGCTTTCCGCTGTTTGAAAACATCAGCTTAAACGCATCGCCCGGCGCAAGCTCCTTCGGATCGCCTATGTTTGCAAGGTTTGCGTCGTTTATGTATTCGCCGTCCGCAAACGTTACCTTCTGTTCCGCACCGCGGTAAAGGAACGTGACCTGCGCTGCCGTTTCGCCGTTTTCCTCGTCCCAGACCTCGTTTATCGATTTAACGATTCCGAGCGTTCCGCTCTCCATTGCATCGACATTATAGCGCACCTCGTCTTTATACAGCACAACCGTGCCGACGCAATTTGTGCTCTCGTCAACATCGTAAAGCTTTGCGTTTTTATAGAATGTAAGTTGCATTACGCCGTCCGCACCCTCAAACTCGCTTTTTTGCGTCATATCCGACGGGACAAGTATAAACTGAGTATCGCCCGTTATCCTCCAGCGGCCGTTTATGTAATTTACGCTGTTTATGTAAGCCTCGTCAACAACCGCGCCGAGAGAAAATCCGGAGCTGCTCTGCACCTGCGACGGGATCGTTATACTCGTTATGTTCCCTTCAAGATTTACGGCATACCGTATCGTCTGCGCAACGCCGGCTGAGCCTGAATTTGCGTCGGCCGTCTGCGACAAAGCGTTTACAATTCCCTGCGTATCGCTTGAGGAATAGCTCTTTGAACCTGCGGGCGAAATGATCGAAAGCCTATTTTTCAGCGGGTAATCCTCAACGGCATCGTTATATGCAGAATATATTCTAACTGCCGCGTCGCCGCCTTCGCCGTCGCTGTACACGCTTATAAGATAGCCGAGATTTGACGTTCCGCCTATCATGCTCACGGCGGCTATGTTGTCCATAAAGTCAAGATAAAACGTATAGTCGCTGTTTAAGGAAATATCGTTATGAAGCCTGCCGCGGAGCGTGAATATATAGTCGCCAACGTCAATGCGGCGTATGGTGCCTATGTTTTCCACACGGCTTACCGTTCCCGTCACGCTCTTGTTTTCCGTATACAAAACGGCGCCGGTCATATCGGCAGCGGCGCAAAGACTTATAACTGTATCTGCCGAAACATCATCTATCGTTTTTTCCGAATCGTATTTGTCGGCAAGGATTATTTCATTGTATTTTGTGTTGTTTATTTCATCGTCGTCAAGCTTTACGGAAACGTTTTCTCCGGATGAAGCATCGCTCATAAAAATAACGTTATCGCTTCTGTTTACGTCCGTTACGATATAGTTTTTGTATTTTACTATTTCCGCAATATCGTATTCATTATCGTCGTCTTTATTGTAAAGCTTGATAAATCCGCCGCTGAAGCCGTCAAAATCGAGCGCGGCATCGTTTAAAACCTCCTGCATACCGTTTACAAGGGCGACGGTTGTTGAAATATCGGCATATTTTGTTTTACCGCTGCCGCTCATATACGATATTCTGCCGGCGTCCAAATTTGTTTTGCCGTAATCGATGCTGTCGCAGTCTATCATAAGCACGGAATTTTCGTATTTTCTGTCCATGTAAACTATCGTTCTTTCGCTGCCGCCGTCGGAGCGGTAATAAAACTCGACGTACGAGCCCACAAAGGACGCGGCGTTTGATGCGCCTGTTTTGTACACTACGGAATCTATTATCACCTCGTCGGCATTAAACGCCTTTTCGGAGGTGAGCGTTTTTATGCTGTTGGCTTCAACAAAGCCCTCGCGCTTATACGCCTTAAGATACGCCGAAAGGATTGTTGCGCCGTCGGTTTGCATATTGCTTCTGTCCGTGTATTCGAGAATCTCAACCTCAAGGGAATCATAAATCAGCTGTGAAAGGACGCCGAGCGTAAGCGCGTCGTTCCCGCCCGACGATATATTTTCCGTTATCCCGAGGCTTGATGCTATTGCCGCATAGCCGCTGGGATACCCTCCGCCGTTTTCGGCGGCATTTTTGTAACCGAGGATAGTTACAACGGCTTTTACGGCGTCGTTTACAGTTGCGTTTTCCTCCGGGTAAAAGAGATTTCCCGTGTAGGCGTTCATAAGCCCGAGATCAAAGGCCGTGTTTATGTAGCCGCTTCGTTCGTTGTCCGCCGATACGTCGCCGAACCTTGACGTCAGCGTCTGCGGAACGTCGAAATAGCCCGTTGTGCGGACCGCGGCTTCCGCAAGCTCCGCCCTTGTTATATTGTTATCGGCTTTCAGCTCCTCGGTCAGCACTCCCAGTCCGCTCAGGACCTCCGTGCTTCTCGGCCGCACAGCGTCCGCCGAAGCTCCCGCCGCCAGGGCGGACATGACTGCCGTCACAATCGACAAGCATAATATCAGAGCCGGAATTTTTTTCTTTTTCAAGTTCATCCCTCCATACTGCGTTATTGTGAATCCTTTGCTTTTTAAACCTTTCTATTATGCCGCAGCCGAAAATTACGGCTGCGGCATCTTTTACCTGTCAGCTTTTATGCGTTGTTCGATGAATACCATTCGTTCATTTCGGCCTTTAATTCGTCGCCGCCGCTCGTTCTCCATTTGTTCAGGAACTCGTCGTAGCCCTCTATCGTTTCGGCGCCCGTTATAACGCCCAACGCGTAATCGTTCACAATCGTATTCAGTGTTACCGTGTATTTTGACGCTGCCATTGTCGGCGCATCGGCGTCAAGATTCCTTCTTGCAAAGCTCAGAGCCTTCTCGTCCTGCGTTTCAAGATACTTTTGATAAATCCTGTCGTCCTTTCTTACGCGGCACAGCCAGTAATCGAGATATTCCGATTCCCTGCTTCCCGTGAGGAAATCGTTTGCAAGGCCGCGGTCATTGTCAAACGCGGGAAGTATCGGATAATATGCGCCGTCCTTTACCTCATAGTCAACGCCCTCCTCGCCGAGGATCATTTCCTTAAACGTGTCTTTATCGAGCTTTGCGTTTATCCATTTTATAACATCCTCGGGATGCTTTGCCGTTTTGGGAATGACAAACACTCTCTCGAGCGGGCTTGAGCCGTATGCATAACCGCTCTTGCCGTCGGCGCCCGTCAGCGGGAGCATGTATTCTATTTCATATCCGGGGCAGTTATTGTCAAGCGCGTCCATTATTGTTGCCGCGTCGTAATACGCCATAGGCATTACGTATGATTTGCCTGATGTAAACTTTTCCTGGACGTTGTTCGTTTTGTTTGTGGGGAGCTCCGAATCGAGAAGCCCTTCGTCGTAAAGGCTCTTGAGATAAAGCAGATACTCCTTATAGCCGTCCGTTTCTATCCTGTTTACAAGCGTTCCGTCTCCGTTGTCCACCCATTCGCGCTCAACACCGAACGCACCATCGATACCCGGCATTTCAAGCGTTGAATACGTGGTGAGCGGGGCCTGCACCATATTGCCCTCGGATAAGCCCTTCATGGCTCTCAGCATTTCCGTAAACTCATCTATCGTTTCGGGCATCTTTTCTATTCCGGCCTGCTTCATTATATCTGTCCTTACAAGCATCATGCTTACCATGGGCGACGGGACCTCCTCGCCGTTTTCGTCATACTGCTTTGAGCTTGCCGTTACAATGCCGTAAATCTTGCCGTTTACGCGGCTCAGCTCCCATGTGCCCTCGGAAAGCGCTTCTTTTATATTCGGCCCGTACTCGTCTATCAGCTCGTCAAGCTCCAAAAGCGCGCCCTGGTTTGCGTAATCGTAATATTTGTCCTTGTACGTGCCCATTATCTGTATTCCGTCGTAATCGGCCTGCGACGACAATACAAGGTTTAATTTTTCCGCAACGTTATCGCTCGGCAGCAGCTCGTAATTTATGTGGTAGCCCGTTTTTTCCTCGAGCATCTGCGAAACGGGATAGGTGTTCGGGTCCTCCTTTATGTTG
>DVLU01000086.1 GCA_018715365.1 Candidatus Ornithomonoglobus intestinigallinarum | reverse complement strand
AAAACCGGACAAGGACGGAATAATAAAACAGTTTGACGGCTGTACGGAGCTTCGCGAAACCGATATTTCACGTTATAAAAAATCATCGAAGGTGTTTACCATACTGCGCGATTACGGCTTTTGCGATATTCTAAAAATGCAGGTGTACAAGCAGGCGGATCTTGTTATGCTGTTTTATCTTCTTGATGAAATGTTTGACTGCGAAACAATAAGGAAAAACACAGTATTTTATGAAAAACACACGCTTCACGATTCATCGCTCAGCATGTGTATACATTCACTTGTGTTTGCAAAGCTCAAAATGTATGATATGGCCGACAAGCTGTTTTACAGCTCGTGCTGCGTGGATCTCGGCGATGAAACAAACAATTCGGATACGGGAATACACGCGGCCGCGGCGGGCGGTATAATGCTAGAGCTTTTGTACGGTTACGGAGGCTTGAGGATTTCGGATAATGAGCTCAGGCTAAACCCGGTTTTGCCGCAGGGCTGGAGAGAATATTCGTTTTTTGTAAATTACAGGGGAACAAAGCTGAAAGCAAGAGTGTCCGGCGGCGGCTGCAGCATAACAAGAATAAGCGGCGGCGAAAAGACAGTTATTTTAAACGGCAATGAGATTACGGTTTAAGCGAGGTGTAAATCGGTATGAAAAAATTTAAATTTAACGGCAGCAAGATGAGAAATGAAGTGGACGCATGGGTGCTTATGCTGCCCATGGTAATACTTGTGTTTATATTTGTGTGGAGGCCTACGGTAATAGGCGGTGTATGGTCGTTTTTCAGGATGCAGGGATATTCCGTCGAAAATTTCTGCGGCATAGACAATTACCGTATGGTGCTGACAAACACAAATTTTGTGCCGATTCTTTTAAACACGGCAGAGTATGTGTTTTGGTCGCTTATAATAGGTTTTCTGCCGCCTTTGTTTATAGCTGTGATGATAAACGAAATGATACATTTTAAAAAGGGCTTCAGAGTGCTTATATACATACCGGCAGTTATACCCGGCATAGCCGCCATGCTTATTTGGTATTTTATATATTACCCGGATCAAACGGGGCTTTTGAACATGCTGCTTTCCAAGCTCGGTGTTGCCCCGTATGAATGGCTAAACGATCCCGACTTTGCCATAATAGGCATTGTAATATATATGAGCTGGAAAGGCTTTGCCGGGACGATGCTTCTCTATCTCGCAGCGCTCCAGGGCGTGTCAACAGAGCTTTACGAGGCGTCGCTTGCCGACGGTGCGGGACCTTTCAGAAGGCTGTGGTATGTGACGCGTCCGGCAATAGAGGGATTGCTGCTTTTGAATGTGGTGCGTCAGATTATAAGCGTATTCCAGGTGCTTGAGCCCCCTATGGCAATGACGGGAGGAGGGCCGAACGGCGCTTCCACGTCGCTTTCGTATCAGCTTTACGAATACGGCTTTAACAGCGGCGGAAAAGGAACGGGTCAGGCGATGGCACTCGGCGTTATAATATTCGGTATACTTATGATATTTAATATTTTCTATTTTGCGCTGAACCGCAAGGTTGAGGATCGTTATTAAAGGAGGGAAGAACAGCATGAAGAAACTAAAAAAGGAGAGATACAAACCGACCGGCGTGCTCAGCGCTCCGGAGCTAAAAACCGCCTACGGCAAATTTCTGTACTGGCTGTTTTTCACGGTGCTGTGTATCGTTGTCATATGCTCCGTCCTTCCGGCAATATGGACTATAGCCACGGCGTTTAAAGGGCCGGGTGAAATATATACGTCACGCAGCTTTTTCCCGCATGAGTTTTCGCTCCCGTCCGCAAAGGAGCAAATACTTGAAGCATGGAATAAGCTTGATCTTACCGAAGCGACAATAAACACGGTTATAATGTCTTTGGGGCAGCTTGTGTTTAAAATAGTTGTTGCATGCTTCGGCGGTTATGTTTTGTCAAAGCTGAAGCCGAAGGGTACAAAGTTTATATTTGCGCTTGTTGTGTGGACGATGATGATGCCGTCGCAGATACGTCTTGTGCCGAATTACATGACGTACCTTCATTTCCCGTTTGCGTCAAAAGGCGGCGTTAGCCTGCTTGATACATTCTGGCCGATGTGGCTCACCGCGGGGGCCGATACGTTTGCGGTGCTGCTTTTTAAAAATGCTTTTGACGGATTGTCAAGCGCGTATGTGGAAGCGGCAAAAATAGACGGCTGCAGCAATTACGGTATAGTTTTTAAAATAATGATACCGCTTGTTGCTCCCGTTTTGATGTATGAATCCATAATGGTCCTGTCGGCGGCGTGGTCGGACTTTTTCACACCGCTTCTCGTGCTCGATAAAAAGCGCGTTATGCCGCTTGTTATCTACAGGCTCCGAAGCGACGGCAGTATAAAGATGAACACATATTTTATGATATTGGTTTTGGCGAGTATTCCGCCGTTTCTGATATATGTTATATTCCAGCGCTGGATAATGGGAGGTGTGAACATTGGCGGCGTAAAAGGCTAATAAACAAACTACAAACGGATTTCGTAAAAAGGAGAGAAGTTATGAAAAGCATTAAAACAAAACACAGAATTATCAAAGCGGTATCGGCGCTTACGGCGCTTGTGCTTGCATCCGGCATGCTTGCGGGCTGCGGCGGCAGCTCCGATAAGGACAGCGAAGGAAGAACAATAATTTCCGTAGGCTCATGGCCTCCGGAGGAAAGCGACGCTTTGACGGCAATGAACGAACGCAAGGCGCGTTTTGAAGAAGCAAATCCCGATGTTGTCATAGAACCGGACGAGTGGGCGTTTGACAGACAGACCTTCTATGCAAAAGCGGCCGGCGGACAGCTTCCGACGGTATATCTTTCGGGATTTACCGAAATGCCGGAAATAATAAATTCAGGCTATTCGTCGGATATAACGGAGGCGCTTAAAAACAACGGACTTGAAGGTATGTTTAACGAAAACATTATGGATATAATAAGCCGTGACGGCAAAATATACGCATTCCCCACAATGTCGTACGTCCTCGGGCTTGCCTATAATGTTGACGCGTTTGAGGCGGCGGGGCTTATGAAAGAGGACGGAACCCCGATGCAGCCGGCAAATTGGGATGAGATGGTTGATTTTGCCGTTAAAATAAAAGAAGCGACGGGGAAACCGGGTATAGTGCTGCCTACTGCTGACAGAAGCGGCGGCTGGATATTCTCTGCCATAGCATGGTCATTCGGCGTTGAGTTTATGGAAAAGGGAGAAGACGGCAAATGGCAGGCTAAGTTTGACAGCCCCGAGGCCGCACAAGCTCTGCAGTTTATAAAGGACCTCAAATGGAAATATGACTTGCTTCCGGCATCGACAATAATAAACGCCGAGGATTGGTACCGCTCGTTTGCCGTAGGCGACGGCGCAATGACCGTAGTCGCGGGCGATTACCCGAGAAGAGTTGCAAAATACGGCATGACGCCCGACCAGTCGGGCATCATGGCAATACCGGCAGGCCCCGCAAAGCACGTAACGCTTTTGGGCGGAGAGGTAATGTGCATAAAGAATGATGCAACTCCGGATCAGATAGACGCATCTGTACGCTGGCTCAAGACAAGATACAACAATGAGCTTACGGATGAATATAAAACCAATACGGAAACAACAACGGAAAATGCGAAAAAGGACGGTCAGCTTGTTGGTATCCAAAGTCTGAGCCCGTGGAGCGACAAAGCGGAATCGCTTGTTTGGTACAGAGATTATATAGAGCAAAATGCAAACTGCAATTTGAACCATGTAAAGCTCTATAATGATTTTGTTGCCGATTGTCCGGCGGAAATAAAGCCTGAGGAGCCGGTTTGCTG
>DVLU01000085.1 GCA_018715365.1 Candidatus Ornithomonoglobus intestinigallinarum | reverse complement strand
GCGTAACATCCTTTCCGAGGAAGGGGTGATATGTGCCGCGAACAAAAAACAAATCATCGGGGGTTTCAAAGGGGGCGGAGCCCCCTTTGAAAAAACAAATATATATTATTATATGACATTTACGCGTTTTTAAACTCAAATATCGAGATTCGAAACGTATTTTGCATTCTTTTCTATAAACTCACGGCGCGGCTCAACCTTATCGCCCATAAGTATCGTAAACGTTTCATCGGCAAGCATCGCGTCCTCAAGCTCGACCCTGAGCATCGTGCGGCGCTCCGGGTCCATCGTCGTTTCCTTCAGCTCCTCGGGGTCCATCTCGCCGAGACCCTTATATCTCTGCACCTTCGCGCCCGAGCCGAGCTCCGCAATATACCTGTCGCGCTCGTCCTCGTCAAACGCATACCGCTCAACAAGGTTCTTGTTCTTGCCCTTGAACACCTTAAACAGCGGCGGCTGCGCAATATACACATGCCCCTCCTCGATAAGCGGGCGCATATATCTGAAGAAGAACGTTAAAAGCAGCGTCCTTATATGCTGTCCGTCAACATCGGCATCGGCCATTATAACTATCTTTCCGTATCTGAGGTTGTTTATGTCAAACTCGTCGCCGATACCCGTTCCGAGCGCCTGAATTACGGGAAGCAGCTTTTCGTTTGAATAGACCTTGTCTATCCTCGATTTTTCAACGTTAAGCATCTTTCCCCAAAGCGGGAGTATTGCCTGATAGCGGCGGTTCCTGCCCTGCTTTGCCGAGCCGCCCGCGCTGTCGCCCTCGACGATAAAGAGCTCCGCGTAATCCTCGCCCTCGTCCTGGCATCTTGCAAGCTTGCCCAAAAGCGACGAGCTTGCCGCCGCGCCGCTCTTTCTTGTTGCTTCTCTTGCGCGTTTTGCGGCCTCCCTTGCGCGCGACGCCGTAAGCGTCTTATCGATTATCGCCCTCGCCGTTCTCGGGTTCTCCTCCAAAAACGCCGCAAGCTTATCGTTTATCGCGCCTTCAACAAGCGTTCTCGCCTCGCTGTTGCCGAGCTTTGCCTTCGTCTGTCCCTCAAACTGCGCCTCCATGACCTTGACGCTTATAACGGCCGTAAGCCCCTCTCTTGTGTCCTCGCCCGACAAATTCGGGTCCTTTTCCTTAAGCAGCTTGTTTTTTCTCGCATAGTCGTTTATAACTCTTGTAAGTCCCGACTTGAAGCCCGTTTCGTGCGTTCCGCCGTCGCCGGTGTGGACGTTGTTTGCAAACGACAGCAGGTTTTCGTTGTACGCCGTCGTATACTGCATCGCAACCTCTACCGTCATATCGTCGCGCGACGCTTCAAAATAGATTATCTCGTCATGTATCGCGTCCTTGTTGCGGTTTAAATACTTGACAAATTCCTTTATTCCGCCCTCCGCGTGGAGCGTCACCGGCTCGTGCTCGTCGGAGCGGTTGTCGGCAAAAACTATCTTTATGCCCTTGTTTAAGAACGCCTGCTCCCTCAAGCGCTTAAGCAGAGTGTCGTAATCAAATTCAAGCACCTCGAAAATTTCGGGGTCGGGCTTAAACGTTATTTTCGTACCCGTCTTATCGGTATCGCCTATAATTTTCAGCTTGCTTGTCGGCTTGCCGCGCTCATACGTCTGATAATAAATACGCTCGCCGTCGGCAACCTCTATCTGCAAGCTTTCCGACAGCGCGTTTACAACCGACGAACCAACGCCGTGCAGTCCGCCCGAAACCTTATATCCGCCGCCGCCGAATTTTCCGCCGGCATGGAGTATCGTCAGCACGACCTCGACAGTCGGTATACCCTGCTGCGGGTGGATACCGACGGGGATACCGCGCCCGTTGTCCTTTACCGTTACGGAATTATCGGGGTTTATGTCAACGTTTATCTCGGTGCAGTAGCCGGCAAGCGCTTCGTCTATAGAGTTGTCCACTATCTCGTAAACGAGATGGTGAAGCCCCGCCGCCGACGTTGAACCGATATACATTCCCGGGCGTTTCCTTACGGCCTCAAGGCCTTCAAGCACCTGTATCTGGTTTTCGTCGTATTTTGTTTCTATCTTCTGTTCAAGCTCGTTCATATTATTCCTCCGTCCTGTTCGGTTAATGTTCTGCCGCCGTGGTTTCCCTGCTTCGCCGTGCCAAGACCTGCGTTGACATCGACGATATATATATACGATTATTGCCGTTATTATCCGTTAATATAAACGACCTCGGCAATTCGTCGTTTGCGTAAATTATTTCGCCGCGGCTGCCCGCTTCGGGCAAAAATCTTTTTCCGAGCCGCGACACCGTTGTGTTGTCAACATCGAATATCCCTATAATGCTCCGCGTATCGACGGCGACGTCGCTGCCTATATGGAGATACATCGCATTTTTTCTCACTTTTTTGTCACCTTTCCGTCACCGTCCCGTTTTCAACGTAAAAAAGCTTTGTATCGGCCGTGCTTTTTAAAATGTCCGTATCGGCCGACGTTATGAGCACCTGCTTGTTTTTTATTTTTTCGGCAAGATAAAGGCGTCTCGGCTTGTCGAGCTCGCTCATTATGTCGTCAAGCAGCAAAACGGGGTACTCGTCCTTTATCGAATAAATATAATCCGACAGCGCTATTTTAAGCGTCAGCGCCGCCGTGCGCTGCTGCCCCTGCGACGCGAACGTTTTCGCGTCGTTCCCGTTTACGCGTATTATCAGATCGTCGCGCTGTATGCCGTATATTGCCGACTGCGCGTCTATTTCCCTCGCCTGCGCCTTCTCGAGCGCCTCAAAAAACGCCGCCTCCGAAAGCTCCGGGAGCTTTATCCCGTGCGCGTATTCCGTTTCGAGAGTTTCGCCGGATATTTCCTTTTGTATCCCCGACGCAATAACGCCGAGCCTTTCAAGGAATTCGGCCCTTCGGCGCATTATTTTCACGCCCTCGGCGGCAAGACGCTCGTTCCAGACGCTCAGCATCACATCGGACCTTGCGCCCGAACGCTTCAATTCCTTCAAAAGGCTGTTTTTCTGCGTAAGCGCCTTGCTGTAATCTATAAGGCTTGTCAGGTATTTCGGAAAAAGCTGGCTGATCGCAAGGTCAGCAAACCGCCGCCGCACCGACGGCGAACCCTTCACAAGGCTCAGATCCTCAGGCGAAAACATGACGGTGTTTAAGTAATTCATAAGCATCGACAGCTTTTTTATGCGGACGTTGTTTATCGTTATCGACTTTTTGCCGTCGCGCGTCAGGCGCATCGCCGCCTTAAAGCTGCGCTCCGCCGTTTCAAACGCCACCGCCGTTTTTGCGCACTGGCAGCCGAACCGGATTATTTCCTTATCCGTCCTCGCCCTGTGGCTTTTCCCCTGCGAAAACATATAAACGGCCTCCAGGATATTCGTTTTGCCCTGCGCGTTTTTGCCGTATATCATGTTTGTGCCCTCGGAAAACCTCAGCGTCTGCGAATGATAATTCCTGAAATCCTTAAGCGTAAGCTCCGTTACGTGCATTATTCCACCTTCAGCGTGACCGTTTCATCCTCGAACCCGGCCGTTACCTCATCGCCGGGGCGTATCTTTTTCCCGCGCAGGAAGCAAATTTCGCCGTTTACCGAAATTATGCCGTCGGCAATCATTTCCTTTGCGGCGCCGCCCGTCGGGGCGATATTCGCAAATTTAAGCAGCTGGTCGAGCTTTATAAACTCGGTCGTTATTTTTACCGTTTCCATCATAGCACTCTCCCGTCAGTTTGACGTTCTCGAAATTTTATTCACGCCGCGTATCTGCTTCAGCTTCTTGTTTATTGCGGCAAGGTCGGCGGTGTTGCGTATTTCCACGCCCACCTGTATGACGGCCGTACCCTTTTTGTTTACAAACGCGTTTACCGATTTCATATGCACCTTCATATCGGCAAGCACGTTTGTTACCTCAAGCAGTATACCGTCGCGGTCGGGGCTCTCTATCTGGAGGTTTGCGATATACGAGGTGCTTCGCTCCTTGTCCCACCATACCTCTATAAACCTGCCCCTGTCCTCCTCGGACATATTTTCCGGGTTCATGTTCGGGCAGTCGCGCCTGTGGATGCTTACACCCCTGCCCTTTGTTATAAAGCCGACTATATCGTCGCCCGCAACGGGGTTGCAGCAATGCGCAAGCCTTACAAGGCAGTTGTCTATATCCTTTACGACTATACCCCTGCTTGAGCCGCGGTGCTTTGCCGGCGCCGCCTCAACGCTTCCCGAATCGTCGTTGTACACGGCCTCGAGCTTCTTTTTGCTTTCCGCCTCGCGCTGCTCCTGCAGCCATCTGTCGCGGAGCCTTACAACAACCTTCTGCGCCGTAAGCGCGCCGTAGCCGACGCTTGCGTACAGGTCGTCAACCGACTGGAAGCCGTAGCGCCTCGTCATCGGCTCCACCCATTCGGGCTTAAAGAGCTGCGCGTGCGTATTGCCCAAACGCCTTAATTCCTTTTCTATAAGCTCTTTTCCGTGCTCTATATTTTCATCGCGCCGCTCGCGCTTGAACCACTGGTTTATCTTGTTTTTTGCCTGCGACGTTTTACAGACCTTAAGCCAGTCGCGGCTCGGCCCGTGCGTGTTCGCCGTTAAAATCTCAACTATTTCGCCCGTCTGCAGAATATAGCTGTTCGGCACTATTTTGCCGTTCACCTTCGCGCCGCTCATTTTATAGCCGACCTCGGAATGTATCCTGAACGCAAAGTCTATTACTGTCGCGCCGGCGGGAAGCGATATTACCTTGCCCTGCGGCGTGAACACAAACACCTCGTCCTCAAACAGGTCAACCTTGAGCGTGTTGAAGAAATCGTCGGTATCGAGAAGCTCGTTCTGCGTATCGAGAAGATTGCGCACCCATTCGAGCTTCGTATCCATTTTGCTCTCGCCGGAAATTCCTTCCTTGTATTTCCAGTGTGCCGCGATACCGTTTTCGGCAACCTGGTGCATCTGCCACGTCCTTATCTGTATTTCAAAGGGCGTGCCGTTGGGGCCTATAACGGTCGTATGGAGCGACTGATACATATTTGGCTTCGGCATTGCGATATAATCCTTAAAGCGCATCGGCACGGGCGTGTACAAATCATGCACCATGCCCAAAATCGCATAGCAGTCCGTTACCGTATCTACGATTATCCTTACGGCAAACAAATCATAGAGCTCGTCTATCGTTTTGTTTTTTGTATACAGCTTTCTGAATATGCTGTAAAAATGCTTTGCGCGGCCCGTGACCTGGCCTTTTATTCCCATTTCCGCAAGCTTTGCCTCAAAAATCTTTATTATGTCCTTAACGTACTGCTCGCGCTCGCTCTTTTTCTGGTTTATGCTCCGCGCTATTTCCTCATACGCAACGGGGTCGAGATATTTAAGCGCCAGATCCTCAAGCTCCACCTTTATCTTCGACATACCGAGCCTGTGCGCAAGCGGGGCGTATACGTCAAGCGTTTCCTTTGAGATCGTAAGCTGCTTTTCGCGCCGCATAAAATTAAGCGTTCTCATATTATGCAGCCTGTCTATGAGCTTTATTATTACGACCCTTATATCCTTTGCCATCGCAAAGAACATTTTCCTGAGGTTTTCAACCTGCTGCTCCTCGGGCGAAACGTATTTTATTTTATGAAGCTTTGTTACGCCGTCAACAAGCTCGGCAACGTTTTTGCCGAATATCGCTTCAATATCCTCCGCCGTATACGGCGTGTCCTCAACAACGTCGTGCAGCAGCGCCGCCGTTATCGTTGTTGCGTCAAGGCTGAACTGCGATGCTATATACGCCACCTGGACTGGGTGCTCTATATACGGCGCGCCGCTTTTTCTGCGCTGGTTTTTGTGCGCGTTCTTTGCAAGGCGGTAGGCAATATAAATCATATCTGTATTCGCATGCGGCGAATATACCTTTACCGCGCTTATTATCTTTTCGACAACCGCGTCGGTGTCGCCCTCGGCAGTCTTGGGAAGCTGCTCCGGCTCAAGGATCGAATATTGTTTGTTATCTGTCATACAGCTCCCGCCTTTCACAGAAATTTAATCTCGTATCTGATTATGTTTTTTAACGTCCTTCAGTATCAGCTGCACGGCCCTGCTGCCCTGATAGCTGTTTATATCCATCTGGAACGCCGCGTCCACGGCGTCGCCGTATTTGAGCGTTTCGGCAAGCCCGCCCATATAAAAGCCTATGGCGTTCACCTGCACGCCGTTTCTTTTAAGGCTCAGCCGCAGATGCTTTTTGTCCGCGCCCACGGCGCCCGCATAGGCAACAACGGCGTTCGAGAGCGAAAACACGGGCTTTTCGTTGCCCACTCCGAACGGCTCGAGCCTTGCGAGGTTCTCGGCGTTTTTGAGCGTCAGCGCGCGCTCCGAAACGGCGCAGTCGATATTCACCTTCGGTATCATATCGTCGGGCGTGAGCCTCTCGTCGGCATACTTGTTTATTTTTTCCGTAAATTTTTCAATATCCGAAACGTTTATCGTAAGCCCCGCCGCGGCCTTATGCCCTCCGAACTGTACAAGGCTGTCCTCGCACGCTGAAAGCGCCTCAAACAGGTCAAAGCCCTTTATGCTCCTGCCGGAGCCCTTGCCCGTTCCGTTCGAGTGCGAAATCAAAATACACGGCTTGTAAAACTTTTCGCACACCCTCGACGCAACAATGCCTATAACGCCGTGATGCCAGCCCTCTTTCGCAAGCACTATAACCTTTTTCTTCTCAAAATTCGGGTCCTCCGCTATTATTTCAAGCGCCTCGTCAAAAATCCGCTGCTCGGTGAGCTGACGCTCCTTATTCTGCTCGTCAAGCTCGGCCGCTATCGGCTCCGCCTCGGCAGCGTCCCCCGCAAGCAGCAGCCGCACCCCCGTCTCGGCGCTTCCCAGCCGTCCCGCGGCGTTAAGGCGCGGCGCTATGGAAAACGCAACCGACGACGCGTTTAATTTTGACGGCTGCGTGCCGCATTTTTCAAGCAGCGCCGCAAGCCCCGGGCGTTTCGTATGCCTGAGCTTTTTTATGCCGCGGTCGGCAATTATCCTGTTTTCGCCCACAAGCGGCACAACGTCCGCTATTGTGCCTATCGCGGCAAGGTCTATATATTTATTAAACGTATCTATCGTTTTTATACCCATTTTCATCGAAACGGCAAGCGCAAGCTTAAACGCCACGCCGACGCCCGCCAGCTCCTTGAACGGGTATTCGTCGTCCTCCCGCTTCGGGTTCACTATCGCCCTCGCCGCCGACGGCAGACGCTCCTTGCACGTGTGATGGTCGGTTATTATAACGTCCATGCCCTGGAGTGACGCAAATTCAACCTCGCCTATCGCCGTTATCCCGCAGTCAACGGAAATCATAAGCTTTACGCCCTGCTTGACAAGCTTGTTCACCGCCATAATATTTATACCGTAGCCCTCGCCGTCGCGCTCCGGTATATAATAGCCCGCGTCGGCGCCGAGCGACGTCAGAAAATCATACAAAAGCGATGTGGACGTTATGCCGTCAACGTCGTAATCGCCGTAAACGACTATCTTTTCTTTGTTTTCAACGGCCGCCTTTACGCGTTCGGCAGCCGTATCCATGTCCGTCATGCGCATGGGGTCTATAATATCCTGCGTCGATTTTTGCAGAAACGGCAGCATGTCCGCTTCCTTTATACCCCTGTTTGCGAGTATCGTGACAAATATCGGCGGTATACCGAGCCTGCCGGACGCCGAACGTATATCGTTTTCCGCCGTAGCTTTATTCCTGTATATCCATTTTTTCTCCGTCATATTTTCTTCCAGTCCGAACGCCGGCAGCATTTTAAAAAAACCGGCGCTTCATTCATATTATTATATCATTTTTTCGGAGGAAATTCAAGTTTTTTTTCGGTTTTTCCGTAATTTTGCCCGCAAAAAAAGAACACGGCGCACCGCCGTGTTCTTTTAAATACATATTGTTTTTTACGGTATTATCGTCAAACAGCCCGTCCGGCCGATTAAGCGGCCGCTTCGGGGAGCATGATTATAAGCACCGCTCCGCCGTATCTCGAGCATACGATTACCTTCGAGCACTCCTGTCCGTAGTGCGCCGCATCCTTAAGGTCTCTTGCCGTAAGGTTTTCCGTTGTGTCGGGCGCATAGGGGCTGTATGAAAGTCCCGAGGGAAGCTCTTCCATTCTGAGTATTCTCGTACCCGATGAAATTGTTACCTCGTCGTACTGGATAACGTCGCTGCTTCTGAGCTCGCCCGTTTCGGCATCAAAGCCCTCTTTTGTGAGGTACATCTTATTGATGTTGCCGTTTGATTCCTCAACAAGCTGGTATACGTTGTATACGCATACTCTCGAGTACGGAACTTCACCGAGAGCCGACGATGTGTACATAAGGTCTCCGTCGTTCGACGTGCGTGATTTCGGGAATCTGAAGTCGAACGTATAAGCCTGCCACCAGTTATCCCGTGTCGGCTCCGTTGCTTCTGCCCAGTTGTAAACCTCTGTGCGCTCGCCGTCCGAATACGATACCGTTACGCCGTTCGTGTCGTTGAGCACATCCTCAACATCTGCGTACTTAATACGCGTATAGATATTCTGTATCTTGTTTTCATCGTCATAATCGAACTGGATAACGTCGCCTATCTGAACATCCGCGTCGTTAACAACGCTTTCGTTTGCAGCCGTCCATGTTCTTGTTGATGTTGTTGCGCCGGCGTAAACGTCAAGCGCCTGTGTTGTTTCGTCGTTTTCCATATCATACTGTGCTGATATGTCGGCAACTACCGAATAATCCGTTGTATTCTTTACGCTGTTAAGCTGAGCGTTGTCGCCGTAGAGGATAACGAGCGACGCAACGTTTGACTGGTTAACGTCATATGCCTCTACCCAATAGCGCTGACCGCTTGTGAAGGCGTTCGAAATTGTCTTTTTCGAATATTCGCTTCTCTGCGAACGATCCTTGGGAACGTATATAACGGTCGTCGAGGAATTTACCGAGAATTCAACAGAGCTTGAATAGTCATTCTTGAAGCTCGAGCCCGAGTAGTAGTAATTTGCAAGGTCTCTGTAGCGGACAAGCTTTGACGTATCCTCGTTCTGTCCGGAAGCCTCCGTGTCTATCGTCTTTATGTCCGTTATTTCATCGCCCGATATTTTTATTCTTACAGGCTGCGAATATGCTGTGTTTTCGGGAGCATCGCCGCCGTATACGTTTTCGTTTTCGTCCTGGTTTGCCGTGCCCGCAACATCCTCAAGCAGCGTCATAACCTCGCCGTAGTTGTCTACCGACTTGCCGTTTACTCTTACTCTGCCTGAAAGCCTGTACGAAGCCGCCGAGCTTGTCGAAATGCTCGGGATATACGCCGTAACGTAGAGAACGCCTTCGCCGAGGTCCTCATTTACGGCCGTTATATAACCGTAGGGATCAACGGCAACCTCCTGAAGCTTGCCGTATACGACAGCGTTGAGCTTATCGAGATAGAACGTACCGGTAACGCCGCTTGTGAGCGTCTTGCCCTCTTTTTCCTGGATGTATCTTGCACAGTCCTCGCCGAGGTCGTATACCTCTGTGCCTATCGTTATTGTCATGTCGGTCGTGTTTATCGAGTTTACGGTACCCGAAACCGTTTCGCTTATAACATAGAGGTTAAGAACGCTGCCGTCAATGCTTTCGGTATACGAAACTATGTCGTTTGCCCTTATCGCTGTTGCCTGGATCTCTTTTCCGTCCTTTTCTATGTATATCTTCTTGCTTAAGTCGTTCGGGTCAAGCGTGATGCTTGTGCCTGTCGTAAGCGCGTCCTGGAGACGATAATCCGACGTTGTGGGAGCCTTGTAGGCAAGAATCGTCTTGTAGTCGTTTATCGTAAGCATATCGATCGTGCCGTCCGCGCCCGAATCCGTGAACGCAACGTCGCCTCTTATGCTGTATTCCACATCGTCGCCGAGCCACAGCCGGAGCAGGTCCTCAATATCGTTTGCCGTCTGCTTTACAGTCTTGTCGCTTCTTGAAACAACGTCGTAGGGAAGATCGCTGTCCGCTACAGCCTTGCCGTTATAGATAACGGTAGCGTCATCACTTATCTTAAGCGTCTTTACGCTTGCGCCGGCGGCATATTCAAACGAACCGCCCGAATATCCCATGAAGTTTTTATAGCCTACCGTTGTTACGGTATTCTTTGTTGTTTCGTCATCGAGTATGCGGAGCTGCTTGTCGTCGTCGCTTACGCCCTGAGCGTAATAGAACGTCATTTCATTGCCGAGCATTCTCGAAAGCTCACCCACGCTGCGCTCCGTATAGTCGCCGAGGTTGATAACAACGGTATCTCTGTTCTGACCGCTTGTGGGTCTTACCGCGATCTGCTTTGCGTAAAGCGCAACGTCGCAGTCATTCGATACCGTATCCTCAACGCCCGTAAGAATGCCCTGTACTCTTACAACGCCGAGATGATCCTTGAGGATCGTCATGTTTGTTGTTGTAGCCTGACCGCCCACGCTCTGCGTCATAATGGGCACTTCAAGCGAATTGTAAACAGCCTGCGCTATTACCTGTCTTGTGGCGGGGTCGCTGTTGCCCTGTCCCGTTATGTTGTCCGTAAGACGGAGCGAGCCTGCCTGTGAAATATAGCCTGCGGGATAACCGCCCTGCGATATTGCAAAGCCCTCGTAGCCGAGCGTGCAGACAAGCATCTTTAACGCCTGCTCGTATGTAACGGGCTTGTCCGGCTCAAACGTTCTTTCGCCGGTACCGTTTATGATACCCATATCATAAGCCGTTCTTATAAACGTAGCCGCCCAGTGGCCCGTTGTGTCGTCGAACTGTGTCGGGAGCGCCGTGTTGCCGCCGTAGCCGAGCGCAGTTATGAGCATTTTTGTGAATTCGGCTCTCGTTATTTCGCCCTCGGGCTTAAACGTGCCGTCGTCGTAACCGTCTATAACACCGAGCTTTGTCAGCGTTATGATGGAATCCTTGTAGCGGTTATCGTCCGTAACGTCGAAGAACGATGATGCCGCCGCAAATACCGTACCGCCCAGCACCGTTGACACCGTCATGACAAGCGCCGAGGCGATTGAGATAAGTTTCTTCAATCTTTTCATGAATACTTTCTTCCTTTCATTATCCTTGATAGCGATATAGACATTTTGATTATAACACCGATTTATTTAGAAGTCAATCTTTTTTCAAAAAAAACATATTATTATGACAATATATTGACATTATTAAAGTATTTTTTTCCGCGGCCGCTCCGGCCGCCTTATCCGGGCATAATAAAAACGCCCGACCTATCTTATAAATAAGCCCGGCGTCCTTACCCAAATATCTTTACGATGTATATATTATACCACGATATTCGAAAATTACAATATATTTTTTTCAAAAAATATTAACAAAATATTCACATTCCGTTGTCGAATTTGCACAATCCGCGTCAAACAAGGCGCTCATCGAGATAATTAAACAGCCTGCCGGCCGTTACAATCGCCTGTTCGACCGTATAATACGAGCCGGGGTTAAAGCGGTTGTCATCCATGCCCGTCATAATGCCGTTATCCGTCACCCACTGCACTGAATAATACGCCCAGCGTGAAATATCGGAGCGGTCGGCATACGAAAGCTCCCTGTCGGTGTGTATCATAACAAACTGCTCCGCGGCCGTTGTGAGCATTTTGGCAGCCTCCTCGCGCGAAAGCGTGCCGTCCGGGTCAAACGTGCCGTCGCCGCGGCCGTTTACTATGCCCAGCGCATACAGCATATCGATCGACGTATCCTTGCCGGCGCAGTCGGAGAAGCTGTTCAGGAGATACACCTCGCCCTTGTCGCGGATATACGCTTCAAGGTCGGCGCAGCCCGACGTTACCGTTATAAGCCGCCCTATAAGAATACAGAACTCCTCGCGCGATATGTTTGCGCTGTATTTTCCCGTAAGCTGATACGGGAGCAGGTTTTTCGACGCGGCATCGCGTATGCCGTCCTGCGCCCATGCGGCGTCGGGAAGCTTAAGGAAGTCGTTTGAGGTGCGGCGGTGGATTTCCTCACCGTTTGCGCAGTCCTCCCTGTCCTTGTACATCGTATCGAGATACGTCAGGAACACCTCGTCCTCGCCCGCCGCCTTGTAGCAGATATAATTATCGGAGCCGTACAGGCCTATCTGCACGCCCGAGCCGACGTAATAGCTCATAACGTCCGTTTCCGTGTACAGATTTATTGCCGTACCGCGGAACGGCGTCGGGTTTTCGGTGCGGTAGACGGTCATTTCGCACGCCGCGTAATAGAAATCGTTTATTTCGTTTGACGTAAGCTCAAAATACCGGCCGTCCTCAACGTTTGAGATCGTTGCGCGTGTTATTTCCTCGCCGCTGAAAATGCCGAGCGCGTCCGCCATTGACATCTGCTCCGGCAGATCGACGACGTTATATGCGTATGCCGACACGGGCAGCAGCATAAACGCCGCGGCAATCAGCGATTTAATAATAAGCCTTATGCCTTTCTGCATCAAATTCCTCCTTATCATTTTTTGTTTTTCTCAAAGGGGGCTCCGCCCCCTTTGAAACCCCCGTGGGGTCCTCTGTCAGACCGTATACGGCGTCAAAACAGCCCTTGTGCCGTCGGGCGTTTCGATATAAAACTCCGCGTATGCCGGGTTCTGCGGGCTCACATACATATCAAGCAGCGTAAACTGCGTAAACGCCTCGGAATTTATCGTTTCGAATTCCTGCGCGCCCTTGTATGCGCCCGGCACGTATTTATCCGTTTTTATCATACGGTACGTCATATTGTCGTTATAAGTATGGATAAGCACGCGCGGCGCAATATCCTCGGCGTTTGACAGCTTAAAATAGCTGAAGCCGTCCTCGGCGTACTCGTAAAAGCTGCCCGTTACCATAATATCGGTAAAGCACAGGCCGTGAAGGTCGGAAAGCACGTATTTGCGCTCATCGAACAAAAGGCGCGTTTTAAACGATATTGACGGGTTCTCGCCGCATTTTACAAGCTCCGTGCCGTCGTAGGTGTAAAAATGCGCCGTCTGCACATCGCCGTTTTCAACTATAACAACCTGCTTTTCCGTGCCGTTCATGCTTATTACGGCAAGCGAATTGAGGCTCTGGTATTCCTCCTTTATCATATCGGAAAAATCGCTGCCGTTTATGACAAGCAGCGGCATTTCCGCGGCTGCGGTGTCTGTCGTCTGCGTAAACGAAACCGTTTCCTTCACGCCGTCGCCGTTAAGATCGGCTTCGTTGTTTACGCACGAGCCGTTTATATAAAAGTCGGAAACGGCGGTCAGATCCCTGAACCCGCGCTTAACTCCCAGAAACGCCCTGTACGGCTTTCCGTCGGTTGCGATAAGCACGGTGCTCAAATACCCGTTCCACGTTACGCCGAAATCGAGCGCGTCGGAGATCGCGCGCACGGGGATAAGTATCCTGTCGTTTATCATCTGCGCCGGAACGTCGAGCGCGACGGCCTTGTCGTTTCTGAACATTATGTCCTTATCGGGGCTTATGCGCACCGTGTTTTCGCCGTAAGCGATCGTTGCCGTAAGGCTTGCCTGATCCCATTCGACGCTTGCTCCCGCCTTTTCAAACACGGCGCGTATCGGCACAAGCGTGCGTCCTTCGATTATTGTCGGCTGCTGGTCAAACTCAACCTGGTCGTTGTCCACCATGACGGTTATCGTATCCTCCTCGGCGAGCGAAACGGCCGGGAGCGCAATTGCCGACACCGCCATCGCCGCCGACACTATTCCACACAAAAGCCTTTTCTTTTTCATAACACATTTCCTTTCTTATTTATCCTATACACATGGGGTTGGGGGGGGGGGGTTCAAAGGGGGCTCCGCCCCCTTTGAGAAAAAATACAATCATACGATGCAGTATTTCCTCATATACTCTTCCATTCCGTTTAAAACATCGCCGTATCCGCCGCTTTCCTTCAGATACTCGTGAATATCCGAAACGTCGGCTATGGAATGGACCTTTATGCCGAACTCGTCCATAACCTCCGACACCGTCGTTTTCGACGGGTCCTGCCCGAACTCGCAGCGGTTTACCGATATAAACATATGCTCAACCGAAACGTCGGCGGCGTTTTTAAGTATCGGCATCGTTTCGCGCACGGCCGTGCCCGCCGTTATAACGTCCTCTATAACGATTATCCTGTCGCCGTCCTTCGGCTTGTAACCGACAAGCGATCCGCCCTCGCCGTGGTCCTTTTCCTCTTTCCTGTTAAAGAAATACGGCTTGTCTATGCCGTAATCCCTGTAAAGCGCGCCGGCCGCCGCCGTAACGAGCGGTATGCCCTTGTACGCCGGGCCGAACATACAGTCAAAATCCGCGCCCGCCGTATCATGGATAAGCTTTGCGTAAAAGCTGCCGAGCTGCGATATCTGCGCGCCCGTCCTGTAATTTCCCGTATTCACGAAATACGGCGTGTTTCTGCCGCTTTTTGTAACAAAGCTCCCGAAACGCAGCACGTCGGCGCTCATCATAAATTCAATAAACCGTTTTTTTGTTTCGTTCATTTCCCTGCCTCCTAATTTTTAAAATAAAGATCCCTGAACCTCTTTAAAAGCCTGCGCTCAAGCCGCGACACCTGCATCTGCGTCATGCCCATTTCCGCGGCGATCGCCGTCTGGCTCATTTCATCGTAATATCTGAGCTTCACAAACCTTCGCTCCGTATCGCTCAGCGACTCCATACACGACCGCAGGAAATCCTTGTTTTCTATCATCAGAAAATTATCGTCCTCCGCGCCTATGACGTTTGCAAGGCTCATTGCGCCGTCGGCGTAGGCCTCGTCCTCGAGCGACTTTATAAACGCCGCGTCGCCCATCTTGTAGGCGGCTTCAACGGTGTCCTCGTCAAGCCCGAGCAGCCGCGCTATTTCGGCGCGCGACGCACCGCCGCGCGAACGCCGTATGCGCTCGGCCTTGTAAAAGACCTCGTAAAGACGGCGCGGAACGCGCACAAAGCTCCCCTTGTCGCGGAAATAACGGCGTATTTCGCCGAGCACCGTGGGCGTTGCAAACGTCGGGAACTTGACGCCCTTGTCGGGGTCAAAACGCTCCACCGCATACAATACGCCCATGCACGCAACCTGATAAATATCGTCGTACTCAACGCCGCGGTTTATAAAGCGGCGCGACAATATCTCTGCCATATAAATATATTTTTCAACTATCTCGTCCCGGAGCGCCGTATCATGAGTACGGCGGTATTCCGAAAACAGCTCGTATTCGGTTTTGGAATTCTGCCTCATCGCAAGTGACATTCCCATCATTCCTTGTTTGTTTTTTTCCGAAGGGGCGCGCCCCTTTGCTGCCGCGTTTTTTTATTTCCGGCAAACGTTAATCCGCGATCATCGCCCTGAGCAGCTCAACGGCGCTGTCATACGCCATTTTGTTTTCCCCGTCGTCATAAGTATTGCGCCTCAGCACGGCATACGTGCCGGGGCACTGCACGCCTATGTCCTCAAAAAATCCGCTGTCCGATACGTCAACGGCATATACCTGCCCGTCCGAGCCGGCAGCCGTTTCGCGGCCGCCCGTATCTCCCGCCCATTCGGAGAGCGGCACAAACAAATCGCTTACGTAATCGCGCGCAAGCATCAGCTCAAGCTGGCTTTTGTCAAACAGGAACACAAACGACCTCTCGTTCTGAAACTCAAGGTCAAGCTTCATCTGAAGTGCGTAGTCATACTCCTCCTGCCCCGACGCGCCCGATATTGAGAGCGTCTGGAAAAACACGGCCCGTTCGCCGTTGCCGTCTATATCCTCCGTATACTCCGCGGCTGCGTTTTCAACGGCCGACGACGCTTCGGAATCGAAAACCATCTGTCCGGCGTACGTCATCGTTACGTCGTACTCCCGCCGCGTCGCGCACTGCACCGCCGTTGCGGCTATACATATAACGGCAAAGCCTATGCCTATAACGTACCATTTGTAATAATCCCAAAAATAGCTCCACCACGCCTTGGTGAATTTCGGCGGCACAACGCCGTATTTTTCTGCCACGCAAATCAAGTCCCTTCATTAGCTTCATTGTTATCTTCATTGACATCATCATCGTCAGATAACCGGCGCTCCGCGCGCCGCTGCGCCAAAAGCAATACCTATGTCATTAAATTATAACATATTTCAATCCGTTTTTCAATAAATTTTTTATGAATTATTTTTGCAGCAAAAAAATCCCCGCCAAAGCGGGAATCGTACAGGGCTGCTCGGTTTCAGATGCAGAACGGATAAAACGCACCCGACGGCGTATTGGCACCGCGCAAGATGGCGCGGACGACCGAAGGTCGGCTTTCGGCTTTTGCCGAAAGTGCTGAAAAGTGTACTCC
>DVLU01000084.1 GCA_018715365.1 Candidatus Ornithomonoglobus intestinigallinarum | reverse complement strand
AAGAAATTTTCAAAAAAAGCTTGCACTTTTTCAAAAAATATAGTATAATATCACGGTAATATCGGCGATGACGACCGAGCCCGTGCGATCAAAGCCCGTGAACCTTGTCAGATGGGGAACCAAGCAGCAATAAGCGGTGTCTTTGATGTGTTACGGTAAACTCGGTCCGAGCCTATTATTTTTGACAATATACCGTCAAACGGTTCGGGAACGCCTTATAGGCGTTTTTTACTATTCCGAAAGGACAAGCTAATGGCACATCAGGCAATATACCGCAAATGGCGCCCCGCCGTATTCGAAGACGTTGTCGGCCAGGGGCACATAACGCGCACATTGAAAAACCAAATAATGTCCGGGAAAATAGGCCACGCCTATCTTTTCTGCGGCACACGCGGCACGGGCAAAACGACCTGCGCCAAAATATTTTCGCGCGCCGTAAACTGCCTGAACAACAAAGACGGCAGCCCGTGCAACGAATGCTCCATATGCCGCGGCATACTTGACGGGTCTATACTTGACGTCACGGAAATAGACGCAGCGTCAAACAACGGCGTTGACAACATCCGCGAAATACGCGACGACGTGCGCTATGTTGCGTCCGAAGCAAAATATACAGTATATATAATAGACGAGGTGCATATGCTCTCGGGCGGCGCGTTTAACGCGCTGCTGAAAACGCTTGAGGAGCCGCCGGAGCACGTTATATTCATACTTGCAACAACGGAGCCTCAAAAGGTACCGCAGACTATACTTTCGCGCTGCCAGCGCTTTGACTTCAAGCGCATAAAGCCGTCGGATATTATAGCACGCATGAAGGAAATAGCATACGGCGACGGCTACGACATATCCGACGGCGCATACACGCTTTTGGCGCGCCTTGCGGACGGGTCGATGCGCGACGCACTCAGCATTCTCGAGCGCGTTGTATCCTCCTGCGGGAATAAAATAACATCGGAAAGCATAACGGACACGCTCGGCATTTCAACGCTCGACAGCATATATGCAATAACCGATTCCATAATAAACGGCAATGCCGACGGGATATTATCGGCCGTTGCCGAAATCCTTTCCGACGGAAAGGACCTTAAAACGTTTATCGGCTCTCTCATAAAATATTTCCGCGACCTTATGGTGCTTAAAATAAGCCAAAACTCCTCGGATGCGCTCGATTACAGCGCCGAGGAGCTTGTAAAGGTCAAGAGCCAGTGCAGCCGTCTGACGTTCGAAAAAATATCACATGCCGTATCGGTTCTGACGGACGCGCACGTTGAAGCAAAATACGTCAAATCGCCGCGCGTCATATATGAGCTCGCGCTTATAAAGCTTGCGCGTCCGGAAACGGACACGTCGCCCGCGGCGCTTGCTGACAGGGTGGCTTCGCTCGAGCAAAAAATCTCGGAGGGCGCGCCTCCGGCAGCCGCGGCGGTTACGGCCGCACAGCCGGCGCCCGCAATATCGCCGCAGGCTGAGGTAAGCATAGAACGCCGCCTTGACGCTTTGGAAAAAAAGCTTGAAAACGCCGAGCTCAAGGCAAAATCGGACACCGGCGCCGACGAGGAAAGCAAAAAGCCGGCCGCACCAAAAAAAGCGGCTCCAAAGCGGCTGTATTCCCCTATTCCGGCCGATGAGCTAAACAGCGAAAACCCTATCGTAAAGCTTGCGAAAAACTGGAACAACACGCTTAACTTTATCCTGAACGCAATGCCGCATCTTATGGCGGCGCTCATGAACCGCGACATCACAATAGACGCGGACGGGATAATTCTGCTTTACAAAAAATCAGAAACGCTCTCAAAAAATCTTGCCGTCAGGTATATGGACGACATAAAAAAGCTTTTTACAAAAGCAACGGGCGCCGTCTGCGATATAAAAGCCGTTACGGCAGACGATATAGGCGAAGAAAATATTATAGATTTCTGGACTCTGCCCGCTCCCGCAGCCGCGGAGGAGCCGTCCGCCGACGCGCCGAAAAAGGGCGAAGACCCGCTTGACCGGCTGGCAAAAAATTTCCCCGAGGTCGTTGAGCTTACGGACGACAAGGAATTTCTCGAATACGGCTCCGAGGGCGAAAGCTTTTCCCAGTCGGAAATCGACGAGGAGGAGGACGAGCCCGAAGAATTCCTTGAAGATCATGAGCTTCGGGACGAGGACGAGGAATAATTAAAAGGCAAACTTAAAAAGCTAATACAAAACAAAAAATAAATTATTAAGAAAGAGGTATACAAAATGGGTAAATACAAAGGTTTTTCTGGTTCGGGCATGAACACGAACAAGAACATGAACAGCGTTATAAAGCAGGCGCAGAAGATGCAGGAGGAAATGGAAAAGGTTCAGAGCGAGCTTGAGGAAAAGACGGTTGAAAGCTCTGCCGGCGGCGGCGCGGTAAACGTTGTCGTAAGCGGCAAGAAAGAGATCGTTTCCATAAAGATCTCTCCCGAGGCCGTTGACCCCGACGACGTTGAAACGCTCGAGGATCTTGTTATGGCTGCCGTAAACGACGGTATAAGCAAGGCGGACGAAATGATGGCTGAGGGCATGAGCGCCGTAACGGGCGGGCTCAACATCCCCGGTCTTTTCTGATACAAATGCACGCCGCATCTATAGAAAAGCTGATAGAGAGCTTTGAGCAGCTCCCCGGCGTCGGTCATAAAAGCGCCGAAAGAATAGCGTTTTATATCCTGGAGCAGATGAGCAGCGAGCGCGCCGCCGAAATGGCGAGCTCGATAACCGAGGCGAAGGAAAAGATAAAGTTTTGCAGTCAATGCCAAAACCTTACCGATACCGACCCGTGCAAAATATGCTCGTCGCCCAAACGCGACAAGTCCGTCATATGCGTTGTTGAAAGCCCCGAGGATGTAAACGCCATAGAAGCAACAAACGAATACAGCGGGGTTTACCACGTCCTCCACGGAGCTTTGTCGCCGATGGACGGCATAACGCCCGACGATATAAAAATTAACGAGCTGCTGCTCCGCCTTGCCGACGGCAGCGTAAAAGAGGTCATTATGGCGACCAACCCGACCGTCAGCGGTACCGCAACGGCCGTGTATATTTCAAAGCTGCTTGCGCCGTTTGACGTGCGCGTTACGCGCATAGCCCACGGTATCCCCGTCGGCTCGGATATTGAATATGCCGATAAAGTGACGCTCATCAAGGCGCTTGAGGGCAGGCAGGCAATGAATTGATATTAAAGCTGATATTAAAATTGATATTAAAATTGACATTAAAGCTTTTTACGGGGGTGCGCAGCCCCCGTAAAACGTTTTTTCCGTACAAATAATATTCACAATAATTTAATGAATAGACGTATTGCTTTTTGAATATAATTATGTTATACTGTATGTAATCTCAAAAGAGATTCTCCCATGGGGCTGCAATGGCTTCGACGGGGGCAGGGAAACCTGAGAAGCGAGCCGCGGACGGGCGAACCGCGTCAACAACACCCAAACCTTAAAAATAAACGCTAACGATTACGAATTAGCTGCTGCCTAAACAAGGCGGTATGTCTCCCCTATGAGGACCACGGCATAGGCTGAGGCACATATCAGTGGTGAACGTGAGCGGTGAAGGTTCCGGTCATCGCCATGAACAAGGGACTACCGACGCCATAGCCTTGGCTGTGAGGTTTTGGCGAAGGGAATGTTAAACACAGCCTGCGCTCGGAGAAACTCGCGTGGATCTGTTTTCGGACAGGAGTTCGATTCTCCTCAGCTCCACCAGAAATAATTGCCGTATTAAAGGCACAGGGCCGCTCGATTTCGGATGCGGGCCGGCAAGCTGTTGAATACGCTTGCCGCTCCATTGTGAAATCGGGCAGCCCTTTTTTATTTTCTCGGTTTTGATTTAAATATCACGGCAGCAAGGAATCCGAAGATCATTGCCGCGGCAATGCCGCCGGCGGAGGCTTTCAGACCGCCGGTGAGAACGCCTATCCAGCCGCTTTCCTCAACGGCTCTTTCAACGCCGCGGCAGAGCGTATAGCCAAAGCCCGTAAGCGGCACGGTTGCGCCGGCGCCGCCGAAATCAACGAGATATTGATACACGCCTATAAGCTGCAGAAATACGCCCGCCGTTACAAACGCAACAAGTATCCTTGCAGGCGTAAGCTTTGTTTTATCGATAAGGATCTGTCCGACGACGCATATCAGCCCGCCGGTAACGAAGGCTTTTATATATTCCATATCCATTGCTCCTTATATTTTATCTTTTTAACTTCAAAGAGGCTGACCGCTTCCTTTCGGAAAAGCAGCCGCCCGGGGGTTCCAAAGGGGGCGGAGCCCCCTTTGAGGAAAACAACAAATCACTCGATGGCCACGGCGTGCGCTATCGCCGGTATGCTCTCGCCCTGCTGTATCGTCATCGTGTTCATAAGCGCGCCCGTTGCCATAAGCAGCACCCTTTTCAGCTTCTTCTCCTTAAGCAGCTTATACACATGTCCGCAGAACACCGACCCGCAGCAGCCGCACCCGCTCCCGCCCGAATGAACGTCCTGCGCGTCTATGTCAAATATCAGCTTGCCGCAGTCGCTGTGCATACCCGATATATCAAAGCCGCGCTCCGCCATAAGCTTCACGAGTATATCGGAGCCGATAACGCCGAGATCGCCGGTAAGTATCATGTCATAATAATCGGGCGTTATATTCAAATCCTCAAAATGCGCCGTCAGCGTATCGAGCGCCGCCGGGGCCATTGCCGCTCCCATATTGTTTGCGTCTGTTATGCCCATGTCCACTATCTTCCCCGCCGTTACGTGTGTTATTTTCGGACCTTGTCCGCTTTTTGCAAGTATTGCGCAGCCCGCGCCCGTTACGGTCCACTGAGAGGACGGCGGGCGCTGGCCGCCGTATTCGAGAGGGTTTCTGAACTGCTTTTCCGCGCTGCAAAAATGGCTTGACGTAACGCACAGCACGCGCTCCGCAAAGCCGCCGTCTATCGTCATTGCCCCGAGAGCAAGGCTCTCCGCCATCGTTGAGCATGCGCCGTAAAGCCCGAAATACGGAATTTTCAATTCCCTCATTCCGTAGCTTGCGCCTATGCACTGGTTCAAAAGGTCGCCCGCAAAAATATAATCTATATCGCCCGGCGTAAGCCCCGCGCGCTCCGCCGTCAATATCGCCGTATGCTTCTGTAGCGCGCTCTCCGCCTGCTCCCACGAATCCGTTCCGAGACGGTCGTCTGTCAGTATTTCGTCAAATGAGCTGCGGAGCGGGCCCTGCCCTTCCTTTTGCCCGACAACGCCGCAGGCGTTTATTATAACCGCTCCGCCCGAAAGCCTTACGGTTTGCTTGCCTATTCTTTTATTCACGCAAAAAACCTCCGCAAAAACAGATATATGCTTTAAAACTCCGGTATCCGTCAGTTTTGCAAGCATAGCTTTTATCTATTTTGCGAAGGTTTTATAAATTTTATTCTTTATTTGCTCGTCCTGTATTTTTAATCGTTAAGCAGCTTTTCGAGGCTCGCAAGCTTTACGCTTGTAACAAACACCTCGCACGCCTGCTTAAGCTCGTCAACCGACGGGAACGTCGGGGCGATACGTATATTCGTATCCTTCGGGTCTTTGCCGTAGGGGTATGTAGCGCCCGCGCCGGTCAACACAACGCCCGCTTCCGCACAAAGGCCCACAACGCGCTTTGCGCATCCCTCAAGCGTATCGAACGATATAAAATATCCGCCGCGCGGCTTTGTCCAGGTGCATATGCCAAGACCACCGAGATTTTCCTCAAGGCTCTCGAGCACCGTTTCAAACTTCGGACGGATAAGCGCCGCATGCTTTTTCATATGCTCCTTCATGCCGTTTATATCGCCGAAAAATTTAACGTGGCGCATCTGGTTTACCTTGTCGTGGCCTATCGTCTGGAACGAAAGCTTTTGCTTTATATCCTCTATATTTGCCTTTGACGACGCAAGCGCGGCAATGCCGCTTCCGGCAAGCGATATTTTTGAGGTTGAACCGAATACGTATACCATGTCGGGATTTCCCGCTTTTTCACATTCGTCCATTATATTCAGAAGCTTATCGCCCTCTCCGGGGTATAAGTCGTGTATTCCGTAGGCGTTATCCCAGTATATCCTGAAATCACCGGCGGCAGGCTTTAAAGCTGCCATGCGCTTTACAACCTCATCCGAATACGTTATGCCCGTCGGATTCGAATATTTCGGAACGCACCAGATGCCCTTCACGGCTTTATCGTTATTTACAAGCTCCTCAACCATATCCATATCGGGGCCGTCATCGTTCATCGGTATGTTTATCATTTCAATGCCGAAAAATTCCGTTACGGCAAAATGCCTGTCGTAGCCCGGAACGGGGCACAGGAATTTTACGTTATAATCAAGCTTCATCCACGGCGTTGAACCGAGTACGCCGTGTGTCATCGAGCGCGCCACGGTATCAAACATCACGTTAAGCGAGGAATTTCCGTATACCACAACCTTGTCAGGCGTTGTTTCGAGCATATCCGCCATAAGCCTGCGGCACTCCGACGTACCCTCGAGCACACCGTAGTTCCTTATATCCATTCCGTCCTCGCCGACCATTTTGTCATCACGGCTTATATTATTCAATATCCCCGATGAAATATCAAGCTGATCCGAGCCGGGCTTCCCCCTCGACATATTCAGCTTCAGCTTCAGTGCCTTAAGTTCATCATATTTGCCCTGCACCTTTTCCTTTTCGCGCAGAAGCTCTTCCTTTGTCATGTCCTGCATTGACATAGACTATTCCTCCCTACCATGTTTGACTGTGCGAGCCGAACCGTTCGGTTCACAACTTATATATTATATACCAAATCAGCTCACTGTTCAATAGGCGGGTAAAATTTTTGTAAAAAATAAATAAGGACAAGGCTTTTGTTATCCTTGTCCTTATGAAATTATTCTTGTTTGTATTATTATGCAGCCGTTATTTAAACGGATTTTCCGTCGGATACAGCATTCCGGCGGGGCGGTTATAGCCAATCTCGTCAACGGGCACGCCGATGTACTTGAATACCTCATACAGCGCTTTGCCGTGATGTCCGAACGCAACGGCGCCGTGATGCGGATAATTCTTTTCTATAAGCACATGGCGGTAGAAGCGGCCCATTTCGGGAATCGCAAACACGCCTATCGAACCGAACGAACGCGTTGCAACGGGAAGTATCTCTCCGTTTGCTATGTAGCCTCTGAGCTTTGTATCGGCCGTTGACTGCAGTCTGAAGAACGTTATATCGCCCGGAGCAATATCTCCCTCGAGCGTTCCGTTTGTAACCTCTATCGGCAAGCTCCTTGCCATTATCTTCTGATACTTCATCGAGCATGCCGCAAGCTTTGTTGAGCACGTGTTTCCGCAGTGGAAGCCCATGAACGTATCTTTATGAGTGTAATTAAATTTACCCTCTATATCGGCCTTAAACATATCGGCCGGAACGGAATTGTTTATATCAAGAAGCGTCACGGCGTCCTGCGAAACGCATATACCGATATATTCGCTCAGCGCTCCGTAAATGTCAACCTCGCACGAAACAGGTATTCCGCGTCCAGTAAGACGGCTGTTTACGTAACACGGCACAAAACCGAACTGCGTCTGGAACGCCGGCCAGCACTTGCCGGCTATTGCAACATACTGCTTTGAACCCTTGCGCGCTTCTATCCAATCAAGCAGAGTAAGCTCGTACTGCGCAAGCTTGGGCAGCACTTCGGGTTTCATATTGCCCTCTCCGAGCTCCTTTTCCATATCGGCAACAACCTCGGCAATTCTCGGGTCGCCGTTATGGTTTTTATATGCTTCAAACAAATCAAGCTCCGAGTTTTCCTCTATTTCAACGCCCAGCTTATAAAGCTGATATATAGGCGCGTTGCAGGCAAGGAAGTTGAGCGGCCTGGGGCCGAACGATATTATCTTAAGGTCTTTAAGTCCGGCAACGGCTCTTGCTATCGGCAAAAAGTCATTTATCATATCGGCACATTCCTCCGCCGTGCCGACGGGATATTCGGGGATATACGCCGTCACGCCGCGGAGCTTTAAATTATAGCTTGCGTTAAGCATTCCGCAGTACGCATCGCCGCGGTCATCGGAAAGCACGCCGATATTTTCCTCCGCAGCCGCGACGAACATCTTTGGTCCGTCAAACTGCTGCGCAAGCATCGTTTCGGAAATTTCCGGTCCGAAATTGCCGAGATATACGCAAAGAGCGTTGCAGCCCGCTTTTTTGATATCCTCAAGCGCCTGCTTCATATGTATTTCGCTCTCAACTATGCAGACGGGACATTCGTAAATATCCTCCGCATCGTATTTTTTCGCATACGCTTCAACAAGCGCCTTTCTCCTGTTTACCGACAAGCTTTCGGGGAAGCAGTCGCGGCTTACCGCAACTATCCCGACCTTTATTTTTGGTATGTTGTTCATCGGAATCATCTCCTCCTCTTTTAATGTTTATATAAAATTCCAAAGAGGCGCAGCCCCCTTATGGAATATACTATATTTATTATACCTTAAGCAAAGCGATATTTCAAGTAATATTTCAGCGCATTTTAAATGTTTTTCAGGCATTTATATCGGCAAGCAGCTCGTCATGTATAAAGCCGTTTGACGCAGCAACGCAGCAGTTTTTGCTTATATCGGGCTCCGTGCCGTCAAACGACGTTATTTTTCCGCCCGCCTCCTTTAAAATCACCGCTCCCGCGCCGTAATCCCACGGCTTGAGATTCCGTTCAAAATAGCCGTCAAGCCTTCCGCACGCAACGTAACAGAGGTCTATTGCCGCCGAGCCCGTGCGGCGGACGTCAAGCGACTTTTTATATACGCGAAGAAATATTTTGAAATTTTCTTCGGCAAGGTCTTTTTCATACGGCGTTGTGCCTATGCCTATAAGGCTCTCGTGAAGCGTTTTTGCCGTCGAAACCGATATTTTCCTGCCGTTGAAATACGCGCCCGCGCCGCGCTCCGCCCAAAAAAGCTCGTCGTGGAACGGGTTGTACACGACGCCCATAACGCCGCGCTTTTTATCGTACAGCGCAAGCGACACGGCGCTCATCGCAAAATCGTAAATAAGATTTGTTGTGCCGTCTATCGGGTCAAGCACCCAAACGGGCTTATTGTAATCTATGCCGTGCTTTTCGCCTTCTTCGCCGAGGAATTGTATATCGGGGTATCGTTCGGCAAGACGTGCCTTCAAAAACTCCTGCACGCCCGTGTCCACCTCCGTGACAAAATCGGCAAAGCCCTTTTCCGACGGGTGAACATGTCCGCGCTTTTCCATTATTATTCCGCGCGTTTCCTTTACAAGCGAGATAATATTTTTTATATCCATTTTTTGTTTCCTTTCTCTCAATGGGGGCTCTGCCCCCTTTGGAACCCCCGGGATGAATTGTTTTTCTATAGCAGCGCGGCACATACATTCCTCGGAAGGGGAAATATGCGCCGCTTAAAGAGCGCACGTTATCCGTTTGCGGAAGAGCCTTAACGCGCATCGTGCGTTACCAGCTCGGAGCAAACGGTGACGGGCGCGAAACGATAAGGCGGCTGTTTTATCTGCAATAATTATACCACCGTCAGCCGTGCTGTGTCAATCATCATCTTTATATGAAAAACCCGATTTTTTTGCGGCAGCGGCGCACGGGGGTGCGGGGGTGTCCCCCGCAAAACCGCATAAACACTGCATTTTTTAACATTCACGAATTTTTTTCCGAAAAATTAAAAAAAAGTGTTGACAAACGCCCGAGTATCTGGTATAATAAATTTCGTCGTTGAGAAAACGGCAGACAAAATGGGAGTTTAGCTCAGCTGGGAGAGCGTCTGCCTTACAAGCAGGATGTCACAGGTTCGAGCCCTGTAACTCCCACCATTTTGTCCTTGGCCCGGTAGTTCAGTTGGTTAGAACGCCAGCCTGTCACGCTGGAGGTCGTGAGTTCGAGCCTCATCCGGGTCGCCATTTGCCTTTGTAGCTCAGTCGGTAGAGCAAGGGACTGAAAATCCCTGTGTCGGCGGTTCGATTCCACCCGAAGGCACCACTTATCCGTATTGCGAAATACGGATAAAACGCGGGAGTGGCTCAGTGGTAGAGCGTCACCTTGCCAAGGTGAACGTCGCGAGTTCGAATCTCGTCTTCCGCTCCAATAAAATACGAACAAAAGACGCGCTTTTTGCGTCGTCTTTTGTTATACGGCGCCATAGCCAAGTGGTAAGGCAGAGGTCTGCAAAACCTTTATTCCCCGGTTCAAATCCGAGTGGCGCCTCCAATTTAACAAAAGATGCCGCGTCAGCGCGGCGTCTTTTTTTGTTCGTTTGCGGATATGCGCCGATCATGTGCGCAGCTTATTACTTTGGAACAGGAAAATCATTATGAAGCATATACGAAATTTTCTGATTACGGCGCTTATTTTATTTATCGGCATACTTTTTGTGAATGCAAAAACCGATTTTTTCTATAATATTGCGTCATATATCCCTGCGTTTGAAAACCACCGCATCGCCGCGGAAATGATAAAGGACGCGTCACAGTCGCTTTCGGAGCTCACCGCGTCTTTGCCCTCGCCGTCGGAGATTATTGCCGCGATAAAGGGCGAGGAGCTGCCCATAGACCCCGAGGATACGGCGCATAACGCCTATATTGCCGACAGCCCGATGCTGACGTTTTATCCGCACGAGAACATAAGCGTTATGACCGATGAAACGGGCACGTCGGTTTCCGTGTTCGGTATCGTGTCAGACCCCATGAAGCGCCATCTCATAATAAATTTTTCGGACGAATCAAACGAGCAGCTCGACCAAACGAGCGTTTCATCGCTTTCCGGCGGAACGTTCAACGAAACAATCGCAATTCCCGAAACGGCTTACAGCCGCCTTGAGCTTACTGTTTTTGCCGGACCGCGGGAATACGGGCAGTTCACAAGCTGGGTGCTGAATCTCATTCATCTTGTGCGGAACGAAAACGGTGCGTGGACTATTGAGCAGTCGCCCGTGTATGAGGCAAATAAAATAATGTACGAAAAGGATAAGTCGATTTCAAACGCGCTGCGCTCCACGCCGTCAATACAAAGCGAAGACAGCGCCGTGATTTCAATCGCCGAACAGCTTACGGAAAACTGCACAAGCGACTACGACAAGGCCGCCGCGCTCCACGACTGGGTATGCTCGTATGTGTATTATGACGAGGACAGCTTAAGCCTTGACGAAACCACGCCGTATTATGCAACAGAGGTCATAGAAAACAGAAAAGCCGTATGCCTCGGCTTTGCAACGCTTTACGCCGCGCTCTGCCGCAGCATAAGCATACCGTGCAACGTTGTATCGGGCTATGCTCTCGGCATCGGCGAGGACACTGAATGGAACGAAACAAATATTTCAAGCGATTACCAGAATCACGCATGGAACGAGGTTTACGCCGACGGGCGCTGGGTTATTGTTGATACAACATGGGACAGCCGCGGTAAAATAAAAAACGGCGAATATACGGACAGCGAAAGCGTATCGCATTTATATTTCGATTCAAACCTGCAGTATTTTTCACAAACGCATAAGATACTGGAATATGCAACAAGACGGTAATTAAATAAGGGGGCTGCCGATTTTAGCCCCCGAAAACCCCCGCAGCCACTCTGTCATTGCCGCAAAGGTCCTTTATCACTTCAACGCCGCAAAAGCTTTTTTTCATTATTTCGCTCACGCTTTCACCCTGATCGTATCCTATTTCAAAAGCGAGCATGCCGCCCTTAGTTAAAAGCTTCGGCGCAATACCGGCTATGTGCCTGTAAAAAACAAGCCCGTCCACGCCGCCGTCCAGCGCCGTTACGGGCTCATGGTCCTTTACCTCCGTTTGGAGCGTTGGTATAACGCCGCTTTTTATATACGGCGGATTTGAAACTATAATATCGTATACGCCGCGCGGCAGCTCATTTAATATATCAAGCCGCATAAGCTCCGCTTTTACGCCGTTTCTTTCGGCATTTACCGCGGCCGTTTCAAGAGCCTTTCTGCTTATATCGGCAAGCGAAAGCACGGTATCGCCGTGGTATTTTGCAATGCTTATTCCTATACAGCCCGTGCCCGTGCCTATATCGAGCAGCCTTATACGGCGCCCCCTTGCCTTTTCAAGCACATATTCAACAAGCGTTTCGGTATCGCTCCGCGGTATAAGAGTTGCTTCATTCACTTCAAACGTAAGCGACATAAACTCCGCAAAGCCGAGTATGTACGCAAGCGGTTCTCCGCTTCTGCGCCGTCTTGCAAGCGAAAACGCCTTCTCCGCATCCGTTTCGGAAACCTCGTTTTTGCCGCAAAGCAAAAGCGACGTCCTGTCGATACCGAGCGTGAACATAACGATCTCGGCCGCCTCAAACGCGGCGTTATCCGAAAGCTCTTTTTTTATTTCTCTTACAAGCTCCGATATTACCATCTGTCATCGTCCCTGTTTTCCGGTATACACGGCTCCATTGACGCTATCGCAACCTCGATCTGCGTTTCGTCCGGCTCGCGCGTTGTCAAACGCTGGAGCCACAGCCCCGGCTTCGACAGTATTCTCACAACGGGGTTTTTGCTTCTCCCCGCCCATTTTATGACCTCATACGAAAGCCCGGCAACAACCGGCAAAAGCGCAAGGCGCATTACAACTCTCAGCACAACGCCCGTTTTCGGCAAAAACGCAAACAGAATTATGCTTATTATCATAACAAACAGCAAAAAGCTCGTTCCGCAGCGCGGATGAAAGCGCGTGTATTTTTTAACGTTCTCGGGCTTTAATTCATCGCCCGCCTCATAGCACGCAATCGTTTTATGCTCCGCGCCGTGGTATTCGAAAACACGCTTTATTTCTTTCATCTGCGCAACAAGCGCCATATACCCCAAAAATATCGCCATTCTTATAACGCCCTCAAACACGCTCGTAAACGTGTGCGCCTGCGTTATCGGCTGCAGCCCCGGGATCGCCTCAACAAGCCTTGTGAGCGCCGTGGGAAGCACTATAAACAGCCCTATCGACAGCGCAAGCGATATAACAATCGAAACATATATAACAATATCTTTTATCTTATCGCCGAACTTTCGCTCGAGCCATTGGTCGAATTTGCTT
>DVLU01000083.1 GCA_018715365.1 Candidatus Ornithomonoglobus intestinigallinarum | reverse complement strand
GGGGCTTCATTCCGCCGACGTGCACAAGCTTATCGATGTGATAAACAGGCTTGCCGAGGGCGGGAATACCATCGTTATAATAGAGCATAATCTCGACGTCATAAAAACAGCCGATTATATAATAGATATGGGACCCGAGGGCGGCGTGCGCGGCGGAGAGGTTATAGCAAGCGGAACTCCCGAGCAGGTTGCCGAATGCAAAAATTCGTATACGGGGCAATATATAAAAAAGCTGCTTGACGCAGACAAAAAAGGAAAATAAAAATATATTTTTCGGCGCGCCCTCCGTACAGTGCAAAACGGAGCGGCGCGTATTTTTTTTGTTTTGTCGAAACAAGTATAAGCAAGGGTCAAAATGTACAAAAACAATTTATGACATAAGTGCAGTTTTGGCATTTCAATTATTGACTTAATATAATTTTTGTGATAACATTATAAATTGAAAATGAAAAAAAAATAAAGTTTTTATTAACAAATAACGAAACATCACGAACCGGAGGAAAAAAGAATGGCTAAAATCGCAATCATGGGGTTCGGCACAGTCGGCAGCGGAATATACGACATAATCGTTCAGAACAGCAAAAAGCTGCGCCGAAATACCTACGGCGAGGAGATCGAGGTCAAATACATCCTTGATATAAGGGACTTCCCCGAGCATCCGCAGAAGGAGCTTTTCACAAAGGATTTTGACGTTATAGCAAACGATCCCGAAATAACCGTTGCAGCCGAAACCATGGGCGGACTTCACCCCGCTTACGAATTCACAAAGAGCCTGCTGCTTGCCGGCAAAAGCGTTGTAACGTCAAACAAAGAGCTTGTTGCAACATACGGCACGGAGCTTTTGGAGCTTGCTTCGCAAAACAACGTAAACTATATGTTTGAGGCAAGCGTCGGCGGCGGTATACCGGTTATTCGCCCGCTGCATCAGGACCTTACCGCAAATAAGATAACAAGGATTGCCGGTATTTTAAACGGCACAACAAACTATATATTATATCAGATGTTCACAAACAACCGCTCTTTTGAGGACGCGCTTTCCGACGCACAGGCAAAAGGCTATGCGGAAAAGAATCCCGCAGCCGATATTGAAGGCCACGACGCGTGCAGAAAAATAGCGATTCTCGCATCGCTCGCTTCGGGAACGGCAGTCGATTACCGTGACATCGAAACGGACGGCATTGTGAACATAACGCTTGACGATGTTAAGTACGCGGAAAAAGCCGGCAGCGTTATAAAGCTCATAGGCTATGCGGATTTTCTGCCCGGCGGCAGGATATACGCCGTTGTAAGCCCTATGCTCGTTCCGCGCTCGAATCTGCTTTCAAGCGTGAACGACGTTTACAACGCCATCATGGTAACGGGCAACTGCGTTGGCGACCTTATGTTCTACGGCGCCGGCGCCGGAAAGCTTCCGACGGCCTCAGCCGTTGTTGCCGATATAGTTGACTGCGTAAGGCACAGAGAGCGTCCCAAGAAGATAGGCTGGGAAAAGCCCGAGGGTGACATAAACGCATCGCGCGACGATGTAACGTTCTCGTATTTTGTCAGAACGCCGGACACAAGCGATAATGTAAACGATATTTTCGGCAGCGTGAAATTTATTTCCGAGGACGGAAATGAGCGCGTGTTCATAACCGAAAAGCTTGGCGGCAGCGACGCCGAAAAGGCCTTCTCCGCCCTGTCCTCCGTTACAACGGCTCTGCGGGTGCTTGACTGATGGTCAAGGTCAGAGTTCCGGCAACAAGCGCCAATATGGGCGCGGGCTTCGACACGCTCGGCATAGCGCTTAATCTTTACAACAGGATAGAAGCAGAAGAAATACCGTCGGGACTTGATATACGGGTTCTCAACAGCGCGGAGCGTATTCCGCTTGACGAACGCAATCTTATATACAGAGCGATGAATATTGTATTTAACGAGGTGCGCTATAAGCCGACGGGGCTTTTGATAACGCAGAACAGCGATATTCCGATGACACGCGGCCTTGGCAGCAGCAGCGCCTGCATAATAGGCGGAATGCTTGCGGCAAACGTCATATCGGGCCGCCGCCTCCCCTACAGCCGCATAGCGGAGCTTGCGGCAAAAATGGAGGGTCATCCCGATAACGTGGGCCCGGCGCTTTACGGCGGCTTCTGCGTATCGCTTATGACAAAGCACCGCACAATAGTTCACAGCACAAAAATACGTCCGCACATAAAATTTGCGGTGATGATACCCGACTATTACGTTGCAACGCGAAAATCGCGCGAGGTACTGCCGGAAACCGTACCGTTTGAGGATGCGGTATTTAACATATCGCATGCGTCAATACTTCAGGCGGCGCTCATATCGGGAGATACGTCGCAGCTTAAAATAGGCGTTCAGGACAGACTTCATCAGCCCTACAGGCGAAGCTGCATAGACGGTTTCGACGAGATATTCAAAAAAACGTACGACGCCGGCTCGCTCGGCACATATCTGAGCGGCTCGGGACCGACGGTGCTGTCGTTCCTCGACGGCAATTACAATAAATTCAAGTCTGAGATGGAGAGCTTTTTTGAAGCAAACTCACATCAATGGACGTGTAAAATTCTTGATATAGACAACGTCGGAGCGGTGGTTTCCGAACGCTGTCGCAGAAACAGCTGACACAAATCGAAAGGATGTAGACCTATGGGACTTATAGTTCAGAAATACGGCGGTACGTCTGTAAAGGACGCCGAAAGAGTTATGAACGTCGCAAGACGCATAACAAACGTTTATAAAGCCGGCAATGATGTTGTTGTTGCCGTATCGGCGCAGGGCGACACGACGGACGACCTTATTGCAAAAGCAAACGAAATAAACGAAAAGGCGTCAAAGCGTGAAATGGATATGCTGCTTTCATCGGGAGAGCAGATTTCAATAGCGCTGCTTGCAATGGCTGTTGAAAAGCTCGGCTTCCCCGTTGTTTCGCTTACGGGCTGGCAGGCAGGCTTTAAAACAGACTCGCACTACGGCACGGCAAGAATAAAAACAATCGATACGGAGCGTATCAAGACGGAGCTTGACAGACGCCGCATAGTTATTGTTGCGGGCTTTCAGGGGCTCAACAAATACGACGATATAACAACGCTCGGACGCGGCGGCTCGGACACCTCGGCAGTTGCTCTTGCGGCAGCGCTGAACGCGGACGTCTGCGAAATATACACGGACGTTGACGGCGTATTTACCGCCGACCCGAGATTTGTTAAGAACGCATATAAGCTTGACGATATTTCGTATGACGAAATGCTTGAGCTCGCGTCGCTGGGCGCAAACGTGCTTCACAACAGAAGCGTTGAAATGGCAAAGAAATATAACGTTAAGCTTTGCGTAAGATCAAGCTTAAACGACAACGAAGGCACATATGTTAAGGAGGTAGAGCAAGTGGAAAAGATGCTCGTCAGAGGCGTAACAAGAGATAACGACTGCGCAAGGGTTGCTCTTTGCGGCGTGGAGGACACACCGGGTAAGGCATTCCAGGTATTTCAGATGCTTGCCAAAAACGGCATAAGCGTTGACCTTATAATCCAGTCGATAGGCAACGGAATTAAAAAGGACATAGCCTTTACGGTAACGGAGGGCGATCTTGATACGGTACTTAAGCTGCTTGAGGATCACAACAGCATGATAAAAGCAGACGAGATTAAATGGACAAAGGACGTTTCAAAGGTATCTATCGTCGGCGCAGGCATGGTTAATAACTCCGGCGTTGCGGCAAAGATGTTTGAGGCGCTTTCGGATGCACATATAAATATAAATATGATTGCAACTTCGGAAATCAAAATCTCCGTTCTCGTTGACAGAAACGACGCCGAAAGAGCAGTTAATGCTATACATGACAAATTTATGCTTGACTGATAATTGAATACTAACCACAAGGGTGTGGCGGTTTTAAAAGAGCCTTGGCGCCCTTGTGGTTTTTCTGTTTCAGGGAGCGCCGCGCCTCCCCCGCGGCCTTTAATTTAAAATACGTGTTTTTTGTGAAAGGATAGCTTATGGCGGACAAAACGGCAATGAATACAGAGGACAAAATAATCGGAAGGAATCCCGTGCTTGAAGCGATAAAAAGCGGCAGGACCATAGACAAGCTGCTTGTAAAAAAGGGAAAGCTCGAGGGCTCGGCCGTTGCGATAGTAAAAAAAGCGCGCGACGCCGGTATCGTCATACGCGAGACCGACGTGCGGAAGCTTGACGCAATAGCCGAAGGCGGGAACCATCAGGGCATGATAGCGTATGTAAGCCCTTACGAATATAAAACGATAGATTTTATATTAAATTCGGCGCGTGAAAAAAACGAGCCGCCGTTTGTTATAATATGCGACAAAATAACCGATCCGCACAATCTCGGCGCAATACTGCGAACCGCAAACTGCGTGGGCGCACACGGCGTTGTTATTCCCAAGCACGGCAGCGCCGGGCTTTCGGGAGCGGCCGTAAAGTCGGCCGCCGGAGCGGCGGAATATACGCCCGTCGCAAAGGTTACAAACCTTGCGTCAACGATAGAAAAGCTAAAAAAAGAGGGGCTGTGGATAGCGGCCGCCGATATGGACGGCGATGATTTATATTCGTCCGACCTCACGGGAGCGCTCGGCATTGTTATAGGCAGCGAGGGCAGCGGTGTAAGCAGGCTCGTTAAGGAGAAATGCGACTTTACCGTCAGCATACCGATGTGCGGGCAGATAAATTCGCTGAACGCATCCGTTGCGGCGGGAGTGCTTATGTATGAAGCACTTCATCAAAGAAAAACAAAGGGAATAAACTAAACACTGAAAGGGATTATAAATTATGAAAGCAGTTGTAACGGTAGTCGGCAAGGACACCAAGGGTATAATCGCAAAAGTGAGCGGCGCGCTCTATGAAGCAAACGTAAACATCCTTGATATTTCGCAGACCATAATGCAGGATCTGTTTACGATGATAATGCTCGTTGACTGCGGCGAATCGAAAGACGATTTTGCCGGCATAGACGGCAGGCTTCAGGCTGTTGCGGAAGAAATGGGGCTTTCCATACGCGTACAGCGCGAGGAAATTTTCTCATCGATGCACAAAATATGACCGGAGGGATATATAAATGATAAATCCTTTTGAGATTACGGAAACGATAAATATGATAGACCGCGAAAATCTCGATATACGCACAATCACGATGGGTATATCGCTTAAGAGCTGCGCGGGGCCCGACGTTGACGCCGTATGCGAAAAGGTATACGATAAAATAACGTCGTATGCAAAGGAGCTTGTTAAGGTCGGAGAAGATATTGAGCGCCAGTTCGGGATACCGATAGTAAACAAGAGAATATCGGTAACGCCGATAGCAACGCTCGTTGACGCGCTTGAAAAGCCCGACATCGACAAAGCCGTAAAAATCGCGAAGGCGCTTGACAGAGCGGCAAAAACGTGCGGCGTAAACTTTATAGGCGGCTATTCGGCGCTTGTCCATAAGGGCTACACAACGGGAGAGCGCATACTTGTTCAGTCTATCCCCTATGCCCTTTCGCAGACGGAGCTTGTCTGCTCAAGCGTTAATATCGGTTCGACAAAGGCCGGTATAAACATGGACGCCGTGAAGGAAATGGGGCTTATAATAAAAAAATCGGCTGAGCTCACAGCTGATACAAAGGGTTTTGCATGCGCAAAGCTTGTTGTATTCTGCAATGCCGTTGAGGATAACCCGTTTATGGCGGGCGCATTTCTCGGCGAGGGCGAGGGCGAATGCGTTATAAACGTGGGCGTTTCGGGACCGGGAGTTGTAAAATGCGCGCTTGAAAAGGTTAAGGGCAAGGATTTCGGCGTTGTTGCCGAAACAATAAAGAAAACGGCATTTAAGATAACGCGTATGGGTCAGCTCGTTGCGCAGGAGGCTTCGAGGCGCTTAAACGTGCCGTTCGGTATAGTTGACCTTTCGCTTGCTCCCACGCCGGCGGTCGGCGACAGCGTTGCGTATATACTTGAGGAAATGGGCCTTGAAAAATGCGGTATGCACGGCACAACGGCCGCCCTTGCGCTGCTTAACGACGCCGTTAAAAAAGGCGGCGTTATGGCCTCCGGATATGTAGGAGGCTTAAGCGGAGCGTTTATACCCGTTTCCGAGGATGCGGGAATGATAGCCGCGGCAAAATGCGGGGCGTTGTCCATAGAAAAGCTCGAGGCTATGACGTGCGTATGCTCCGTGGGGCTTGACATGATAGTTATCCCCGGCGATACGACGGCAGCTACAATTTCCGCAATAATCGCAGACGAAGCGGCAATAGGAATGGTAAACACAAAAACGACGGCCGTAAGAATAATTCCGGCGCCCGGCACAAAAGAGGGCGATATTGTGGAATTCGGCGGGCTTCTCGGAACGGGGCCGGTAATGCCGGTAAGGAATTACGGCTGCAGCGAATTTATAGACAGGGGCGGACGCATACCGGCGCCGCTTCAGAGCCTTAAAAACTAACACAGCAAAAAACCGCGGGCTTGATCCCCTTGGTTTTTAATATACGGCGGCAGCAGACGTTTGCCGTCCGCCGAGTCATTCTGATTAAGGAGGTGTTTTATCGTGGAAGACCTTATATTGAAAATTATCGATATTGAGGACCGCGCACAGGAGGTTATCAAGGACGCCAAACAGGCACACGAAACACTTGATAAGGACATCGCCAATGAAACACGCAAGCTTCACAATTCCATCCAAAACAGAGCTATTGCCAAAAGCGAAACTCTGAAGGAAACGGAGCTTAAAGAGGCGGATGAAAAATGCGGGCAGATACGAGAGCAATCCCGTTCGCAGATTGCGGCGCTCGAAGGCAAGTATAAAGAAAACAAGGAAGCCTGGATTGATAAAATAGTACAAAACATAATAGGCAGTTAAGCGGGGTGAGAACGGTGAATTCGGAATACAGCGCAGTTTCTGCCAAGCTTAAGGCTATGTATTCAAAATCGCTTACAAAAGAAGACTACGAACAGCTTCTCTCGAAAAAAAGCGTCGGGGAAATATGCAGTTATTTAAAATCGCTGCCCGCGTATTCATCGGTGCTTGAAAGCGTAAATGAGCGCGACATACACCGCGGGCAGATGGAGATTCTTATTTCTCTCGAAATAATCGACGAATATCTGCGGCTTTACGATTTTCTCGACAGCAAAAAACGGGAAGTGCTGAAGTTCTGGTTCATGCGCCGTGAGATAGAATTTCTCACGCGTGAGCTGAGGTATATATTTACACATGAAACAAGAAGCGCGGATCAGGTAAGCCAAGACAGGTTTGACGCTTTCTTTGAAACACACACGAAAATAAATAAAGAGCTGATGCAGAATGCCGCCTGCCTTGCCGACTGCATAGAAGCATGCAAGAACACTCCGTATGCGGAGCCTCTGCAGCGCGCGGAAAATCTCGGTTCGGATTTCTTTTCGGTGAGCATGATACTTGAAATGTTTTACTACACTTCAATATGGCATACCGTAAACAGGACTCTCGACAGAGAGCAGGCGGAGCTTTTTAAAAAGGCTCTCGGCTCCAGAACGGATATACTGAATATCCTGTGGATATACCGCGGGAAAAAGTATTTTGACTTTGAGGAGGAAATAATTTTTACCTATCTCATCCCGATACGATACCGGCTTACGGAGGATTTCATAAAGGAGCTTGTACGGGCCGAGACAATCGAGGGCTTTGTGCACCTTGTATCGGAAACAAAATACGCTCCCCTGTTTACCGGCATAGAGGACGGTATATTCCCCGAGGAAAACTACAGGGACATGATACGCAGGATAGATAAAAATATGTTCTTTAATCATCCGCAGTCGCTTATAGCCGTTTATACCTATCTTGACCTCAGAGAGCTTGAGCTTGACAACATCAAGACCGTCGTTGAGGGTATACGCTACGGCAAAACGCCGGACGCCATCCGTCCGCATATACGGATAGATTAAACGGCGTGACTGTAAAAAGAGAGGAGGAATATCATTGGCAATAGTGAAGATGAAGGCCGTGACGTTCTCGGCGCAGATAAGCGATTTTGAGTACGTTGCCGAAAAATATATTTACGGCAGAGATATTCATCTTGAAAAGGCTATGAATATCATGACGAACCGAAAGCGCATACAAAGCTTCGACGAGAACACAGACTATGACCTTCTTGCCAAAAATGCCATGTCGATAATGAAGCTTGCCGGCTGCGCTCCGAACCCGAAGCTTATAGCCAAGGACGGTACGACGCTCGAAAGCATGCAGAAATTTGTTGACGGCATAAACGAGCGCATACGCGATGAGCGCGATGAGAGCGACCATCTGCACGCGCTTATCGAGAAGAACCGAAAGCTTATAGAAAAGCTCGATCTTATGCTTGACGTTGACGTTGATCTCCAAAAGATTTTCGGCATGGAATTTATAAAGGTTCAGTTCGGGCATATCCCGAGAACGGGCTACAAGACGCTTACAACGTATCTTGACAATCTTGAAACCTTCTTTATCGTAACGGCTGAAAATGCCACGGAGGTTTGGGGCTTTTACTTTGTTCCGGCGGTTAAGCAGCGCAAAATCGAGGAGGTTTTCGCGTCGCTGTACTTTGAGCCGGAAAGCGTGACGGATGAATTTCCGGGCACTCCGCGCGATATAAAGAAATATCTTACGGAGCAGAACGCAGCTCTTGAGGCGAGGATCAGGGAGCTTTCCGAAAAAACGGCAAAAATGCTTGCAGACTCCGCCGATAAGCTTGTTATGATATACAATCTTGCGAAAAAGCGCGAGCAGTTTGCGGAGATCCGCAGAAATGCCGTCCATTCCGATATGTTCTTCTACGTTGTGGGCTGGATGGAATCAAAGGACGCCGACGCGCTTGAAAAGGAAATAAACGAATCGGGCGACGTTGTCATGTTCTATTCGGAGGACGCGTCCAACGTAAAGGAAATAGACCCGCCGACGAAGCTCAAAAACAATTTTATTTTCAAGCCGTTTGAGATGTTCGTCAAAATGTACGGTCTCCCCTCCTACGGAGAAATAGACCCCACCCCGATACTTGCCATAACGTATATACTGTTTTTCGGTATAATGTTCGGCGACGTCGGTCAGAGCGCGGTGCTTGCCATAGCGGGCTTTATAATTTACAAGGTAAAGAAAATGGATCTTGCCGGTATAATAGGCATGGTCGGGCTTGCCGGTATTGTGACGGGCTTTATTTACGGAAGCTTTTTCGGAAACGAGGAGATTATACCGCAGCTGTTCGGCATAACAACGGTAAAGCCGATGCAGTCCATAATGCCGCTTTTGATAGGCACCGTATGTATGGGCGCATGTATAATCATTTTCGGAATGTGTCTTAACGTTGTGAATATGTTCAAGCGAAAAGATATAGGCGATGCGGTTTTCGGCCATAACGGCATTGCGGGCATTGTTTTTTACCTGAGCGTGATCCTTGTTGCCGTAAATCTGCTGGCGGGGCTCGGCATACCCTCGGTTGTATTCATAGTGCTCTTTGCCGTATCGCTTTTGGCGATGTACCTCTGCACGCCGCTTACGCGTCTTGTGGAGCATAAAAAGCACTGGCTGCCCGCAAACGGCATGTTCTTTGTTGAGAACTTTTTCGAGCTGTTTGAGGTAATATTAAGCTTCTGCACAAATACAATATCGTTCCTGAGAATCGGCGCGTTCGCCGTTATACACGTCGGAATGATGATGGCCGTCCAGGCTCTTTCCGGCAGCGGCGGAGTAGGCGGAATGATGGTCACGGTAGTCGGAAACATAATCGTAATGATACTTGAAGGGCTTATCGTTGCCATACAGGTGCTCCGTCTTGAATATTACGAAATGTTCAGTCGCTACTTCCAGGGCAACGGCAAGGAATTTGTGTCGCTTAAAAACAAATAAAAGCAATATCCGTCCGCGGATATTCTGTAATGAAAGGATATGATTTAAATGTTAATGAAGGTATTACTTGCACTTATAGCACTGAGCGTTGCCGCTCCAATAGTTATATATCACAAGACAGGAAAAAGAAAGGGCAAAGAATGCCTGCTCATGAACGCGATAGGCTTTTTTGCCTGCATAGGCATAGGCGTTGTTTATTCGCTCGGCTGTGCCGTTCCGGCATTTGCGGCCGGCGCCGAAGCCGGCCTTTCCGTCGGCGAAGGTCTTAAATATATAGGCGCGGCGCTTTCAACCGGTCTCAGCGGCATAGGCGGCGGCGTTGCCGTTTCATCGGCAGCTGCGGCAGCCATAGGCGCAATGAGCGAAAACGAGAAGATAATGGGTAAAACGCTTATATTCGTTGCGCTTGCCGAAGGTATCGCGCTTTACGGTCTTGTTATATCGTTTATGATACTTAACGCATAAGCCGGGTTTTATAAGGAGTATCACTGCTATGAAAATGTATTTGATAAGCGATAATATAGATACTCAGATAGGTATGCGCTTAGCCGGCATAGACGGCTGCGTGGCGCATACCGCGGACGAAGTACAGGCTGAAATAAAAAAGGCGCTGGCGGATAAGGAGCTCGGCATACTGGTGCTTACGGAAAAGGCGGGAGCAACGGTCAAGGAATACCTTAACCGGCTAAAGCTTACGCTTCACACGCCGCTTATAATAGAGATACCCGACCGCCACGGCAGCCGCGATATTGCTCATTCGATAAACAGCCTTGTGCAGGAGTCGATCGGCTTAAAATTGTAATCAGCCTGGCAGCCGCAAAAGTCATTTTTGCGGTTATCCATCATAATTATCGAAACGGAGGCGCCGAATATGGAAAACCTAAAAGAAAAACTTAATACCTTTACATCTCTCGTCCTTGACGACGCAGGCACAAAGCGTGACGAGCTGCTTGAGAAGATAAAGAAAAAGCACGATACATGGGTTGACGCAAAGGAAACCGAGTTTCTTGAGGAAGCGTATAAGCTGATACAGCACAGCATAACGGACGCGAAGAAATCCGCAAACGAAAAGGTGCTTCAGGAGGAGCTTGAGGCAAGAAAAAAGCTGCTTCTTACGCGCGAACGGATAGTGAATGAGGTTATGGAGGCAGCCGCTGAAAAGCTTAAGGCCTTTACAAAAACCGAGGAGTACGGGAAATGGCTGCCGGATAAAATAGAAAAAGCCGTTTTTGAGGTCGGCAAAGGCCCCAAAACCGTATATATTTCTTCCGACGACCTTAGATTTAAAAATCAAATCGAGAAGCTCTCCAACGACGGAGGCGAAATCAGCGTTGAAGCTGCCGGCGAAAAGGATTTTCTCGGCGGTGCAAAGGTCTTTAACACGGAGCGGCGCGTAAGCGTGGATTATTCGTTCAAGGAAATGCTTGCTGAGGAGAAAAGGAACTTCCTGCAGCGCAGCGGTCTTACGATCGGATAAATTACTAAATCAACCCGAAAGGAAGGATACGCATGGCTAATGCTAAAATTTTCGGTATAAACGGCCCGGTCGTAAGGGCAAAGGGCTCTAATGAATTCAGTATGCAGGAAATGGTCTACGTCGGCAGCGAAGAGCTTGTCGGCGAAGTCATAGGCGTTGAAGCGGACGCTACTGTCATACAGGTATATGAGGAGACTACCGGACTTCATCTCGGGGAGCCTGTGCGCGGAACTGGCGCGCCGCTCTCCATTACGCTTGCGCCGGGAATAATATCCGATATATTCGACGGCATAGAGCACCCTCTGAGGGAAATCAGAAACCGTTCGGGAGCGTTTATAGCGCGCGGGCTTAAGGTTTCGCCGCTTGACGAAAAGAAAACCTGGAACGTAACAATGAAAATTTCGGAGGGCGACATTGTAAGCGGCGGCGATATAATAGCCGTTACGCCCGAAACGTCGCTTATCGAGCACCGCGTGATGGTGCCGCCCGGAATACACGGTATAGTAAAATGGACAGCCGAAAACGGCAGCCACACCATTACCGAGGTCATAGCAAAAGTGCAGACCGACGACGGCTTAAAAGAGCTTACCATGAAGCAGGAATGGCCCATAAAGCAGGCAAGGCCGTATCTTAAGCGGCAGCCGATAGAAAAGCCGCTTATTACCGGCCAGCGTGTTATAGACTCGATGTTCCCGCTTGCAAAGGGCGGCGCGGCGGCCATCCCCGGCGGCTTCGGCACCGGAAAAACCATGACGCAGCATCAGCTTGCAAAATGGTGCGACGCGGACATTATAGTATATATCGGCTGCGGCGAGCGCGGAAACGAAATGACACAGGTGCTCGAGGAGTTTTCGGAGCTTATCGACCCGAAATCAAACAGGCCGCTTATGGACAGGACGGTCCTTATCGCAAACACGTCAAATATGCCCGTTGCGGCGCGTGAGGCTTCAATATACACCGGTGTTACGCTTGCCGAATATTACCGCGACATGGGCTACGATGTTGCCCTTATGGCGGACTCAACGTCGCGCTGGGCGGAGGCTTTAAGAGAAATCTCGGGCCGTCTTGAGGAAATGCCGGCCGAGGAGGGCTTCCCCGCATATCTTGCGTCAAGGCTTTCGCAATTTTACGAGCGCGCCGGCTACGTTACAAACCTTAACGGCTCGGAGGGCTCGGTGACCATAATAGGCGCCGTATCGCCGCAGGGCGGCGACTTCTCGGAGCCTGTAACGCAGAACACAAAGCGCTTTATACGTTGCTTCTGGGCGCTTGACAAGTCGCTTGCTTATGCAAGGCACTACCCCGCTATCCAGTGGCTTTCAAGCTACAGCGAATACATCGATGAGCTTACGCCGTGGTACGAGGAAAACGTATCGAAGAACTTTATGGAAAAGCGCGCAAGGATAATGGCAATACTTCAGGAGGAAAGCAACCTGCTCGAAATAGTAAAGCTTATAGGCGCGGACGTCCTGCCTGACGGTCAGAAGGCGACGCTTGAGGTTGCACGCGCAATCCGTCTCGGATTTTTGCAGCAAAACGCCTTCCATGCCGACGATACCTACGTTCCGCCGGAAAAGCAGGACAGAATGATGGACGTTATTCTTCTGCTTGACGACAGAATGAAGGATATGGTGGAGCGCGGCATTGTATTTTCGAAGATAAACGAAACGGGAATAGTTGAGGACATTATCAGAATAAAATACACCATAGGAAATACGGATATAGACTCTCCGTTCCATGAGCTTACAAGAAAAATAAACGATACGTTTGACAGGCTTATAGCTCAGAAGATAGATGAGGATTAAGCCCTTTTGCTTAATCCCGGAAAAGGAGTGTGAAACAGCAATATGGCTATTGAATATATGGGTCTTAACAATATTCAGGGGCCCCTTGCAGTCATCGACGGCGTTACGGAAGCGTTCTACGAGGAAATGGTCACCGTCACGCTCGACGACGGTTCAAAGCGAATAGGCAGAGTTATAGAAATTTACGGCGACAAGGCCATAATACAGCTTTTTGAAGGCACAAGCGGCCTGTCGCTCACAAACACAAAAACAAAGCTTATGGGAGAGCCTATGCGGCTTCCGCTTTCGCTTGAAATACTCGGCAGAACGCTTGACGGCGTGGGCAGGCCGATAGACGGCCTTGGCGATTATCTTGCCGATGAGGTCCGCGACGTAAACGGCCAGCCGATAAATCCCGTATCGCGCGAATACCCGAACAACTTTATACAGACGGGAATATCGTCAATAGACTGCCTTACAACGCTTATAAGAGGTCAGAAGCTGCCGATATTCTCGGGCGACGGCCTCCCCCACGACCAGCTTGCGATACAGATAGCCCGCCAGGCAAAAGTTGTTGACGAGGAGGATATAAACGGCGAAAAGTTCGCCATAGTGTTCGCCGCAATGGGCGTTAAGCACGACGTTGCGAACTTCTTCAGAAAGTCGTTTGAGGAAAGCGGCGTAATAAGCAAGGTCGTAATGTTTTTAAACCTTTCAAACGACCCTGTTGTTGAAAGAATAATAACGCCGCGCTGCGCGCTTACGGCAGCCGAATATCTTGCGTTTAAGCATGATATGCACGTGCTCGTTATACTTACCGATATGACGTCGTATGCGGAGGCGCTTCGCGAGATTTCATCGTCAAAGGGTGAAATACCCTCAAGAAAGGGCTTCCCCGGTTATCTTTATTCGGACCTTGCGTCGCTTTATGAGCGCGCCGGTATAATAAAAGACGCAAAGGGCTCCGTTACGCAGGTGCCCATACTCACAATGCCCAACGACGATATAACCCACCCCATTCCCGACCTTACGGGATACATTACGGAGGGACAGATAGTTCTCGGCCGTTCGCTTAGCCTTACGGGCGTATATCCGCCCGTATCGATACTGCCGTCGCTGTCGCGTCTTATGAAGGACGGCATAGGCGAAGGCTTTACGCGCGAGGATCATCCGGCGCTTTCAAACCAGCTTTTTGCCGCTTACTCGAAGGTTGAGGACGCAAAAAGCCTTGCGTCGGTAATCGGCGAAGATGAGCTTTCCGATATAGACAAAAAATATATTGCGTTCGGCAAGGCGTTTGACAGCATGTTCCTGTCGCAGAGCAAGGACGAAAACAGAAGCATCACGGAGACGCTTGATCTGGGCTGGAAGCTCCTCGGTATGCTGCCGAAGAGCGAGCTTGACCGTGTAAGCGACGATATTCTTGACAAGTATTACAAGCCCGCGGAAGAAGCTTAAAGGAGGCGCAGGTATATGCAGAAAACACTTGCGCCCACAAAGGGCAATCTGATGTCGGCAAAAAATACGCTTCAGCTTTCAAAGCAGGGCTATGAGATGCTCGATAAAAAGCGCAACATCCTCATACGCGAGATGATGCAGCTTATTGAAGAAGCAAAGGACGTTGAAGCACGCATAGAGGAAACGTTCGCGCAGGCATACCGCGCGCTTGAGAGCGCAAACGTGCTCATGAGCGTAACCTCCGTTACGGAGCACGCTCACAGCGCCGCATTTGAGGACAGTGTGGAAATAGATTTGCGGAGCGTTATGGGTGTGGAAATACCGGTTGTGCGCGCAAAGAAATTTTCCGGCAGGCCGATATACGGCTTTTCAAACACCACCTCGGCGCTCGATGAGGCGTTTCTCAAATTCAACGAGGTTAAAATGCTCACCGTTCGGCTTACGGAAATAGAAAACTCCGTATACCGCCTTGCAATGAATATCAAAAAAACACAGAAGCGCGCAAACGCGCTTGAGAACATAACGATACCTCTTTATGAAACTATCGTTAAGGATATAGGCAACGCGCTTGAGGAAAAAGACCGCGAGGAACATTCAAGGCTCAAGGTTATAAAAAATCAGAAGGAAAAGAACGGATAAAAAAATAAAAGCTCCGTAAAATGCTCCCGTGCGTTTTCCGGAGCTTTTGAATAATCGTCGGATTTGCTTGTGAATATGAATATAATATTGTTTAATTGGCAATATTTTTCATCTAAAACGAACAAAAGTTAAAAAAACTATAAATTTTTTTGAAAAAGACTTGAATTTTCGGTCAAAATGTAATATTATTATTACAGTGGTTTTACAGCGGTGAGAGAGGTCAGTTCCGCAGCATGAGAATACACAAAAACTGAAAGGGTGATAATGAAATGGAATTTAACGAAACGATGAAAATAAACCTTGAATTTGACAAGGAACAAGAGGTGCGCGACATTGTTTCGCGCGTTTACGAAGCGCTTAAAGTAAAAGGCTATGACCCTATAAGTCAGATGGTCGGCTACATCCTTTCGGGGGATCCGACGTACATAACGAGCTATAACGGCGCAAGAGGCCTTATAGTAAAGATAGAGCGCGACGAGCTGCTTGAGGAATTTGTTAAAGCTTACGTAAAAAATCTTTAAATTAAATAATCAACACATCGCAAACAGCATCATGCAGGCAAGTCCTGCGTGCAAACAAAAAAGACCGTGCAAAATGTCCGGTCTTTTTTTTGCGCTCCGCAAACCTGTTTACTTCTCGCCTATTGCCTCGTTTATTTTATCAACAAGCTCGTTTACGTCAACGCCGTGCACCATGCACGCCTCCTCCAGGCTCTCGCCCTGCGACGACGGGCAGCCCAGGCAGTGCATACCTATACCCAAAAGCAGCGGCGCAACTTTATCTATGTCTATCTGAAGCAGCTCGCCTATAAGAGTATCCTTTGTTACCTTTGCCATTTGTTCTCACTCCTTTATCCCTGAATTGAAGCATTCTTCAAAAATATCGCCGTCAATTGTTTCGTCCTCAAGCAGACGCTTTCCGACGCTCATAAGCGACGGCATATATTCCTTAAGCAGCTCCGACGTTTTCTTATATTGCTCCGTCAGAATATGCTTTACTTCCTCGTCAATATCGGCGGCGGTTTTTTCGGAATACGCCTTTGCGTGACCGAAATCGCGTCCGAGGAACACCTCGCCGCCCTCATCGTACGTTATGGGGCCTATCTTGTCGCTCATACCGTACTGCATCACCATCTGCCGCGCAAGAGCCGTGGCGCGCTTCAGGTCGTCCGACGCGCCTGTGCTTATATCGCCTATTATCAGTTCCTCCGCAACGCGTCCGGCAAGCATGACTATCATTCTGCCGAGCATTTCGGAGCGCGGCATATACATCCTGTCCTCCTCGGGGAGATACATAGTGAAGCCACCCGCCCTGCCGCGCGGAACGATTGAAATTTTATGGACGCTGTTCTTGTTATCGACAACTCTTGCGGCAACCGCATGGCCGGCTTCGTGATAAGCCGTTATCTTCTTTTCAAGCTCCGATATAACGCGCGACGGCTTTGCAACGCCGAGCATTATTTTTACGTTTGCATCCTCTATATCCTGCTTTGTGATCTCGGGATGCTCACGTCTTGCGGCGTATATTGCCGCTTCATTCATAAGGTTCTCCAAATCGGCGCCGGAATATCCCGCCGTGGCTTTGGCAATTGTTTTCAAATCAACGTCCGGCGCAAGCGGCTTCTTTGCCGAATGGATTTTTAAAATATCCTCGCGCCCGCCAACATCCGGGAGCCCCACGGTAATTTGACGGTCGAAGCGTCCCGGTCTTAAAAGCGCTGGGTCGAGAACGTCGGGGCGGTTTGTTGCCGCCATTATGATTATGCCGTCGTTTTCGCCGAAGCCGTCCATTTCAACAAGCAGCTGATTAAGCGTCTGCTCCCTTTCGTCATGGCCGCCGCCCATACCTGTGCCGCGCTGCCTTCCGACTGCGTCTATCTCGTCTATAAAGATTATACAGGGGCGGTTTTTCTTTGCCTGCTCAAACAAATCCCTTACTCTCGATGCGCCGACGCCGACGTACAGCTCCACAAAGTCGGAGCCGCTTATCGAGAAAAACGGTACGCCGGCTTCCCCGGCAACGGCTCTTGCAAGCAGCGTTTTACCCGTTCCCGGGTTGCCCACAAGCAGCACTCCCTTCGGTATCCTTGCACCGAGGCTTATAAACTTCTGCGGATTTTTCAGAAATTCGACTATTTCGGCAAGCTCCGTCTTTTCCTCATCCTCGCCGGCAACGTCCTTAAACGTCACCTTTTTATTGTCCTGTGCAAGCTTTGCGCGCGATTTTGTGAAGCCGCCGGCGCTGCCCATGCCGCCGCGGCGTACAAACAGAAAATAAAGCAGCAAAAGCGATACAAGGATGGTTATTATATTTGAAACAACAACCCACGAAAACTTTGATTCGTAAGCCTCCTGCTTTAACGTCCCCTCCTCCATCTGTATCGACATTTCATCGCCCACATCGGCGTAAAGCGTATCAACCGACGGTATCGTCACCTTCGCAACGGTGCCGTTTTTGCTGCCGTCGTCTATATGGGCCGTCACCTCGTTGCCGTTTATGACAAGCTCCGTTACTTTCTCATTCTTTATCGCTTGTATCAAATCGGAATACACAAGCTTTGTGTCGCCGCTCATCATATGACCTATGACAATATTATAAATAATATAGCATACAATAAGCACGGCAAGCCATACTCCGAGTCCCTTATAGCCCTTTTGCTGCAATATCCCATCTCCTCGTCTTTAACGGATTTATTTCCGTTTTTTTATTATGAGCCTGAGCCCCTTATCCTTAAACGCAAAACGCCTGTCGCGGCGTTTTCCGAATATATAGGCAATTTCACCGTCCGACGTTAAAAGTCCCGTCTTTTCACGCTCTGCGCGCGTAAGCTTTTCATCAGAAAAATATTTCTTTAGCTTTTTCCTGCCCTCCATCCCCTCGGGATAAAAAACGTCGCCTTCTCTTCTGTTTCTTACGGCAAGTGCCGCGCCCTCGGGAAACGTAAACGACAGCCTGCCGTTTTTTTCCGTTTCCTCCAAAAGCACCGATAAGCCGAGCTCCGGTATATACGTTTCCTCGCCAGCTTTCAGGCTGTATTCAAATGCGCCGGTGTGTTTTATTTTATTTCTGATTATCAGTTTCCCGTATTCGACGGCGGCTTCAAAGCCCGACGGCAGGTCGGCCGACGCGCCTGTTCTGCCCGTGCGGGCAAGAGCGTCTATCGCGTCTATATATTTCGCCGAAATATCGGCCGTGCCTGTGTTTATCGTAAGCATCTTATATATTATTCGCCGCCGCAGCGAAATATGCTCCTTCATAAGCTCCGATAATTCGGCCGCATTGCCGCTTACGCAGCGCGAATATGCTTTTTCGGTGAGCTCATCGAGAAGCTCCTTGTCAAGGCGCATATTTTCCGCATTCTTTACGACGGTTTCCGTGAAATTCGGGTTAAAGCTTTTTTCTATTTCAGGTATAAGCTCAAGACGTATTTTGTTTCTCGTGTAAACGGAGCTTAAATTTGTGCTGTCCGTCACATATTCAAGACCGTGTGATTTGTTATATTCCGTTATTTCGCCGCGTGTAAGGCAAAGTATCGGGCGTATAACGGAGCCGCGCCTTGCCGGTATGCCGCAAAGACCGTTTAAAGACGCACCGCGCATAAAATTCATAAGCAGTGTTTCGGCGCTGTCGTTCATATTATGAGCCGTTGCAATGTATGTTATGTCGTACTTTTTTGATAATTCATCAAAAAACGCATACCTTGCCTCACGTCCGCAAAGCTCCTCCGACATTCCGCGCTGCTTTGCTTCTGTTTTTATATCAACATGCCTTACAAAAATTTTAACGCCGAGGCCTTCGCAGAAGCTCTTTGCGAAGCGTTCGTCGCGCTCCGCTTCTTCGCCGCGTATACCGTGGTTCAAATGCGCCGCGAAAACCGTTATCCCGAGCCTTTCCCTCAGCGAATAAAGCATATGCAGAAGGCATACGGAATCCGCGCCGCCGGATAAGCCGACAAGAACGCCTCTGCCGCCTTTTAAAAGCCCGTTATCCGATATGAAATCAAATACCTTATCTTCGGCCGTCATGCTGCGTCATTCCTCTTCACGGCCCGGCTGCGCGCCGTCCTCTTCCCTGTATTCGAGATTTGAGAACTTGGTGTACGCGCCGCGCCAGCCGAGCTTAAATTTGCCCGTTTCGCCGCTTCTGTTTTTTGCAACGATACATTCGGCTATGTTTTTGTCCTTTGAATCCTCGTCGTAATACTCGTCCCTGTAAAGGAACATTACCATATCGGCGTCCTGCTCTATCGCGCCCGATTCTCTGAGGTCGCTGAGCTGCGGGCGCTTGTCCTTGCGCGATTCGTTTGCACGCGAAAGCTGCGACAGCGCAATTACAGGCACGTTCAATTCCTTTGAAAGTATTTTTAACGACCTCGATATCGCCGTTACCTCCTGCTGGCGGCTGTCATAGCGTCCGCCCGCCTCCATAAGCTGGAGATAGTCTATAACCACAAGCGCAAGCCCTTTTGTATGCTTGAGCCTGCGGCATTTTGCGCGTATCTCCGTTATTTTTATATTCGGCGTATCGTCTATATACATGGGCGCAAGCTCAACCTTGTTTACGACCTCGCCGATTTTGCGCCAGTCGTCCGGCTCCATCTGGCCTGTCCGTATCCTGTTTGAATCGACAAGCGCCTGTGAGCAGAGTATACGGTTTACTATCTGCTCGCGCGGCATTTCAAGGTTAAAGATTGCCGTGGCCTTCTTGTTTACTATGCTCACATGCTCCGCAATGTTTACGGCAAAGCTCGACTTACCCATGCCGGGACGTCCCGCGATAAGTATAAGCTCTCCGCCGTGGAAACCGCCCGTCCGCTTATTCAGCTCGTCAAAGCCGGTGTCAAGGCCGGTAAGCCCGCCGCTGTTCTGCGAATCCTCAACAAGCTGCTGATAGCTTGTGTACAGTATATCGCTTATCGGCACGATGTCGTTCTGCTCGCTGTCCGACGCCATCTTAAACAGCAGCGTTTCGGCTTCGCTTATAAGCTCCGTTGCTTCCTGCTCGCCGTTGTAAGCCATATCGTTTACCTGTCCCGAAAAGCTTATCAGCTTTCTGAGCATCGATTTTTCTTTTACGATATTTGCATAATAAACGACGTTTCGCGTTGTCGGCACGCTTGACGCGGCATTTCGAAGATATTCAACGCCACCCGCGCCCTCAAGCTTATCCTCACGGCTTAACCGGTTGCCGACGGTGACAAAGTCTATCGCGCTGTTTTCGTTAAACAGATCGACAACAACGCCGAAAATAAGCGCGTGCTGCATATAATAAAAATCAGTCGGTTTTAATATTTCTATAGCGTCGCCGACGCATGCCGGCGCGTTTGCCAGTATACCGCCTATTACCGCCTGCTCGGCCTCCTGGCTGTGCGGCATTTCACGCTGCTGAAGCTGCGCGGCCGCCGGTGTTCTTTCAGAATTTTCTTCCATCTTTCTATTATAACGTTTATATCCTATATGCTTTCAAATATGGTTTCAATTTGATTTTTTAAGCTCTTATTCGGATTTTACATTCACCTTAAGAGTTCCGGTTATTCCCGTATAGAGCTTTACTTTTACCTCGTTAACGCCGAGAGTTTTTATATCGTTCATCACAAATTTCTTTTTATCAAGCTTTATATGATGCTGAAGCTTCAGTGCTTCCGAAACGTCCTTTGAGGTGATCGAACCGAAAAGCTTGCCGTTGTCGCCGGCCTTTGCGCTTATTACAACTTCAATTTCCTTCATTTTGTCGGCGATGCGGTTTGCTTCGTCCGTTTCCGTTTTTATTTTATATTCGAGAGATTCGGCCTTGCCCTTTAAAACGTTAAGGTTCTCCTTTGTCGCTTCCTTTGCAAGACCGCGCGGCAAAAGATAATTTCTTGCGTAGCCGTCCGAAACGTTCACAAGCTGACCCTTTTTGCCCTGTCCCTTAACATCCTGATTTAATATAACCTGCATTTTCTTTTTTCTCCCTTCACGCCGTATTTTAAGCGTTCTCTTTTATATATTCCCTCACGGCCTGTTCCGTCATACGGACCGCCGTGTCTATGTCCGTGTTTTTAAGCTGCGCTCCCGCAACGGTCATATGCCCGCCGCCGCCGAGCTTTTCGACAATCAGCTGGACGTTTATGTCTCCCAGTGATCTCGCGCTTACTCCGGCTCCGTCGTCGAACGGGTATATTACAAACGACGCTTTTATTTTCCCGATATTAAGCATCTCGTCTGCCGCCTGGGAAGCAATAACCTTTATATTATGATATTTTTCATAGGTTTTTGCAACGGCAATCCCGTCGGCAACCTCCGACGCCGTTTTTACAATATCAACCTTATGGTCGTAATCCTGCTTATCCACATTAAAGAGCTGCTTTACCGCTGCCGTGTTAAGACCGAGCCTTCTTAAATACGACGCCGCCTCGAACGTTCTTACGCCCGTTTTAAGCAGGAAATTCTTTGTGTCCATAAGTATGCCCGTATACAAGCATTCGGCTTCGATTTCCGTGAGCGCGCTGCCCAAATCCATGTATTCGAGAAGCTCCGTTACCATTTCGCACGTTGACGAAGCATACGGCTCATGATAAACAAGCGAGCACGGGTTTATAAATTCCGTTGAACGCCTGTGATGGTCTATCAGCACAATCTTTTCGGCACGCTCAACAAGGCGCTTATCCGGAAGCATCGACGGACGATGCGTATCCAGCACGACAAGCAGCGTATTCGGCGTAAGCTCCTCGAGCGCATCTTCGGGGCTTACGAATATACCCTTATATTCCGCGTCCTCCCTAAGGCGGTCGTAAAGCTGTTTAATTGCCGGCGACATATTATCGTGCACAACATGGGCGCGCTTGCCGAGAGCCCTTGCCGCCCTCTGAAGCCCCATTGCCGCACCGAAGCAGTCATAGTCAGCCGCACTGTGACCGACAAATATAACCATATCGGACTGGCGCATAAAATCCTTGAGCGCAACGGCAACGGCACGCGTTTTGACGCGCGTGCTTTTTTCGTATTCGCGGCTTTTGCCGCCGAAAAATCTGTACTGTGTATCGTCCTTTATGCACACCTGGTCGCCGCCGCGTCCGAGAGCCATATCGAGAGCGTTCCTTGCCGCCGCTTCGTTTTCGTTTATGCTGCCGCCGCAGCCGACGCCTATGCTTATGGACACCGGTATCCTCATGCCCTCGCCGATGGCGCGGACGCTGTCAAGTATCTTGAATTTTTCATCTGTGAATGTTTGCAGGTATTTATGCTCAAAGAACAGAAAATACCTGTCGCGGTCCGTGTTTTTCAAAATCGCGTTTCCCGTTTTTGCCCATTCGTTTAAGCAGCGGCGTATCTGGGATGTTATCTGATCCTCGTCGCTGTCGTCAACGCGGCGGAAAACCTCCTCATAGTTATCTATATTGACAACCGCGACGTCCGTTTTTTCGTTTTCGTAAAGAGTTTGCAGCTCTTTTTCCGTTGTTTCGTCAAGGAAATAGAGATAAATCGAGCTTTTATCCTCGTCCGCCACGGCGGTCTGCGAACGGTCCTTCAGCATATTGCCTATAATACGGTACTGCCTGCCGCGTATCGTAAGCTCCATATCTATGTTTGATGCGCTTTTTAAAATATTGCTCCATTTAATGCCGGGGACAAGCTTTTCGAGCATTCTCTCAAACATATCCTCGTTATCCATAAGCTCGGAAAACCTTCCGTTATACCATCTGACGGAGCCGTCTATATGCGCAACGACCATCGGTATCGGGAAGCTTGCCATTATATTCGATGAAACGGGGTTGTTTTCACTGCCCAATATGCGCGCGTAATCGGACATAACAGCCCTTCTTCTGCGCATACGCACAATAAAATAAACCGCCGCCGCGGCACCTATGACCGTCTGAACAATTCCCGCATATCTGAAATCAGAAAACATACAGAGCACGCCGCCGGCGATTGTTATTACCGCCAAAACAAGGCTTGCCGCCGTAAGAAACCGCATCGTCTGCCCGTATCGCTTGTTCATTGCCGTTCCTTTCATTTACCGTTTGTTTTTTGGCGCAGCCATGCGTTTTTTCCGCCTGCCGCGCATACTATACTGATTTTATATTTTAGCATATTTTTCTGTGATAGTCAATAGCGGAAGCGATTTTTAGGCGGTTTTTACATATAAAAATATACTAAAACGCGCCAAACCCCGTACAGCCGTACAGTGTTTGGCGCGTTTTGACGTCAGAGCCGCCGAAACGGCAGTCTGAGCAGCAGCATCGGGCTTAAAAATTATTCTTCGCCGTAATATGCCTTCTTCATTATTTCTTCTATTTCCTTAACAAGCGGAAGCTTGGGATTTGCCGTTGTGCACTGATCCTCAAACGCCTTGTTTGCTATATCGGCAAGCTTGCCCATATATTCCGTTTCGTCTATGCCGCATTCGGCAAAGCTCTTGGGCTCGTTGACCTCTGCCATAAGCTCCTTTACGGCTTTAACAAGGCTCTTTACGCCCTCCTTGGCGTCCTTTGCGGGAAGTCCGAGTGCGTGAGCTATCTCCGCATACTTTTCATCCGCAATAAACTTCTTGTACTTAGGGAACGACACAAATTTTGACGGTATTGCCGCATTGTATTCTATAACGTACGGCAGCAGCACCGCATTTGCGCGTCCGTGAGGCACATGGTATTCTCCGCCTATCTTATGCGCTATCGAATGGTTAAGACCGAGGAATGCGTTTGTGAACGCCATACCCGCTATGCAGCTTGCATTGTGCATTTTTTCACGGGCTTCGGCGTCGTTTGCGCCGTTTTTATAGGCTCTTGGCAAATACTTAAATACAAGCTGTATTGCCTTTATGGCAAGGCCGTCCGTATAATCCGACGCCATAACCGAAACGTAAGCCTCGATTGCGTGCGTTAAAACGTCAAGACCCGTATCGGCTGTGGCTGACTTGGGCAGGCTCATTACGAACTGCGGGTCGATTATAGCAACGTTCGGAGTAAGCTCATAGTCCGCAAGCGGATACTTCATGTTGTTCTTTTTATCCGAAATTACGGCAAAGCTAGTAACCTCGGAGCCCGTTCCCGACGTTGTGGGTATTGCCACAAGCTGCGTTTTTGTCATTTTCGGGAACTTGAAGGCGCGCTTTCTTATATCGAGGAAACGCAGTCTTAACGCGTTAAAGTTAACATCGGGATGCTCATAGAACAGCCACATTCCCTTTGCGGCGTCCATTGCGCTTCCGCCGCCCAGTGCAATTATAACGTCGGGCTTGAATTCCTCCATGAGCTTTGCGCCCTCCATTACCGTTTCTATTGACGGGTCGGGCTCAACGTCCGAATAAATACGGCAGTGAACGGGATCCTCACGCTTTCTGAGGTAGTAGAGTATCTTGTCAACATAGCCGAGAGCTACCATGCCGGGGTCTGTTACGATAACGGCCTTTGAGATATTCGGCATTTTTTCGAGATACTGGATCGAATCCTTCTCAAAATATATCCTGTCGGGAACCTTGAACCACTGCATATTTACCCTCCTCTTTGCAACGCGCTTCTGGTTGATAAGATTTATCGACGTAACGTTTCCGCTTACGCTGTTGCCGCCGTAGCTGCCGCAGCCCAGTGTGAGCGACGGCATGTTTGTGTTATAAATATCGCCTATTGCGCCGTGCGATGAAGGTGAATTTACAATAAGCCTGCTTGCCTTCATGATGTCGGCAAACTTATCGATTACGGCCCGGTCCTTGGCGTGGATAACGGCGCTGTGACCCATACCGTTAAACATTACCATCTGCTCCGCAAGGTCGATGCCCTCGTCCTCGTTTTCGGCTACAAGATAAGCAAGCACGGGACTCAGCTTTTCGCGTGACAGCGGGTACTCGGGGCCTACGCCGTCGATCTTGCCGAGAAGTATCTTTGTGCCCTCTGGAACCTTAACGCCGGCCTGCTCGGCTATCCATTCGGCGCTCTTTCCCACAACAACGGGATTTACGGCGCCCTTTTCGCTGTTTATAACGTAATCGCTTACTTTCTTTATCTCATCCTCTTTAAGGAAATAGCAGCCGAAGTGCTTCATGAGCTTTTCAAACTTGGACGCTATCTTCTTATCAACTATCGCAGCCTGCTCCGATGCGCATATCATACCGTTGTCGAACGTCTTTGAAAGGATAAGGTCGTTTACGGCCTGCTCAAGGTCCGCGCTCTCGTGAATGTAGCAGGGAACGTTTCCGGGGCCCACGCCGAGCGCCGGCTTGCCCGTTGAATACGCCGCCTTAACCATGCCCGAGCCGCCGGTTGCAAGCACCGTTGCAACGCCCGGATGGTTCATGAGCGCGTTTGTGGCATCTATCGACGGATATTCTATCCACTGTATGCAATGCTCGGGAGCGCCCGCCTTAACGGCCGCCTCATAAACTATCCTTGCGGCCTCAACCGAACACTGCTGCGCCGAAGGGTGGAAGCCGAATATTATCGGGTTTCTTGTTTTCATGCAGATTATCGACTTAAAGAGCGTTGTTGAAGTCGGGTTTGTAACGGGCGTTACACCGCATACAACGCCTATCGGCTCCGCTATTATTTCGTAATCCTCAAGGTCGTTTTCCTCAATTACGCCTACGGTCTTTTCCTTCTTTATTGAATGGTATATATATTCCGTGGCGAACATATTCTTTGTTATCTTATCTTCATATACGCCTCTTCCCGTTTCCTCAACGGCAAACTTCGCAAGCTCCATATGCTTGTCAAGTCCCGCAAGCGTCATTGCTTCAACGATGCGGTCTATCGCCTCCTGGTCAAGGCTCATGAACTCGTGCAGCGCCTTCTGCGCATTTGCAACAAGCCCGTCTATCATTTCGTTTACGTTGATTTCGTTTGCTTTGCTCTCAGCCATGATATTATCCTCCTTAAAATGATGATTGTTAATAATTTATCGTTAATTATTTATCAATCTGTTGCTATTATACCGCATCGTTATTTTTTTGTCAATAGTTTTTTTGCGGTTTAAGCAAGTTTGTAAAGAATAGATAATAATAGTTTATCCCGCGGTGCGGTTTGTATGTGGAATTGATAAAAGAAATAAAGCAATAATTTTTATCAAGTGCATCATACAGCCTTTGCGCAGGAAAAAGGCGCCGCGGGAGGCTGATTTTAATCCCACAGCTCCCGTGCCGAGGTCGAGCCGAAGCGCGCACCCGCGTTTATCGCTTCGTCAAGCTCGGCCTTTGTTTCTATAAGCCCGCCGGCTATCACCGGCACGGGGAGCGTTTCCTTAAACACCTTTATTATCTTTGCGGCGGAGCACGGCATTATTTCTATCATATCGGGCTTTGACATACGCGCCGAATCGAGTGATGTTTTAAGGGAGTGCGAATCGACTATAAAAAATCTCTGCACGGCAAACAGCCCTATTTTTTTCGCCGCGCCGATAAGCGATGTTTTTGTTGTTATTATCCCGTCCGCACCGCACTGTTTCAAAAACATGAGCCCGTATTTATCCTTGCCTACGCCTTCGGCAAAATCAACGTGTATAAAAATCTCTTTCCCGGCCTGATGCGCCTTTTTTATCATAAATTCAACGGTCAGTATATTCGAATCGAGCATAAATATTTTTTTAACGCCCGATTTGACGGCAGCGTCGAAATCCCCGTCGTTCCGTACCGCCGCAATAACATTTCCCATACTCATCATTATGACCATTAACTCCTTTCACAAAAGCTGTTCGGAAAAGATAGGCGGCGCAGCTTGCCGCCTGTCTTTTTCAAGCTTCTTTTTCCCTTCCGCCGTTTTCCTTATTTTTCAAAAACATTTCCCGATGCGATAACCGCGGAGCCGTAAACATCGTCTTTAAGCACGCTGCCGATTTTAACGGGCGGCGACGGTTTCAGCGTGTTTATTATCCTCATGCAGTCCCGCATATGCTCCTTAGGTATGGGAGCTGCCGTTTTGACGGGCAGCATGGCGCCGTTTGTGCAGCGCACTGTGCTTGTTACGGTGCGCACGGGAGCGGTGCACTCGGTTTTTACGTATTCGGCGCCGCGCGGGCACGTGTTCCCGCTTATGCGCGTCACTTCGCCGTTGTCAAGCTCCGCCGTTACAAGACAGCCGCGCGGGCAAATTATACATACAAATTTTCTTTCCACTTCAAACAGTCAGCTCCAATCTTACGGACTTCACATTTTTCAGGCTTTCTGCAGAAAGCTCGACATATTCCATTTCACCGGGCGCACAGCGCATTTTTTTCTTTGAATATATCACGGCGCCGCCGGCCGTGACTGTGATATTCACATTCCTGTACACATCGGATGTGCGGAAATACAGCTTTACGTTTTCGCGGCCCGTTATCCGCTGCGGAACAACATAGCGTATTTTATCGTTTGTTTTTATTTCGATACAGGCTTTTTGGCAAGGCTTTCCGCTTGTATACCCTTTTATATAAGCGGCCGCGCCCCTGCCGGCAATTTCGGCCTCCTCTGACACGAAATCGACAAGGTCGTGGACGTGCAGGACATTGCCGCACGCAAAAACGCCCTCGATGCTCGTCTGCCTGTGCTCATCGACATACGCGCCCTTTGTTACTTCGTCAAGCTCTATTCCCGCTCCCGACGTAAGCTCGTTTTCCGGGATAAGCCCGACGGACAAAAGCAGCGTATCGCACTCTATAAACTCGCACGTTTCCGGCTTTGGCCTGCCGTTTTCGTCAACCTCGGCGACTGTTACGCCCGTAACGCGTTTTTGCCCGTGTATTTTTACAACCGTATGCTTTAATTTCAGCGGTATGTCAAAATCATTCAGGCACTGCTCTATATTTCTCGCAAGGCCGCCCGAATACGGCATAATTTCGCATACGGCCTTTACGTGCGCGCCCTCGAGCGTCATGCGTCTTGCCATTATGAGCCCTATATCGCCGGAGCCGAGAATAACGGCTTCTTTTCCGGGCAGCATACCTTTTATATTGACAAGCTTCTGCGCCGTGCCGGCGCTGTAAATACCGGCCGGACGGGTGCCCGCTATATTAAGCGCCCCTCTAGGCCGCTCGCGGCAGCCCATTGCAAGTATTATCGCCTTTGCCTTAACGGTAAATACGCCGTCCTTGGAATTTACCGCCGTTATCATTTTATTTTGCGTTATGCTTAAAACCATTGTGTTAAGCTTAACCGGGATTTTAAGCTCCCTTACGCGCTTTTCAAAGCGCCATGCGTATTCAGGGCCCGTGAGCTCCTCGCCGAAGCGGTGCAGCCCGAAGCCGTTATGTATGCACTGGCGCAGTATTCCGCCGAGCGCATTATCGCGTTCCAGTATAAGAATATCTCTTACGCCGCGCTCATACGCGGCAATTGCGGCGCTCATGCCGGCCGGCCCGCCGCCTATTATAACAAGCTCGGTCATTTCAACACCTCCGCAGCAAGACGCGATCCCTCGCCCGATTTTGTTATCTCCTCATACGGTATGCCGAGCTCGCGCGAAAGTATTTCCATTATCGACGGAGTGCAGAAGCCGCCCTGGCAGCGTCCCATCTGCGCGCGCGTGCGGCGTTTTATTCCGTCGAGATCGCGCGCGCCGGGGTTTGTGCGTATAGCGTCTGTGATTTCGCCCTCGCTTATGCCCTCGCAGCGGCATATTATTTTACCGTATGAGGGGCATTTGGCTATAAGCCAGTTCTTTTCCTCGTTTGACGCTTCCCTGAAACGGTGCGCGGAGGGGCGTGCCGGATTAAAGTCCGGGTTCTTTTCAAGCTTCAGGCCCTGCTTTTTCAACAGGCCTTCGATATATTCCGCTATGGCGGGCGATGCGGAAAGCCCAGGCGATTCTATACCTGCGGCATTTATAAACCGCCTCCGAGGTGCATTTATTATAAAATCGCCCGTATTTCCCGCCGCGCGTATTCCGCAAAAGGACGTTATCACTTTGCCGAAAGGAATATTTTTTACAAGCCTTGAGGCGCTTTCCCTTACCTTTTGCAAGCCCTCCGCCGTCGTTGAGGTATCGCATTTATCGTCCGTTTCCTCGGAGGTCGGCCCGAGAAGGATATTGCCGTCAACGGTCGGCGTTACAAGCACGCCCTTGCCCGACTTTTGCGGTACGCCGAATATCGTGTGAGAAACAATTTCGCCGCACGCTTTATCGAGCAGCATATATTCGCCGCGGCGCGGATGTATTTTAAAATCCGCCGCTCCGGCAAGCGCCGCAACGCTGTCGGAATAAAGCCCCGCCGCGTTCACCAAAAAGCGCGCCTTTACCGTTTTGCCGGGCGATGATATTTCAAAATACTCTCCCGCATCGCAAATGCGCTTCACTTCAAAATTGCGTATAAATTCCGCGCCGTTATCCATGGCGTTCCCGAGCGCCGCTATCGTGAGCTCATAAGGGCACGTTATTGCGCCCGACGGCGCATAAAGCGCGCACACCGCCGCTTCCGAAACGGCGGGCTCCCTTCTGCGCAGCTCCTTTCCGTCAAGCAGCTCCATGCCCGGGACTCCGTTTTTTATGCCGCGCCCGTAAAGCTCTCCGAGGGCAAGCCTGTCGCTTTCGTTAAAGCCTACAACAAGCGAGCCGTTTTGCCTGTATTTTACGTTAAGCTCCGAGGCAAGCTCTTTAAAAAGCTGCGAACCGCGCACGTTAAGGCGCGCTTTCAGCGTTCCGGGCTCCGCATCAAAGCCGGCGTGGACTATTGCGGAATTTGCCTTTGAAACGCCCGCGGCCGCGTCGTTTTCCTTTTCGAGCACGCAAATCGTGAGCTTGTATGCCGAAAGACGCCGCGCCGTCAGCGCACCCACAACGCCGCCGCCTATTATTGCAATATCATACATAAATCAAATACCTCTTTTGATGCCTCGACACAGAGCGGGAGACATATCAAAGCAGACACGCTCCCTCCCTAAGAGCGCGCCCGCAATGATACGTCTCCCGTTCTCTGTATCGTTTGCGTGATGTTGTTTTTTAGTTATCTGCCCAAACGGGCTTTTATCAGAAGTTAAATTCCACTACGCTTGTAAGCGTCACAGCAGCTCCGCTTTCCGACATTTTTTTATTAAGCTCCGCAAGCGCGCGGTCATAATTTGTTGATGCGGCGCTTTCTGTAACAATGTTTTCGCTGTTAAAACCGGTTACTTTTATTGAAGGTGTTATATAATCTCTTTTCATTTTCATACCTCCCGTTAGTCTATAAGCGCATTTACGTGCAGCGAATCAAGCTGCTTACCCTGCGGTATTTTATACCTCTATCGGCAGCGCATCGATAATCGGCTGCATTGTCCGCATATTCCAAAGCATCACCTTTGATGATGCGCCCTCCGTACTCTCAAGCGAAAGATCCATATCGAATATTATTGTTGTATCCGACATTTTCTCAATTTGGACGCCGGCAAGAGCTCCGTTTGCGTCATATACGGCAAAAATCACTCTTGTGTCCTCATCCGTAAGGTTTTTCCCGTCCGTTACAAGAATCTCGGCCGTTGCATAATCTGTTGTTATTTCGCTGTATTCGCACGTCATTGTCGTTTCCGGGATTTCTATATCGACTCCTTCGGAATACGGGGCGATTCTTAAGCTGTATATTCTTGCCGCAGTTCCCGACGAACGAATACCGAAATAGCCGTCTGTTGTGTTTACGTCGGGTGTAAGCCTCAGCGTTGTACCCTCAAACGTAATGCTGATCTGTCCGTCAACAACCTCCATATGAAGATCATGGCGTCTTGGATTTACGTCAGCATTATCCTCACTTTTGTAGCCTTCCGGCATATAGCTGATGAAATATTGGTCCACTTCGGCTGCGCTTGTGTCAACATCGGGATTTATTTTATCGGAAGAGATTGTATCGCGGCAATCGTTATAGGCCGCTTCGGAGCCGCCTATTGTGCTTTCCGGATTTTCTGCTGCTGTCGTTACGGTTTTTTGCTCGATTGCCATCTGGCCGTTCGGCTTTACCGCGGCATTCGTATACGTAAAGCTGCCGTCGGCTTCTTCTTTTCCGCCGATCATAAAGCCGATGTATCTCGAAGCATTGAGCGGATTGTCAAACGCAAAGTTCATATCGACAACATAATTGCCCTCAAGCGGCATCTTAAAATATCTTCCCTGCTGGGTATATGCACTGCTGCCGTATTTGAGGTTGCCCCAGGCGCCGTCGTTCAGCGGAGTCTCTTTGAAATAAGACGCATGGAAATCGCTCAGTGGCGAGAGGTTGTCGTTAAATTTTGTTTTGTTGTCCATAAACGCATCGGAATAATACGCAACATCACTTTCGTCAACCGTTCTTATTATGAGGTCCTTGTATGTAAGATATGTTTTGTCGGCATTACTGTACAAGCCGAGACGTCCGCCTTCGGTAAAGTTTCTAAACGGGGCGTTTTCGCTGTCGCTGTAATACGTGTAGCAAAGCTCATCGTTTACGAAAAATTCCATAAGCCCGTCGTTTACGATAAGCTTTAGGTGCGCGCTCTCGTTCTCGTCAAACGTAACGCTTGCGCCGTTGCCCTTCTCCGCGTTTCTGCCCTTCATGGTTCCGTTTATGGTGTTATGCATTATGACATTGCCGTTAAGCGGATAATATACGATATCCGAGAAATTATTTTCGTCTTGGCAGCCGAATATAAATCCGTAGCCGATAGATCCGCCCCTGTATCCGCCTTCTTGTTCGGTGCCGGGCTTCTTTTCATAAATTACGTCGGCCTCCATAACAAAGTCAGCTGCCGTCACCTCCTCCGGCAAAAGAAAAGCTGTGTTTTGACCCCATGCTTCAAAATACATGCTGCCCTTTTCTTCGCTGAACGTCATGTCCGGCTTGCCTTCAAGCACACTACTGTTGACAAGCGTGAGGTCGTTCAGCGACGATGCCGTATCGAATGCGTTACCGTAGATAAGCGTGGATTCGGCCGAAGCAGGAACGGCAGTCATTGCCGATATTACCATAGCCGACGCCGCGGCAAGGCTCAATGCCTTATTAAATATTTTTTTCACATTACTCTCCTCCGTTTCGTTTTAGAGTTTGATTTTCGGCACTCCGCTTAAAGCGGCGCAACGCGCACGCTGTAGATATACGCGCCCGTTCCCGCGGCGCGTATACCCATATAGCCGTCTGTGCCGTTTATGTCCGTTTTGCAGCTTATGCTTGTTCCTTCACAAGTCAAAGCCGCAGTACCGTCCTTTACCTCAAGATGCAGAGTGTGGCGGCGGTTATTCGTATCGCTTTCCGTTGTATACGCAAAGCCGGGCGGCATATAGCTTAAAAGATAATTTGCTTTGCCGTCGGTATTTTTCTTATACGGCGGGATCGTGTCGGAGCAGCTCCCCTCGGCACCGTTTGAGCCGGCAATTTTATCATCATTGCCGTCTGCCGAGCGTTTCTGCTGAATAAACATATCGCCGTTTTCCTTTACCGCGGCAACGTTGTAGCTTATGCCGTCGCTGTAGTCTTTTATCCCGAACGCGATACCGAAATAACGCGAATCGTTAAGCGGGTTATTAAACGCAAAGTTAATATCCACCGAATAATTGCCGCTTACGGGCACCGGGATATAGCTCGCCGTATTATCCCAGCCCGCGCCTTCGTATTTTACGCTGCCGTAATGTGAGTTTATTACGGCGCTGTCGGCAAGCTTATTTGTAAGCTCCGATATATTTGCGAAGCCGCCGCTGTCGTTCGGCGTCATATAGGCGTTTGAATACCAAAAGCCGTCGCTTTCCGATAAACTGCGGACCGTGATATTGTCAACCGAAATCATTGTTTTGTCGGCTTTGCTGAATATACCGAGTCTGCCGCCTTCGCAGAAATCGTTTGAAACATCACTTATGCGGCTGTCAAACGTGTAGCACAGCTCGCCGTTTACGAAAAATTCCATAAATCCGCCGTTTACCGCAAGCTTAAGACTGACAGTTTCGTTTTCGCCTATCATCACGCTTGCGCCGTTGCCCTTCTCCGCATACCGTGATTTCACCTCCCCTCCTATAAGATTGCCCATTATGACCGTTCCCGTTTCGGGGTTATATGACAGCGATGTGAATTTGCCGCCGCCGTAACCGAATATAAACCCGAATGCCGCGGGATTGCCGAGGTGTTCCTTCGTTTTGGAATACGTTATATCGGCTTCCATAACGAAATTATCGGGAGTGAGGTATTCCGGCAAAAGCATGCCGGTGTTTTGTCCCCACGCTTCAAATGTCATGCACCCGTTTTGGCTGTCGTATTCAATGTCCGGCGCGCCGGGAAGGACGTCCCCGCGCACAGTGGTAAAATCTTTTATTGAGTTTTCTTCGTTAAAGCTTTGGGAATATATAATATTCCCGTCGGGAGCCGACGCTTCGGCAAGAGGCGTCATATTATTTAAATTATCCCAAAGCATAACGCTTATATTTTTATCGGAAACAGCTGCGCCGAAATCCGCTTCGAACGGCTGCGTGCTTCCGCGTTCAATTTCGCTTACCGGTATCAGCCTTACGCCGTATAATGAGCCGTCGTTGTTTTTTGCGGCGGCTATTGCCGAGGCGTTTTGAATCGTCCGCCTTGCCGTTACGTCAAACGACACCTTGCCGCCCGATACCGTAACATTGCTTATTTTTGCGGCGTTTGTCGATGTGCCGGGATAATCGGCAAGCACAAGGACGGGCTTATAGCTTTTAAGCGTCATGCTGCCCGAAACGTATTCATCGCTTCTTAATTCGCGCGCCGTTTCGACGTCCTCGCCGTTTATGCGGAGGCGTATGCTTTTATCTCCGTTCCAGTCGTAATTGCATATATTTATAAGCTTTTTACCGTTATAATCGACAGACGTATATTCAACGTCGGCCGCACGCTTGCCGGTTGACACGTCGATAATTTCAACGTCCGTCAGCAAAAGCTCATTTACGGCGTTTTCGATCGACGAATAATATGAGTTTTCGTCAAATTCGGCGTAATAGCCCGAGCCGTATGCCGGGACAACAACGGCGTTTTGACGGATATATGCCAAATCCGAAGCGTTATGCGCATTGCCGTTTTCATCATACGAAAGACTGTTTTCGCCGAGGATTATAAGCTTGCCGCCGTTTTGGACGTATGATTTGAGCGCGCTTACGACATCTGCTGTTACGTGCTCCGCAAGCGGGACTGCGATCAGCTTATAATCCCGCAGCTTGCTTAAATCGTTTTCCGACACAAAGCCAGCCTTGACGCCGTTATATAGGCTGTATTCAAACGTCTTGTACGCGGCGTTTATGTAAGCGCGGCTGTATACGCGCGCCGTTTTTGAATAAAGTATGCCTATATCATAGGGCGCGTCTATAAGCGCGTAAACCTCATCCGCAAGGCGTTTTAGATCGAGATTCACCTCGCTCATTTTTTCGTAGACGCCGGGGCGGTATTTTATGCTTTCATACGTTTCGGCCCTTTCGGTGTTTCGCTCCCACGTCCACATACAGTCCATATTCCTTCCGTGAACGGCGCCCATCCACTGCGACGCTTCCATAAGCTTTTCGTGCGCCGTGCCGAAATCCTTATTGCCGTTTGCTATTATGTGATCCTCGCTGTTAAACACGGGCGCTTCGTTAAGAGAGCTTTGGAATTCGTACCAGAAGCTTTGCTGAACGCGCTTTTGGTCTATATAGTCGGAATACGTCATGGTGCTGTCCGACAAAAAGCGGAGGTCTGCGTCGTTGCCGTTTATATCAACGCAGCCGCTTATCTTTTCGGGATCCACTCCCGCGCCTATAAGCCAGCGCTTGTCGCCCTCGTCCGCCCATGCGACATACGGCATTGTTTTTATATGGACGGGAATATCGGGCGCGGCCTCGTGCGCCGCCTCCGACATGAGCTTTATCCATTCCGTCATTACGGAATCGTTAAATTCGACGTAATCAAGACTTTGCTTGTTTGAATTATTCACGCCGCTTGCAAACGGAGCGTCGCTTATATTTGCGTAGCTTGTGCCCCATGCGGAATTGAGCGCTGCCGCGCTGCCGTATTTTTCGGTCAAAAATTCCGTCCACATCGGCTTGTAATAGCTTTTTTCGCCGCCGTATTTTGTTTCGTTGCGCGGCTCGTTTGCAAGGCATATATCGTTTATACAGCTGTATTTTGACGCAAGGGCGGCTATTGTTTTAACGTGAAAGCTCACGGCTTCCACGGCCGCCGGATGAAGCAGAACATAGCCTATCCCGTCGCCGTTATCCTTAAGATCGGGATATATATCGAAAAGCTCGTTTACAAAATACTGCGGCGAAAGCAGGAGGCTTATTTTCATATTCTTTTCTTCAGCCTCTTTAAATATCTCCTCGTATTTCCACAGCCTGCCCGGGTCGGAATCTACGACCTTGCCAGAATCGTCCGCTTCTTCAAAACTGCCGTTTTTAAGAAGGTTCTCGCTGCTGCCGGCTCTTACAAGCGACACGTCGTCTATGTATATGGCGTCTGTTTTGCCCTCCGTGGAAAGATAAACTCTGTCCTCCGTCTGGTCTTTTCCTGTTGTGTACATCACGGAATACTTTGTCCAGTCGCCTATCGTCTTATTTTCGTTTACGGCAAGCCATTTGAAGGTGTTGTCGCTGAGCGTCTTATACACAAAGGCGTTTATGTTTTCGCCCTTTGCCCAGAAGCTGTAAATATACGTTGTTTCCGGCTCGACTTTTACGGCCTGAGTGAGGTTAAAATAATAATTGGTCGTCTGCGGCGTTTTGTTTGTGAATTTTATGCTGCAGCTGCCGCTGCGGCTTTCCTCGCTCGTCCGCACAACGCCGGCGTCGGGCTTTTGATACCAGCCGGCGATCCAGTCCTTTACGCCGCTTGCGGGCTCGCAGTGTTCCGACATCCCTATTTCCATCTGAATAATATCGGAGCCGGTGGCCTTCAGGAAATCCATATCCTCATATGCGCTGTAATGGCCCACGCCGTTTAAAAACACCTTGCTTTTTTCCGTTATGCCGTCGGCTTCCGTTTCGGCGTAAAGCGTTTTTCCGTCAATTTCCGTTTTTGACGTCAGTATTTCGGGAACCTCCCGCGGCGTTTTTTCACCGGAAAGATACGCGTTAAGGTCGCTTATCGTTTTTTCGGCAATGGATTTCAGGCTTGCGGCATTATTGTCGTAAATGCTTTTTACGTCGTCTTTTGTGTAGCCGTTTTCGGTTGTCCTGAAGCTCACGCCGTTAATGAGCTCCGAGCGCATATACCCGGTAAAGCGTTCTATTATATTAAGGCGCATCGTTTCGTAATCCGTTGTAAGCCCGCGCGCCTCACATTCTGCTATAAGCTCCCCTATTTCTTCGGCGCTGCCGTTCAGCGCATTTATATCGGCCCTGTAATCGCCGTAGCTCATATTTACCGTTTCGGCAAGCGCCGTTCCCGCTGTATTCAAAATCATCAGCGCGGCAAAAACAAGCGCCGCCGATTTTTTAAGCAGTCTGTTTTCTATCGCTTTCGCCTCCTTCCGCGCGGCGCCTTTTTGCGGCGCCGCGCATGTTTTTTGTCCGTGAAAATTATCTGCGGAAAATTATTTTGTTACTTTTACAAGTATCGGCGTACACGGCTCGAGCGTAAACGTTGTTTCAAGCGTTTCATTGCTGCGAAGCTCAAACGGATTTTCTATAAGCTCGCCGTCAATATAAAGCTGCACGCTTCTGCTTTCCGTCCAGTTATTGTTGCCGATATTTATTACCATTCCCGACTCGCCGTTTATATCGTCAAATTCTGCCGCCTGCCATTCAACATCTCTTACCGGCTCGCCCGTTTCGGTATCTATAAGCTTAACTCTCTGCTTTTCCGCTGTGGTTTCGTTCATTATTTTGTAAATGTCATCGTCTGGCGTTGAAACGTTTGCGCCGCTCACTTCATATGTGTAGTGCTCCGCCTTTGATTTAACGTATTCGACAACATCCTGCGGCAGCGGTTGATTGTGGGTGTCGCCGAGAAGCTGGTCGTCGCCGAGCATTATAAGCCTGCCGCCGTTATCCACAAAATCCTTCAGAGCATAGAGCGTGTCAACCTCGACGTTTGAAACGTTCGGCATATAAATAGTATCGAACGTATCGAACAAATCGGTCCGCGACTCAACCGCAAAGAGCGGCTTTATGCCGTTATAAAGCAGGTTTTCGTATGCTTTGTACAGGCCGTTTACATGATCGATCCTGTAAATTCGCGTTGTTTTTGACATTAAAAGCCCAACGTCCGCCGGCTTGTCAACAACAGCGTATGCGTAATCGGCAAGCCTGTTAAGGTCCATGTTGATTGTTGCTATCGTTTCAAGCTCATCGGGCCTGAACGCCATGCCCTCCGCCGTCCAGTCTCTCGAGCGGCTTCTGTCAAAGTTCCAAAGCGACGTTATGCTTCTGCCGTGAAGCGCCGACATCCACTGCTCCAGCCTTACGTTCTGCGCAAATTCGGGGCCGTAGTGCATTTCACCGTTAAGGCCGACATGGTCCTCGCTGTTGTAAACGGGCGCGTCATTGAAGCTGCGGCTGAAGTCATAGTTAAACGCCTTCTGCATCATTTTGCCCTCGATGTTTTCCTCAACGGGGACTGTTATGCTGAGCTCCGAGTCGTTGCCGTTTATATCCATGTAATCAACAAGCTTTTCGGGATCGCAGCCGGAGAGGATAAGCCAGCGCTTGCCCTCTTTATCGCTGTCCTCCGACGCCATCCAGTGCATGACCTTTTCATGTACGGGAATGTCAGTGTATTTTCTCACGTTATCGGCAAGCATTTTTATCCAGTTGGTTGATATTGTATCGTTAAACGTTATGTAATCGTAAAGCGGTACGCTCGGCGCGCTGCTCGAAACCATCGGCACCTCGTCAAAGCTCGTATATGACGTGCCGTAATTTTTGTTAAGCTCGCCTATATCGTTATTGTAGGTTTCGGCAAGGAACGCCGTCCACTTCGGCTTATAGTAATCCTCGCTCTGCTGTGTGAGGTGAGACGGCTCGTTGCACAAACATATCGAGCCTATAATATCCTCGTACGGCTTTATTGCCTGCATAAGGTCATGGATATATTCCTCGGTGACCTTTATTGCTATCGGGTGGTCAAGACGGTATTTTGCCATAAGACCGTTTGGATGCTCAAGGTCGGGATACAGCTCGAACAATTTATTCAGGAAATAATGCGGTGAAATAAGCAGGTCAACGCATATCCCGTTTTGCTTTGCGTTCTCAAGCGACGTTATATGCTGCGAAAACGCCTGCGCGTCAAACTGTGTAAGGCGCGAAGCATCGGCATCCTCCTCAAAGCCGCCGTTCTTTACGAGATTTTCATCGGAATCGCCCTCGTATACATATAAATCATCGAGCCACATTGCGTCCGTATTGCTCATAAAGAAGAACGTGAAGGTCAAAAGCGTCGTGTCATCGCCCGTTGTGTATTCGTAATCGAAATTTGTCCAGTCGTACGTTCCCGTCGGCATAATAACGCGCTCGTTATAGGGGTTCCCGTTTGTTATCGAAGCGTGGACGTCGCCGGCGTTTTCCGCCTTTGCCTTAAAGCCCCAGCGGTAGGTTGTGTTCGGCTTGCACGTTATCGCCTGATAAACCTTTCTGTACACATTGTTTTCCCACGGGCTGCTGTAAACCATTTTAAAGCTGCGTTCGCCCGAAGCCTTTTCCTCTGTATCGAGCGTTATTTCAAAATCGGGCACGCCCATTGCATCCCAGCTTACATCGAACCAGCCGTTTATGCCGCCCTCCTCAACAAGTGCGACGGTTGAGCTTATGCCCGTTTCAAGCTGCGCATGGTTAAAGCCTATCGACGTCAGGAACGGCAGGTGCTCCTCCATGCCCCAGCAGTTGAAACCCGAGAAGAACATATTCCGGCGCGTTATTTCACCGTTGTATTCGGCAAGCGCCGTTGTATGCGAGCCCTCAACCTGCATATCGCCGACGTATTTTGGCACCTCAAGCGGCGTTTTCTTCCCGCTCAGATACGAATTGAGTTCCTCTTTTGTTTTTTCGTATATTTCCTCAAGGCTCTTTAAATTGTGGTCTATTCTGTAATATTCGTGGTGAGAAAGATCGTCCTCGAAGAAATCTATATACTGATTATAGATATTTGAGCGCATCTCGGCATAATCGGGCGTCATGCCGGCCTCCTTGCAGCGCCTTACAAGATTCGAAAGCTCCTTGCCCTTATAGCGCATTTCCTCTATCGTTTCGTCAAAATAGCCCTCCGACGGATTTACGTAGAAATCGAACGTGCTCACGCCCTTGTTTTCGCCCTCCGTGACCGTACATTCAACGGTGTGGTTTCCGTATGTTTCGGAGCTGTAGGAATATTCACGGCGTATGCCGCTCTGCGCCGGTATTGTTACTGTTTCGTTTACATTAAAGAGCGGAATATCGATATTGACAGTTTTTTCATCGCCCTTATTCACTATGTAAACGCTGTATTCTCCCGAATCGCCCGTATTTATTTCCGCCGCGCCTTCTATCCAGGAATACCAGTCCTTGTCGGCGTCAAGAAATTCTATTGTCGGGAAATCGGCGCTTGATTTTGTGCCGAGCGTTATACCTCCGTTATCGAGCTGGACAAAATACGCTCTGCCCGGCCCGTCGTTATCGTTTACGGCAAAGCACATAAGGCACTTTTCCGGCACCTCCTCAAAAAGAATATCCCATGGTATTGCGGCCTCGTACGTTGTTATTTCGCCCGAGCGCGATGTTGCAAGGTCAACCTTCTGCGGGCTGCTGTCTGAATACGTTGACGAATACACTCCGCTTGTGTTGTTGTCCGTATCGCAGACAAAGCTCAGCTCATGCTCGTAGCTCTTGCCGACGGAGCACAGCGCAAGCTGCACGCTGTCTCCGCGCCAGTAATCGTTTGAATTATTGAAAAATACATGGTCTTTGTCGTGTACGTTCAAAAGTATATAGAAATTTTCATCATCATAGCTCATTTTGTAATCGACCGTCATATCCATTTCGCCCACAAGCACGCTCTCGTCAAGCAGATACGACTGATCGGGACGAACGGGCATGTGCATTGCGTCGTAATTATCCCAGTCGCCCGCGTCGCCGTCGATTGTAATGTTTTCCGCGGGATAAGCGGCTCCGTAATGGAAGCCGCCCATTACGCTTGCTATGTCGCTGTAGGAAAAGCTGTCGGATTCGCGGAGCTTATTGTAAAGCGCCTCCGTTTCGCTCACCGCCGTGCTTTCCCCTGCCGGATTCTCCGTGTTTTCTCCCGCGCTGCCGCCGGCTCCGCTGCCGTCAAAGCTCGGGTTCTTCATCATATTTGTTTTTTCGCTGTCGTCGGCGTCATAGAAAAACGCATCGTCAAACCATACGTTTTCCGTTTTGCCTTCGATAATTATCGCAAAGTTTACGTCGGCTGCGTCTGTTTTATGCTCATAGCTGAAGGTATACGTTTTCCAGTCCGACGTTTCGCTGAACGGAACAAGCGAATCTACATTTGTCTGATCGATTTTAAGCGTTATATTATGCGCTTTTTCCGTTTTTACCTTCAGTCCGTAGTAATACCTGTGCCCCTGTTCAACGGGCACTCTCTGCGAAACGGACGCATAATACATCGATTCGTAAGCGTGCGAAAACGTTGCGTTTACCGATGCCGTGCCGCTTGCTTTTTCTGTTGTATCGAGCGTTATTGTTGCCTCCTCGCCGTCCGTAACATTCGAAAAATATGTTGACCAGCCGTCTATCGACGCTGCCGCCCCCGCGGGGAGCACCGGCAGCACCGATATGAGCATCGCTATCAATACCGCAAAGGAAACAGCTTTTTTACTCATGATTTTTTCCTCCTCTCTATATTTCACCCTCATCCGTTAAGAGCTTCATATTTACTATATCATCAAGCAGGAATGCCTTTACCGTCCAGCTTCCTCCGGACGTTATCGTCACGCTCGTGCTTACGGCCGTTTCGCCCGCGCCGCGCCTGAACCATACTGCCGGAGATACCGAAACCGATTTTAATACGCCGTCGCAATATGCCGCCGCGGCGATACAGCCCGAAAAATCATCGAGCGCATAATTTGATACCGATGCGAACGCCGTCACCGTTCCCTCAAAGCCGCTCGGTACGGATGTAAGCTCCATGCCGCCGCTTGTGAATTTTACGGCTCCGAATACGCAGTCGTCAAAGGACGGAACAAGCTCAATGCTTGCGCCCGACGATATGTTATCCGATTGGTCCGCCGTTTTTATGACAAATCTTACGGTTTCGCCTGTATCGGGGATATTTTTAAGCTCTATCGACTCTGTTGACGACGAAAGCACAGCGCACTCATACAGCTCGCCGTCCTGCTCTCTGTAGATAAGAATATTTTTAAGCTGCGCATCGTCCGGATTTTCCCATACAAGCGCTGCGGTGCCGTTTTTAAGAGCACTGTTTTGCGTATCCACCCTTACGTTTCCGCTCGGCGTGTTGTCGTCGGCTTCAAGGCCGGGATTCGGCAGTATATTTTCGCCTATAACGTTACCCTCTTCGTCAACAGGCACCATTTCCATATCGTCTATCCAAAACGCTTCGGCTGTGCCCAAAATTCTTACTGCGAATTCCTGTCCCGAAAGCCTGGGCTGACCGTCCGACGTTTCCGGTTCCATAAGGAACGATACCGTTTCCCAACCGTCGCTCGATTCCTTTGGCGTAAGGTTTGTTCCGACGCCGTAGCGCGGGTCGCTCGTTCCGTCGGCATAGCTGTTCATCGCCTTGTTTGCATATGTAAGTATGACTGAATTCTGCGCGTTTTCGTATTTTATTTTCATGCTCACCCTGTACGTTTTTGAGGGGTCATAGCTGTTAAACGGCTTTATCCTCAGCTGGTAAAACAGATTGTCGTACGGCTTTGCATATGCGCCCGTGAATTTCAGCGAGTTATTGCCCTCAGCCTTTTCGTTTCTGTCTACCGATATGATTGCCGGGACAGAGCCGTAGGTTGCCGTCGGGATATTGCAGAATATATCCCAGTCGGCTACTTTTGTAAGCGTTACCTGCTCGTAATCGTAATACGTGCCCTTGCCGTAGGCAAGTCCGCCGGCAACGTATTCAACGGCGCTGTGCCCGTCGGCAAATCGGAATATTATCCTGAAATTCTGCGGCGTATCGGACGGAAGATCCTCAACGAGCACGTTGTTTGCCGCACCGGGCTCAAGCGAAATTTCATCCTCGAACACCGCCCCGGCGCCGGTATTGTAATCGAGCACTTCGATCGAAGCCAGCTCCTTTTCGGGATTGAGCCACGAAATGCCGAGACGCGTAAACGATTCGTAAACGAGCATGTTTTTGGGCTGATAGCCCGCTTCCTCAACAAGTATCGCCGTTACGGCGCCGCTTGCCGTATCGGTGCGTCCGCCCTCAAATTCGGCAGTTACGCTGAACGTATACGTTTCGCCGCCCGAAAGGCCGCTTACGGTTATGTCGTTTTGAGCACCGCTCTCCAATGACACGCTTATATCATACGTATTGCCCTTATCATCTGTTATTGTTATTGCCGTTATCCCTTCGGCGGCCGGGTTCCTCCATGAAAGGCGCGCGCCGTTTGCCAGCGCCGATGCCGAAAAATCGGTTATTCTATAGTCGTCGTCCGTGTAAGGTATGTTTACGATGCCCGCCTCGGAGCGGACGGGGTCGTGCGACGCAAATGATATTTCTATCATAATGCCGACGTCCCTGCCGTGCGGAAGCTGCGCCGTTGTTATATAATTGGACGCTGCCGCGGCGGTTGAGATTTCACCGTCGTATTCGGTTATTTCCTCACCCGAATCCGTCAGAAGCCTTATTCTCGTTATTTCCTCAACATCGGGATTTATCCATGATACGACAGCCCGGGTGCCGTCGGAGGAGGCGGAAAATTCGGGTATCAAATAATCGCTTTCCTCATATGTTATCCGTTCCTCATAAAGCGTTAGCTTAAAATCGGAATACACCGCCGACATATCGCGCGTTGTGATAAAGCCGAAGAAGCCTTTTTCTATTTCCGCGCCCGCGTCATACTCGACTGCGGCTGTGTCGTTTACATACACGGTTATTTTCTGCTTATCCACGCTTACTTTAACGTTTGACGGTGTGCCGTCAAGCGCCATCAAATCACCCAGCGGATTTGACGCAAGCACATCGGCCGAGGTCGTATGGAGCTCGTCGCTTCTTGCTATCGCCGCTTCGCCCGCCGCATTAAAGAGCACCTCGTAATAGCCGCTTTCATTTGCGCCGAACACAAAACCGGTGTGATATGAAGCGCTGTCCCTGTCGTTTGAAACTGTAACGCCTACCGATGACGTCATATCAAAATAATTTGACGTCATTTCGTTATCCAGCGACACAAACGCGGCGCGCCTTTCGGACGCTATCGTCATTGCCGTGTTATCAAACGAAACGTATGTGTCAACGCTTTCGCCGCTCCACGCCGCGTTTCCCGACGCCGTTCCCGTAAACAGCTCCGCTGCCTGAGGGCTGTCGCCGAAGGTGTATTCGGAAGGCACCACCTCAACTGTTTTGGCAAGCGACGGAGCCGCCGTAATAAGCATCATGACGGCCGTCAAAGCCGCGATAAATCTTTTTTTCATGTTCATACACCTGCCTCATCTATATTTTTAATTACGGCAATCGCCCTTACGGAGGAATATCTTAGCCTTACTATCATAAGGTCGCCCGGTTCAATTGCGCTTATGTCCTGAACGGTGCTCACCCTTGCCGCCGCATCGTATACGACCGCCTTTGACGACAGGCCGTTTAAGCGTATCGGCAGCATTGACGTACCGTCGAGCATTACCATATTTTCGTTTGCTCCGGCGTTGAGGTCAACATCTTCTATCCAGCCGGTAAGCAGCTGCGTTCTCGAATTTCTCGACGTCGTGTCACGCGTTGTTTTCGCGTTTTCGTAAATATCGCCCGACGCCAGGAGCTCGTTTAACGAGAATATTATTTCCGCGCCCCTAATGTTTCCGAGCTTATCGAAGCTTACGTAAAGCGCGTCGCCGGGAGCGGCGTTCGGAACGAGCGTTTCGTCGTTTATGTAAAATTCCATACCCTCATAGTTGCCTATGCTTCCATGGAGCAGGCGCGCCGTTTCACCGTCCCCGTTTACCGCTTCCGATACCTTGTCTATAACAAAAATGTTCTGCGTATCGCTTAGGTCCGGAGATGATGTGTTGCTGTAATTTACCACAACCATGGGCGTGCGCTTGAATTCGTCCATATTGTATGCCGTTACCGACGTTGAAAGATTCTTTGCCTGATCGTTTTCAAACATCGAGCGGTCAAGCACATAGAAATCATCGGCATCGTTTCCCGTATCGGGAACGCACAGTATCTGCGCGTCCGCAGTCAGGAACGCCTCGTAGTTAAACGAGCTGTTTTCATATATCCAGCTTGTTGAAACGCGCGTTCTCGTAAACTCCGACGTGTTCGCTCCCGTTGAATTTACCGCGGTTTCCACTCTGTTCACGTTTCCGTCATCATCGGCTGTAAGCTTTACAAGCTGCAAAACTGCGTTTCCGTCAGCGTCAAACAGCGCGGAATTTACAATATTCCCGCCCGTATAGCTTTCGCCGCCGACATTTGCGCGGGCGGCAATATTTGCCGTTACCATTTCACCGCGGGCCATATCGTAATATTTAATGCCCGCGCTTTCGCCGTCCTCGTTTATCCACGCGTTTACAACATACATATAATCGTCCGTCTGCGCGCTTTCATCTCCGAGCACCGCGGCAACTCGCCCGAACGAATCGAGCAGGTATATCTGACGCTCGCCGAGCTCAAGCGGAACGCCGACGCCTTTGTTTTCCGCAAAGCTGTCGTAATACGATTTTGCTATATCGTATATGTAGCCTATCGACGTTACCGTCATATCGCTGTAGGAATAGCTCTCCGTAAGCGCCTCCTCGCGCGTATCGGAAACAAGTATCGTGTAATACGGCTCAAAGCCGCCGCGTGCCGTGGCAACGCTTAAAACATCCCATTCCTTAAGCTCTGTCGGCTGTATTTCCGTGCCGTTTTTTGTTATTGTGTATTTTGCGTTGTTGAGATTTATTTCCGTCGTTGCGCCGGTGTGCGAATATTTTCCGAAAATCTTCAGCCTGTCGCTTGACATACGGTCAAATATAAACGTTTCGTATGAGTTTATAATTACCGTGTCGGTACCGTCCGACGCACGCGCCTTTATTATTGTAATATCCCCGGCGTCGATGTTAAAATCGTCCGCGGTGTAATCGCCGCAGTATCTGCCGTTATAAATAACGTTCGGCGACGCGCTTATATCGGCCGTTCTCTTTCTGCCGTTTTCCGTATAGTATACCGTCCTGAAATCATCGGAAACCGACTCAAACGCCTTTGCCGAAATCACGGTTGTTTCGTTATCGCCGACAGGCTCCGCATATTTTAGTATATCGCCGCTGTCATCCGACTGCACGTAATACGTAACGTAATAGCCGAGATATTCGCCGTATTTATCGTTATCGCATACGTACTCCGTATTGTCTATCTCTATCCTGCCGCCGGCAAGGCCGTCAGCGGAATAAAGCGTTGTTATACTGTTTCCCGTAACGGTGCCGCGGCGTTTATAGATATTTTTTGCCTTTTCGAGCAGCGTTGTGCCGTTTAAGATATTTATAACGGGCGTTGTGCCGCTGTATTCGACAACTGCCGGCGTACAGTCCGCCGCATTTCTTATCATACGAAGCGCATCCTGCACGGAAAGAGTTTCCGAAGACGGCTGCGAAACGCCGTCAAGGATACCGAGCATTGACGCCTGCGGCCATATTTCATCACCGCTTACTATAGACGAATAGCCCGCGGCGCTCACAAGTATCTGCGCCGCTTCGGCAACCGTAAGCGTGCCGCTTTCGCTTATGCCCTCGGGAAGCATCGCATAAGACTCGGCAAGCGACCGCGCTTCGCCGCTCAGCGTATCGCCGGCATACAGCTTTTTCTGCGCAAGCGACAGCGCCATATTTATAAATCTTCCCGCCGTCATATCCGCCGTTGCGGAAAGCGGCGCATCCTCCGCGGACGCAATGCCGACGGCCGTCATAAATTCAAGAATCCTTTCGGTTTCGGACGCCTGTGCGGGCGTATTCGAGGAAGAAGGATTTGACACAGCCGTGCTTTTATCCGTTACAAACGCGTCGTATATAACCTTTGCGGCTTCCGCGCGCGTAAGCTGCGATGCCGGCTCGAACAGCCCGTTATCCCTGCCGTTTATAATACCGGCACAGTAAAGGCGCTCCACGGCCTCCGCCGCGTAATCGGCAATATCTTCGCTGTCGCCGAAACCGTCATAAGAACGCACGTCGGCTATCTCAACGCCTGCCGCATCCGCCGCTCTTTTTATCATTACGGCCATATCCTGGCGCGTTATTGTCCTGCCAATGCCGAACTCCGTTTCGGATATACCGTTTACTATACCCTTATCGGCCGCGCAGCCCACGTATGCGGCGTACCATTCCGATGCGTCAACGTCGCCGAAAGCGCTCGTGTGACCCTCCTCAAAAAGCCCCGACGCAAGCAGCAGCATTTTGACAAACGCTTCGCGCGTAACACTTGCATTCGGATCGTACTCGCCGTTTCCGACGCCGTTTACTATATTCATTTCCGCAAGCGTTTCTATCGCTTCTGCCGCCCAGGTCACGCTCTCCAAATCACTGAAGCCCGTTGTCTGACCGGGAGTTTCCGTAGGACCCGAGGGAGACGGCGTTGCTTTTGCGCCGGTATTTTCCGGAGCTATTATTCCGCTGCCGCCGCTTCCCGTACTCTGCGAGCCGCCGCCGGTGCTTGTATTATTCGAGGTTGTTTTTGTTATCGACGATGACAAAATATCGGCTATTTCCGAAACCGACGCCATTTTCCCGCCGAGAGCCGCAACAAATTTTTCGTTCGTTTTCTGCCTGTCGGCAGCCGTCAGGGAAAGATAATCCTCATAAGCCGCCGTGCCGGAAAGCTCAAGCAGTACGGCGTTATTTGTGAGTATATTGTAGACGTCGTCCTTTCTCGCCGTTGACAGCGCGGAGAGCGCAAGCGCCGTTCCAAAAATCTCCGATACCTCGTCAAAGCTTTCGGGAGTATTTTCGGCCATATGCGCCGCCGTTTTCGCTTTTTCCTCCTCCGAAAGCCCGGCAAAGGCTTTCCCGCCGTATTCCGGAGCAATCTTCTGTGCCGTAAGCACCCTCTCGTTTTCGGGACAAACAGTTATGTAAAGCGAATAAATACATTTATTGAAAAGCGCCGCCGTGCCGCTGCCGTTTCTGTTTGACGCAAACCATTCGCATACCGTTCTGCGCTGCGTTTCCGAAAGCGCTTCATACGCTTCAATATCGATGCCCGTCATCGCCGCGCTGTCGGCAAATTCGCCGTCCATGCGAACGTATATGCTGTCGGAATCCTCACTCTCAAGCACCGCGAAAACGCCCTCGGCTTCTTCGGTGTTCATGTACAGGAATGTCCGCCGTGCCGACGATACGCCGTCAGACAAGACGAACTCATATTCGCCCGTTGAATTTGAGCCGTCGCCCAATGTATCGGGTATGACGACGGAAAACTCAAAGCTGCCGTCCTCCTCCGGCGTTACCGTATCGAGCTTAACAAAACCGCTCGTATCGTCCTCACCGTATTTTGTGTTATAAACCTTGACCATCAGCTTCCCTTCGGCGTTTTCCGCACGCCCGGCAAAGCTGACCGTTCCGCCTTCCCGTTCCTCTATCACATCGGAAACGGAAACGGCTCCCGCGCTGCACGTTCCGGCAAGCAGGCTTGCCGCCACAACAGCCGCAACAAATTTCTTCATACGCTCCTCCTATCCCCCGTCTGTGCGGACAGACGGCTCATACTTCAATATATTTTCCGTTTAATTTTATTTTTGTTTTATCTCCGCAAAGGCGCTCTGCAAAAGTCCCTCCGGCGTCTGCACCTATTTTTATGAGCGCGCCGCGGTACTCAACGCAAAGCTCAAAGCTTTCCCAGTCCACGGGCAGCACGGGCGATGCCGAGAGCACTCCGTCCTCACAGCCCAGGCCGCAAAAGCCCATCGCCAGCGCAAGCCATATTCCGCCTATCGAAGCGCTGTGTATTCCGTCATCCGAATTATCGGTATCTCCCAAATCAACGGAGCACGCTTTATAAAACATTTTTTCCGCAGCTTCAATAATCCCGAGCCGGGCCGCAAGCAGCGCATGTATGCACATACTGAGAGATGAATCGTGCACGGTGCGTTCCTCATAAAACTTGAAATTATCGAATACCGTTTTTTTATCAAACATTTCACTGAGCAGGTAAAACAGCATAACGGTATCCGCCTGCTTTGAAACCTGCATTTTCTGTATCTGCGAAAAGCCGTAATCCTTAAATATAAGCCCCACGCAGCTCTTGTTTTTATACGGCGAAAGGTCGATCGGCTTAAGCTCCGCATACCCGTCAAACTGAGGTATGATGCCGTTTTCGTTTGCTTCGGGAAGATAAAGGCGCTCCGCCGTATTTTTTGCCGCGGAGACTATTTTCTCACAGTCGTATTTTTCTTTAAGGCGTTTGGGGATAATATCCTTTATTTTTGAAACAAGCTTTAAATTGAAATACGCCATGTAATTTGTGTAGGCGTTGTTGTCAACGCAGTCCTTATATTCATCGGGGCCTATTACGTTTAATATCTCAAGCCTGCCGTTTTTCTCCGTCACACGGCTGCACCAGAAAAGCGCTGTGAGAAGTATTATTTCGCAGCCGCAGCTTTCCATAAAGCCTGTGTCGCCCGTTATCGTGTAATACTGCCACACCGCATACGCAATATCCGCGGAAATATGCACCTCAATCTCGCCCATAAGGTTTCTTCTCGCTTCGCCCGTAAGAAGGTCAATATCGCCGTATTCGGGGCACGTTTCCCCGTCCGTTATCCATGCCGCCTCCCAGGGATACATTGCTCCCTTAAACCCGAAACGCTCCGCTTTTTTGAGCGCGCTCTTTAAAAGCTTAAACCGGTATTCAAGAAGGCGCCTTGCTTTTTCCGGCTCGGTAAACATAAAGTGCGGCATAATAAATATCTCCGTATCCCAGTACGAATGACCTTTATACCCTTCGCCGCTCATGCCCTTTGCACCTATACCGACACGATTGTCGCTTTGGCTCGTCATTATGTTCAGATGATACAGCGCAAATTTCAGCGCCCTGTCATAGAAACCGTTTTTGCTTACTATTTTGTCGCCGTGACGCTTCCAATACGCGCGCTGTTTTCCGGCGCTTTCGTTAAAAAGCGCGTCATAGCCAAGGCTGCAGGCATTTTCCAGATATTTTTTACCGTCGCCTGCCACCGTGTCAGAACCGGGCTCCGCGCCGTCGTATTCCGGGTCGCGCGACGATACGTACGAAACAAGCTTTTCGGTTACAACGCTTTTTTCACCGAGAGTAAATTCAATACATTTGTAAAGGCTCCGCCTGTCGGCAAGGTGAGAGACCGTGCAGCCCGCGCTGCACTTCACCGAACAGTGAACCGCAATATCAACGCATGAAGCAAGTGTTTTGGCATACAGCCCCATCGTTTTGTTTTCGTATACCCTGCGCACCGGCGCGCCTATATGCTGCACGCCCGTATTTGCCGCTTCGCCGCATATGCCCGTTATGATTTTTACATCGGCGCTTTCGCTTGCCGAAAGCTCTGCCTTATACGCCGCAATATGCGCCTTTTCCTGCGAAACAAACGAGCGGAATTTAAATTTTATCTTCTTTCCCGCTCTGCTCTCCCATGTAAATACGCGCACCGCTTCGCCCGTTTCCATATCAAGCGTGCGGCTGTAGCCGGTATGGTTTTTACCTGTGAGAAAAACGCGTTCGCCGTCAACGTAAATGTCAAACCGTGTTGTATCGGGCAGAACGGCAAGCTCAGATACCTCGCCGTTTGCTCCGTCAAACACGCCGTTTATAAATGTTCCGCGCTTTTCCTCCGGATAGCGTTCTTCAAGCGACGCCCGTATGCACATATAGCCGTTGCCGCGGCACATGATTGATTCGTTTTTTCTTATTTTAAGCGGATCAAATTCCGTTTCGCTTATTATGTAACTGTTCATTTATAAATTTCCTCAATAATACCCTTTATAAATCCGTCATAATTTTGCTTTATGCCCTTTAAACCGAATCTGCCGAACTCCTCACCGTCCAGCTCATACATAAACGGGCCGGTGTAATTTATGCTTTTTAAAAGGCGTATTATATTCTTCCAGTCTATTTTGCCGTCGCCGGGCATCCAATGGCGCTCGCGCGTCATATCGTTGTCGGACATATGAACCGTTATTATTTTATCGCCGAAGGCTCTTACAAAATCGTCCGGCGGATACTCGATTATATGATTTACATCCATACATATTTTCAATCCCGGAACGGCGTCGGCAAGCGCCTTCATTTCCGTGATGCACCAGCCGAGATTTTCACGCGGCAGCACCTCGGCTGCTATCATAACGCCCTCGCGCCTGCCTATCGCGACAAGCTTTTCAAGGCTTTTCACCGCCGTTTCAAACTGCTTGCCGCGCTCCTTTACGTCAATGTCACCCGTGTTCGGATGGATAACGGCCGCCCTCATTCCGGCTTCGCCGGCGCGGACTATTATGCGCTCGTCAGCCCTGACGGTATCGGCGCAAAAGCTTTTATCGGCAATATTAAACATATTGTTTTCGCCGCCGAACGGCAGATGAACCGACCAGAGCTCAACTCCCGCGTCATCGGCAAAGCGTTTTAATTCCTTCCAGTCGTGCGCAAAATAATTTATGAACGGCAGCGCAGTTTCAATTGACGATATGCCCGCTTCGGCATACTGCAATATGACCTCCCTGTCAAACCGTCCGATCACGGCACACGACAATCCGCACCGCAAGGGTTCGGTGTTTATCATAAGCACATCTCCTTTTGTTTTGTTATTATCCCTTTATGCCGCTCATCGTAAGCCCCTGCATGATGTTTTTCTGGAATATAAGAAACAGCACGGCGGGCGGCACCAGCGCAAACATCAGCAGTATGATGACCTGATCCTGCGCTATGGACGTTTTTATTGAGAATATCTCAACTATTACCGTATATACCGACTTATCCTTAAGCACAAGGAACGGCCAGAAAAAGTCGCTCCATGCCGCGTTAAACGCAAGTATCATCGCCGTAAATATTATAGCCTTTGACAGCGGCAGAACAATATGGCGGAACATACCTATTTTGCCGCAGCCGTCTATTTCGGCGGCCTCGATAAGCGACGACGGGATGCCGTCAAAAAAGCTCTTGTAGACTATTGTCATAAATGCGTTGCAGCCTGTCATCAGTATCATCGGTATAAACGTATTTATAAGGTTAAAGCCGCCTATCGGGAAATGGATTATATTCTTGTATACGGGCACGACGCTTACCGTTGTCGGTATCATCATCGAGCCGAATATCATCCAGAACACTATTTTATGGCCGCGCGGCTTAACCTTTGAAAGCACATATCCCGCAAGACCGTTGCTGAATATAGACCAGGCAACCGAGCCGGCGGTGAGTATCACTGTATTTAAGTAATACCTTCCGAACGAATACTGCGACCACGCCTTGCCTATTTTTGAAAAGTCCCACGTGTGCGGTATCAGCGTCGGCGGTATGCGGTAAAATTCCTTCATATCCTTTACCGACGAGAGCATTACCCACAGCGGCGGCACAAGGCATACAAACGCTATTGCGCACATAGCGGCAAACAGCAGCCAATAGAGCAGCTTTATTTGAGGGGACTTGTAATTTATATCGCTTATGATGCCCGTTCTTTTGAGCACCTTCTTTTCTTTTTTCAAAATTATCCGCCCCCGTTCATTCGTTTACGTTCTTGTTTTTTATTCTCATATAGAATATTGTAAATATCATTATCATAAGCCCCGTAACAACGCTCGTTGCCGTTGACTTGCCTATTTCGGAGGTTGTAAACGCATAATTGTACGCAACCATCGCAAGCGTTACCGACGCGTTGTTCGGTCCGCCGCCCGTCATTGTGAGCGGCTGCTGGAACACCTGGAATACGTTTATTATCTGCATTATAAACATCATCTTAACCATACCCGACATATGCGGCAAGGTTATATGCGTCAGCTTTGTGAAAACTCCTCCGCCGTCTATTTCCACCGCCTCGTACAGCTCGGTATTCACGCTCTGAAGGTCGGCAAGATACAGAATGGTTGTCGAACCGAAGCCGCCCCAGGTCATTGTTGAAACGATAAGCGGTATGACAAGCTTACTGTCCTGAAGCCATTCAAACGGCCCGGCTCCGAACTTTGCAAATATGCTGTTCAGAAATCCGCCCGCGCTCGGCTCAAACATTATGAGCCACATTACCGACGTTACGACCGACGGTACCATGCACGGAAAATATACGGAAAATCTGAAAAACGCTTTGCCGCGGAAAATTTCGTTTAATATTACCGCCGTAATAACCGGCGTGAAAAGCCCGAGCACTATTGACCACAGGGCATATGTCCATGTGTTTTTTACGGCGTTTATAAAGCCCGAGTCGGAAATTATATTTATGTAATTGTCAAAGCCTATAAATTCAAGCAGGTCAAAGCCTCGTGTTTCATAGAATGACGTTTTTATGCCGCTCAAAAGCGGCTGCCATATAAAAATAGTAAAGCATAAAAGCGAAGGCAAAAGCATGAGCCACCCGACGGCGTCGCGCCTGAACCAGTTTGCGACTGCCCGCTTTACCGTTTTACCGCTCAAAGCCCGCCCTTGTTTTTTTATTTTTCCGTTCATTTTTAAGCCTTTCATATTTTAAGACTGCCGCAATACAGCGCAGCCCTTATTCGCCAAAGCCCCCCTCTCCCGCGTTAAGCGGGAGAAAAGGCGCTTCGGCGCTTTGCGATAAAGAGGGGGTAATTCCGGCTGATACTTTACAGCCGAAGCTATGTGTTGTTTTTTTATTTGTCCAAAAAGTCGCGTTGGAAGTTTGCCTGCTTTTCCGTAAGCAGCGCCATTATATCTACGTTTTCGTTTGTCAGGACCTCCTGCATGCACTCGGATATTGTCCTGTAAAGCTCCTGCGTGTCCTCGGGCTCTTCCGCGTGCAGCTGAACGTTGTCGTTCATCATCGGCTCCTGCACCCTTTCGTCCGTGTTTACGTACGGCGCATACAGCTCGCTTATTTCTTTGTTCCTTCCCTCATCCTTCCATACGCTGAACGCAGGCTCTATAATTACCTTTCCGTCCTCCGACTGCGATTTTATTTCGTTTTCTATATTTGCCTTCGCATCGTCGGAAAGCTCGGGGCCGTCGCCTATCATGTCGAGCCAGTCAAAGAGGGCGTCAACCTGCTCGTCCGTCGTTTCCTTTGAGAACATCCAAACGTCGCCGCCCGTCTGAGCGTAGCAGCCGGCGGGTCCCGACGGCATTGCCGACGTTCCTATTCTGCTCTTGTCCATGCCGTACTGCTCAACGGGAGAATTAAGCCAGTCCTCCGCGCATATCGACATTGCAAGCTGATCCGTTGCAAAAAGCCTCATCAGGTCGCCGCGGCTAAGCAGCACGTTTGACGGTATTACGTTGTACTTCCATTTGAGGTCCGAAAGATATTGAAGCGTATCGACCATTTCCTGAGAAGCAAACGTTGCTTTATATGAGCCGTCCTCCTCCTGTTCCATGAATTTAACGCCGTAGCACCACGCTATGTTCATGAGATTCCAGCCGGCTTCCGCATCCTTGCACTGGAAGCCGAAGCCCGGCTGTCCCGTTTTTTCGGTTATTGTTTTTGCAGTTGTTACAACCTCGTCCCACGTTGTGGGGTAATCTATTGTCCCGTCCTCATTAACAAGCCCGGCCTGCTCAAAGAGGTTGACATTATACCACATACCCATCATGTAGCCGTTATTCGGCACTCCGTAATACTTGCCGTCGCTGCCCGTCACTATCGCAAGCAGATCGTCGTTCATCTTTTCGGCGTAGCCGCGCTCGCGCATTATTTCGTCAACGTCGCGCGCATAGCCCGCATCTATAACGTTTTTCGGTTCCGTAAACGGCACCCTGTACATATTCGGCAGCTGTCCGCCGGCCGCAAGCGGCGTAAACGTGTTTACGTCAAAATCCATTTCATCGGGGATTATTGTTACGTCGGGGCGTATTTCCGCAAACTTTTTAACGTATTCCTGATATATCGCATACGTTTCAGGGTCAGTGTCCTGCTTCGGCCACTTGCCTATCCTTATCTCTATCTGTTCTCCCGTACCGTTTTCGCCGGCGTTCGGGCTGCATCCGGCAGCTGCCGCAAGCGACATCACCGCGCATAGCGCAGCCGCAAAAATCTTTTTTGTTTTCATTTTTAATATCATTCCTTTCCGCTGTGTTTATCTTTTTGCCGCTTCGGACAACGGCCGCTTACGGCCGCATCCGTTCTCTTGCTGATATAATTATACATCATCGGCTTAAATAAAGTAAATCTTCAAGTTGTTAAATCCATCGCTGTTTTGGTAATACCCCGAACGTATCGCATTTATTCGGGTTTTTAAGAATAAAAAAAACGCTGTGCCATGCCCGACACACGCAAAAGCTGCCGCCCCCGGCGAAAAACGCCGGAAGTGGCAGCTCTTTATTTTGTAATATAGCTTTACCCTATTGTATATGACCGTCGGAATCATTTTTCCGGTATTGCCCCGGAGTGATTCCCGTTACCTTTTTAAATACCCTTATAAACGAATTGCTGTCGGCATATCCTACGAGCATCGCAATATCCGATATATTAAGGCTTGACTGCGCAAGCAGCTTTTTGCTTTCCCGTATCCGCACCTCATGTATATGGTCGCTGACCTTTACGCCGAACGACGCGCCGAATTTTTTGCTTATCGTCTGACGGCTTATTCCGAAATGGTCTGCTATCATATTGAGATTAAGGTCCGGGTCGGCAAAATTCTCGGCAATGTATCTGTCCACAACAGCAGCCGTTTCGTCTATATCATGATGCTTTATACGGCTCGAAAGGCGGCACATATCTATCAGCGCGCCGCACAGCTCGTCTATGCTCGTTTTTACCGAAGCATCATCCTTTGCCATATTTATCAGCAGGCTGTTTATCGGGCGCGCATCGTAGCGGTTACGCTCGGCAGCCTTTTTATAGGTGCTGAGCAAATCATAGTAAAAACAAATTTTAAGCTGTATGTCAAGCTCGCCGTTTAATATATTTTTCTCCTTAAGCTCGTCAAGTATACCTCTTAAGCCCTTCTCGTTTCCAGAGCTTATGCAGCTTAATATATTCTCCTCGTACTCATACGGATAATAATACATTTCACTCTGCCCGCTGTGTTCAATATCGTCATAATAAAGCATTACGCTTTCCGTGCCGCCGCGTCTGTAGTGAAACGCCGACTCCACCTCATGCTCCAGTCTGCCGGGGCTTGAACCGAGGCTGCTCACTATCATTTCGATGCTTATTTCAAAGCCAGAATTGAGCACCTCCGCGGTTTTTGCAAAAACTCCGTTTTCAAGGCCGTGCCTGAATTCCTCGTCGTCCATCGAATAATTCATAAGGCAAAGCAGCATTTCGTTGTTTTCTCGTGCGATGTGACAGACACAAAGGCTCTCAAGCAGCTCCGACAATATATTTATAACGCACAGCATCGCCATATCCTTGTCTTCTTTTTTCTGCATATCGAATATGCCGCCGTCTGTAAGGCGCACAGCCGCAACGCGCGTATATTTTTCCGTAAGCTTTATGTCCTCGCCGCCGCTGCCGCGTATAAAAGCAAGCAGCTTATTGTTCTTTTCCTCGTCGCTGTATTTGCTTACAAGGCTTTCAAGCTCCTTCCTGTAGCTGTCGGCCGTATTTATCCTGTTTATTATGTCCTCGGCGCCCACGCGGCTCACCTTTTGCTTCAGCCCGAGACGCTTTGCTATTCTGCC
>DVLU01000082.1 GCA_018715365.1 Candidatus Ornithomonoglobus intestinigallinarum | reverse complement strand
CGGATTTCAGCTGGACGATAGGCGAAAATCAAAAGCTTGCGGAGGTCGGCCCTTCACTGCAGGAGGGAAATATAGTCGATGCAAACTGCAACACCTATTGGGACGGCAATCAGCTGTGGGTGTTTTTTACGGGCGACGGCGTTTTTAACCGCTACGTGGGTCCCGATATGGATCACCTGACAAAGCTTGAACCGTCAAAGCTTGTCGGCTTTGATATGCCGCACGGCGACGACGCTTACTGGGCAAACGGAATATACGTTGACGATAACGGCAGATGGTATACAACGCTCCACGTTGAGTATAACTACGGCGACGGCGAGGTCCACGAGCGGTATATTATGTATGCGACAAGCGACGATAACGCCGCAACATGGACGCTCCGCGACGTTATAATATCAAGCGACGGCCCCGAAAAGGCTGACGAGCACCCGGGCCGCTACGAAACGTTCGGCGACGGCGACAATAAAATAATCGTCGATGAAAAAAGCGGATATATATACTGCTATCATATGAAGAAGCTTGTAGATAGGGAAACGGCGGAGCAGTTCCAGTCGCTTTATGTTGCGCGTTCTCCGATAAGCGCAAATATGGCGGCGGGCTCATGGGAAAAGTGGTATAAGGGCGAATGGTGCGAGCCCGGTATAGGCGGTCACGAATCGCCGCTCTTCACTCAGCCCGACACGGCAGTTTTTGTAACGTGGAATACGTATCTCGAGCGTTATGTTGCAATCGGCTGGCAGAAACCGAATAACGAGGGCTTTATCTCAACGTGTACGTCGCTTGAGGAAAACGACTGGACAACGCCGCAGCAGTTCTGCCCGCCGGGAAAGCTCGGCTGGTACTGCAGCACAATAGACCCCGAAACGAACGAAGCAACTGTAATGGGTCAAAAGTTCAGGCTGTACTGCTATTCGGCGAGCACAATGGAACCGTATTACTTTGAGGTTGAGTTCGATAAAACAAAGCCGACGAGCGCAGAGGAGCAGCCGTATTTCCACAGCGATTATTCGCTTTTAAAGAGCATAAGCTATTTGCCCGAATATAACAGCATGCTCCAGATAGTGCCCGATTACGCATATTACGAAATGTTTGACAACGGCACGGATTCATGGCGCGCCGAGGGCGACGCTCAAATTGAAATCGCACGTCAGCAAAGGGTGCTGCAAATAAGAAACGGCATAACGGACGAGCCGCAGCCGGAAACGGAAAGCGATGCGTCATCGGAAACAGAAACAGAATCAGAATCAAAAGCAGAAGCGGCGGAACAGCCGGAAAGCACTCCGGAGCCTACGGCCGAGCCAGCTGCCGACGCGTCGCCGGCAGCTGTGTACGACACAAACGCGCCTTCGATTGGCGACGGATTTTTAAGATTTACCGTAAACCTTAACAAGGGCAATCAGCTTGGGATTTACTTAAAATACAGCGGCGCGGACGATTATTATATGGTCCGCTACAATAACGGCAAATTTACGCTTGAAAATCAAGACGGCGTGCTTAAGGAAATATACGATAATTATCTGAAGGACGAATACGCATACGGCTTCAGGTTTGACTTTTTCGGCGACAGGCTTATATTTAAAATAGACGAAAACGTTGTATTTGACGGGCATATAGACGGCTTTGACGGGAGCAAAAATGCGCCGTTTGCGTTTGCGTCCTGCGAGGGAACAGAGGTAAGCTATGACGATATAGTCTGCTACGACGGAATACGTGTCGAAATAGACGGCTTTGAAATAGCGTTTGACGCAAAGCCGCTAAACGATAACGGCCGCGTGCTTGTTCCGATGCGGAAAATATTTGAGCTTTTCGGCGCGGAGGTTACATACGACGAAGCCACAAAGCAGGTAACGGCGGTGAAGGATAATACCGAGATCATTCTTACCTCCGGCAGCAGCACGGCGTATATAAACGGCGAGCCGGCAGAGCTTGACACATGCCCCGTTACGGAAAACGACAGAACGCTTATCCCGATCCGTTTTATAATGGAAACGTTAAAAGCGGACGTTGACTGGAACGGCGATGAGCAAAAGGTTTTAATAAATTCAAACGGCAATCTGTTTATAAAGCTGCCGCAGCTTGAGCCGTGGCAGACGGAATTTGCCGATCCGCGCGAGGGCTTGTACGTTGAGGATTATTTTAACAGCCTTAACGAATATACAAACGAAGGCATATTCTCTCTGACGCAGGATAACCGTCCCGAGTTTGACGTAAGAGCGAGAATTTACAGGCGCAACGAGGATGAAAACGTTTCAAGAATATACAACCTTATAACGGATATAACTGATATTAAGGTTCACTGCTACGGCATGTCGGATGAAATAGAGGATTATTATATTCTCTACACTTCTCCCGACGGTGAGGAATGGACGGAGCTTAAATGCAAGGCCGTTGACGTTATCGAGGACCCGAACAGAAGCGGTATGTTCTTCTTTGACATAATCCCGTCAAGGGAAATCCCCGCCGGCAGCAGGTATCTGAAAATCGAGCTTATTGCAAAGGGCGAATACTGGAGAAACCAGCTTGCAAACGTTAAAATAAACGCAAGCGCAAGCGCGGTTGACACCGATATGAGCGACGGCCTTACGGACAGGTTTTCAACAATGACGCTTATAAAAGAAAGGTCGGGCGATTTTATGACCGAAAGCGACGAGCGCGAGGAATTTGACTGCCTGAACAGGCTGTACAGAAAAAATTCAACGCTTGCTTCGTCCCTTATCTATGAGGTTCTGTTTGACGTAAGCGAAATACGTGTAAGGACATATACAAACAGCACACGCCCGGACGGCTGCTTTGAAATAAGCACATCGGCGGACGGCGTAAGCTGGACGGCTGAAAAAATAACCTCCGATAACGTAACAACGGATCCGCAGAATCCGAAAATGAATTTTGCCGATATTTCATGCGCCGTTGACACACAGCGAGGCGTAAGATACGTAAAAATAACGTGCCTTCCCGTCGGCGAAAACTGGTGCAACCAGCTTGTAAACGTAAATATTTTACCGGATCTTGCGGATGAAGCGTGACCGTGGACAAGGCTTAATAAAAAGGAGCGGAAAAACAGGTGAGTTATAAAATAAAATTTTCCGGAAACAGACAAATACTTGCGGCAGCTGTTTTCATCGTGCTTGCGGCGGCCGTTATACTGCTTTTCCGCTCTGTTCCCGCATATGCGGCGGACTTTGGCTGGGAAACGGGAGAAAATATAAAGCTTACGGGCGAAGGGCCCGATACAACACACGGGAACATAGTCGATGCCAACTGCAATACATATTGGGACGGCGAGCAGCTGTGGGTGTTTTATACGGGCGATAACGTTTTTAACCGTTATGTGGGGCCCGATATGGACCATCTGACAAAGCTTGAGCCGTCAAAGCTTATCGGCTTTGACGCGTTCCACGGCGACGACGTTTATTGGACAAACGGCATATACGTTGATGAAAACGGACGGTGGTATACAACGCTCCACGTTGAATACAACTACGGCAACGGCGCTGCTCACGAGCGGAAAATAATGTACGCAATAAGCGACGACAACGCCGCAACATGGACACGCCGCGAAACGATAATTACGGGAGACGGGCCGGAAAACGCCGCCGAATGTCAGGGACGCTACGAAACGTTCGGCTGCGGCGACAACAAGCTTTACGTTGATGAAAAAAGTGGGTATATTTACTGCTATTATGCAAAAAGCCTTATAGACCGCAAAAGCGGCGAGATGTTTAAAACCATATGCGCCGCGCGCTCACCCATAAGCGCAAAAATGGCAAAGGGCTCATGGCAGAAATGGTATAACGGCGAATGGTGCGAGCCGGGTATAGGCGGACACGACAGCCCGCTCTTTTCGCCGCCGAGCACGGCCGCCGTTGTAACTTATAACACATATCTTGAGCGCTATATGGCAATAGGCTTTCAAAAGCCGAGCGATATGGGGTTTATTTCAACGTGTACATCACTTGAAGAAAACGACTGGACAACGCCGCAGTATTTTTCGCCGCAGGGTAAGCTCGGCTGGTACTTTATGTTTATGGATATGAACACAAAAGGCGGCGAAAAAACGGGACGGACGTTTCGTATATATAACTTTTCGGCAAGCACCGCGGAGCCGTATTATTTTAACGTAACGCTCGATAAAAGCAAGCCGGCGGATTCCAAAGACTGTCCGTATTTTTATCCCGATTATTCAGGCATAAAAAGCGTAAGCTATCTTTCGGAGTATAACGACATTTTAAACACCGTGCCGCCGTATGCATACTGCGAAAGCTTTGACGGTGGCGCATACGGCTGGACATCGGACGGTGCGGAGCTTGCCGTTGCGGGACAGCAAAACGTGCTTAACGTAAAAAACAATACGGAAAACAAAAGCCGTATAAGCCCGGATTTTAACGCATCGCTTAACAGCGGCGCATCACGCTTTACCGTAAATTTAAAAAGCGGCAGCGGCTTCGGCGTTTACTTAAACTATAACGGCGAAAACGATTATTTGCTGCTGTCGTATCTTGAAGGCAGCTTCACGCTGCAAAACGCGCACGAAGAAACGCGGGAGCTGTATTCCGCGGATTTGAAGCATAATTACACCTACGGCATACGCGCCGAAAGCTACGGTGATAATTTCACCCTTAAAATAGATGAAAACACCGTATTTGACGGTGAAATCGATATGCAAAAGCCAAACGGCGGCTCGTTTATGCTTTGCTCCTATCCGGGAACGGAGGTAAATTACGACGATATTTTACTGTATGACGGCGTCCGCGTATTGATAGACGATTACGAAATCGCGCTTGAAGCAAAGCCAGTATTGAAAAACGATGTGCTGATGGCTCCCGTAAGGCGCATATCCGAGCTTTTCGGAGCGTACGTCGAATTTGACGCATCGGCGGACCGCGTGATCATTAAAAAGAGCGGAAAATCGGGAGCCGATACGGAAATATTGTTTACAATAGGCAGCAGCACCGCATATGTAAACGGTAAGCCTGTTGATATGGGCGAAGCATCGTTCTTTGCCGACGGCTGCGCGGCGGCGCCGCTGAAATTCCTTGCCGAAGCGTTCGGAGCGTCTTTGACGATGCACAAGGACGCCGGCGAGGCGCATATTTCGTCAAACGGAAAACTCTTTATTAAGCTGCCGCAGCTTGAACCGTGGGAACCCGAGTTTGCCGAAAAAGGCGAGGGAATGTATGTAAACGATTATCTTGAGGATTTTAAAACGACGCATCAAACGATAGGTCAGTTCAGCGTGGTAAACGATAACCGCCCCGAATTTGACGTTAAAACGAGAATTTACCGTCACAGCGTTTATTCCGGCGAGGAGGAATACGCAAGAGTATATAAGCTCGATACCGATATAAATGACTACAGGATAAACGTTTACTGCGTGGAAAATATAGCGCGCTATTATAATATCTATCTTTCAAAGGACGGCAGTTCGTGGACGCAGAGCGAGTTTACAAACGTAAACACAGCCCCCGATCCGAACCGCAGCGGGATGTATTTCAGCACTCTTATGCCGAAAACGGAAATCGGCGGCGGGTACGTATATTTGAAAATAGAGCTTGCCAAAATAGGGGAAACGTGGCGCAACCAGCTTTGCGGCGTAAAGATAAATTACAATGAAGATGAATTTGTGAAAAATGCGCTTGCGGAGCTTGAGCCTCCCGAATTTTTCGGCAGCGGCAGGCTCCCCGAAAGCGTATCGTGGTATCCGGTAAATATAAGCTGGAGCATTGAAAAAAACGATTACACGGATAATTACGGCAATATTTTAAAATATCCGCCGGCAAGCGCGGGAAACGTTAAAATAAAAGCAGCGGCAACAGCCGTCTGCGGCGGCAAAACATCGTCGAAAACATTTTATATAAGCGTTCCGGCGCAGTCCGGAAATGTCGTAACGGACGACACCAATACATACGGCGAAGGAACACCGCTTCAAAGCATAAAATCAAACGAAAAATACGGTTGGGCGGACGGCTGGCTTCAAAAGGAGGGCTCGGCTGAATATTCAAAAACGGCCGGCACACCTTACGGGAAAATGGCGGCTGTCAGCTCTCCGAACGGAACGTCGGTGTCGGTTTCGCGGGAAATATCGGCGGATATTGACCTTGATACAGCGAGGACGTATTACATAACGTGGCAGCAAAGCATGACGCTGCCGTATGAAAACGTCCTGTACAGGTCCCAGCGGGTTATATTTGACGGTGCGCTGATAGGCGGCGAACGGAATAAAGAGCTGTCGGCGGTGGCAATGGCTGATTTTACGGACGAAAATTATATTGACGGCGACAGTCTGCCCGTATGGCTTATTTTTAAAGCCGGCGATTTCAAATTGAGCCGCGGCCCTAATAACGAGGAAGAACCGTTCCTCATGGTAAAGGGTCAGACGTATACGTTCGTTATGCGCATTGACGCATCGGGAATGGAATACGATACGGTATATTTAAAAGCATATCCCGCGGGCGCGCCCGAGCCTGACGAATGGCAGCTTGAAGCGTCGGTAAAGCTTGGCGGGAAAATAAGCGGCATTACGCTAAAAGCCGAAACTCAGGCGGGGAAAAACGCGTATTTCGGAAATATTCAAATAGAATCGCTTAATGAGCGGGACGCATCGGCGCACGATGAAGCCGAAAACGCCCTCAAAAGCGGAAATGCGTCAAAGGCGGAGGCTTTATTGCCGAAGCTTTGCGAAGGCGCGTGGAAAAACAGCATAATATCGCGTATAAGCAATGATGGCAAGCTTGTGCTTGAAAATATCGAGCTTATGCGAAACGGCGTCCGGGTAAGCGATATAAACGGCGACAAAACCGAGCTTGCGTTCGGCGTAACAAATAACGGCGCGGAGGAAAAATCGTGCGATATTGCGGCGGCATCCTACAAAGACGGCGTTTTAACGGACTGTCAAATTATAAGCGTATCCGCCGCGCCCGGAGAAACCGCGTATCTGACAGCAGCCGCAGGCGAAAACGCCGACGAGGTAAAGCTTTTTATGTTTGACAGCATGAACAATTTAAAGCCGTTAAGACGCGCCGCGCTGATAAACGAGCGGATATTTCAATAGCCCGGTAAAACAAGCGATATGAAAAGACAATGTCTTTTGCATATATTTACAGGCGCCGCAGCCTTTGCGGCATGGAATGCGGCAGAAGGGAAAGGTGATGCGAAAAGAAAATATTAAAAAATATGTGAGGGGAGGAGTTATACGTCCGAGAAAAAACAATATTGGAAAACGGTATAAAAAACAAGGAGGTAAGATTTAATATGTTAAAAGTAAAAAGAACGGCGGCGCTGCTTGCCGTGTCGCTCATGCTGCCGGCAGTGCCCTCAGCCTTTGCGGCCGGCACGATTCCCGAGGGAACGGTAATCTACGAAGATAATTTGTCCGGACAACAAGTCGGAGGTACGCCGAGCGGTATGTTCAATGTAAATCAAACAACATTTGAACAAAGCGGAGTAGG
>DVLU01000081.1 GCA_018715365.1 Candidatus Ornithomonoglobus intestinigallinarum | reverse complement strand
TTTTGTAAAGGGCTTGCCGCCACTTATTCGCACCCTTATTTATCAATAATATACCCACGCTTCCGCGGCTTATTATGAAAATTATACAAAAAGAAAAAATTCCACAAATAATGTATTGAAAATCATACGGTTTTATTGTAAAATAGAAGATATAATTATATAATTTGAATTGAATTAACGTCATTTTCATAAGTCCGCCGGGACTTGGAGCGAATGGCTGCATTATTTAATTTAATATCATTCGCGCGAGTCCGTCGGGACAAGGAAAGCAACCGCAAGACGTATATGCATACTTCGAGGATTGCTTGACGATGTAAGCGCAAGTCATTTCAATTCGAATTTTTTATGACTTGCGCGGCCGGCGGACTTGGGGCGAATGATTACACTATTAAAACGGAGGTAATATGTTATGTGCGGTATAGTAGGCTACATTGGCGAGCGTCAGGCTGCGCCGATTCTTCTTGAAGGTCTTTCAAAGCTTGAGTACAGGGGCTATGACAGCGCGGGGATTGCGACGCTTTACGACGGAAAAATATCGGTGAGCAAGGCGAAGGGGCGCCTTGCGGTGCTTGCCGAAAAAACAAACGGCGGCGCGGACGTTCCGGGCACTATGGGGATAGGTCACACGAGATGGGCCACGCACGGCGAGCCGTCGGACGAAAACGCGCATCCGCACGTTTCGATGGACGGCCGTTTCAGCGTTGTTCATAACGGAATTATTGAAAACTATATTCCGTTAAAGAAAAAGCTTATGAGCAAGGGCTTTGAGTTCACTTCGGAAACCGACACCGAGGTTATTGCGCATCTTTTCGAATATTATTATAAGGGCGATATTATAGACGCCATGATAAAGGTAATAGACAGGGTTGAGGGCTCGTATGCGATAGGCGTTTTATGCGCAGATTATCCGGACAGGTTTGTTGCGGTAAGAAAGGCAAGCCCGATGATAATCGGTCTGGGCGAGGGCGAGAATTTTATTGCATCGGACGTTACGGCGATACTCGGCCATACGAGAAATATTTATTACCTTGAGGACGACGAAATTGTTGTGCTCAAAAAAGACGAGGTGACGGTCTATAACACGGATAAAGAGGAGGTTGAGAAGGAAGTATTTACTGTAAACTGGGATGTGAGCGCGGCGGAAAAGGGCGGCTACGAGCATTTTATGATGAAGGAAATCGAGGAACAGCCCAAGGCTCTGCGCGAAACGATAAGCCCCAGGATAAAGGACGGCAAGGTTGTGCTTGACGATATTTCGCTCACAACGGAGGACATAAAAAACATACGCAAGGTGTTTATTGTTGCCTGCGGAAGCGCGTATCATGTCGGCGTTGTAGGAAAATACGTTATAGAAAAGATGTGCCGTATTCCCGTTGAAGTGCAGGTTGCGTCCGAGTTCAGATACTGCGACCCGATAGTGGGCAAGAACGATCTTGTTATAGTAATATCACAGTCGGGCGAAACGGCGGATACGCTTGCGGCTCTTAAAGAAGCCAAAAACCACGGCGCAAGAATACTTTCGATAGTAAACGTTGTGGGCTCGGCAATAGCAAACGCGTCGGACGACGTTATTTACACATGGGCCGGCCCCGAGATCGCCGTTGCAACAACAAAGGCATACAGCACGCAGCTTGCCGTTATGTATCTCATATCGATATATATGGCGGAAAAGCTCGGCATGGTGACTTCGGGCGAATACGCCGAATTTGTAAGCGCCGTTGAATCGCTGCCCGACAAGGTTGCGGAAATACTTGAAAATAAAGAGCAGGTGCAGTATCTTGCATCAAAGTTCTATAACTGCCATTCGATATTCTTTATCGGCAGAAACCTCGACTATGCGGTATCGCTTGAGGGTTCGCTCAAGCTGAAGGAAATATCGTATATCCATTCCGAGGCGTATGCTGCCGGAGAATTAAAGCACGGCACAATATCGCTTATCGAGGACGGCACGCTTGTTATCGCACTTGCAACAGGCAGCGAGCTGTTTGACAAGACGGTTTCAAACGTCAAGGAGGTAAAGGCAAGAGGCGCCGTTGTTATGGGCGTTACAACAACGGCGCATAAGGATATGGAAACGGTTGCCGACCACGTTATAGAGCTGCCGGCGATAAACGAAACGCTTTTGCCGTCGCTGTCGGTTATACCGCTTCAGCTTTTCGGCTATTACGTTGCATCGCTTAAGGGCTGCGACATAGACAAGCCGAGAAACCTTGCAAAATCGGTTACCGTTGAATAATTTGGGAGTGTGTGCGGCGTGAAAGAGAAAATTTATACAATACCCGTAAACGAGGCGTATGATACCGACTGCGAATGCCCGCTCTGTTTTTTGGAGCACAGGCTTGAACGGGAAGCGATCGAATATGAGCTCGGCGCGGCAATGATGGAGGCCGATCACCGCGAGGAATCAAACAACAAGGGCTTTTGCCGCCGCCATTTTGAAATGATGTTTTACGGCGGCAACAAGCTGAGCCTTGCGCTTGTGCTGGACACGCATCTTGAGGAGCTGAGAAAAAAGCTTTCGAAATTCGCAAAAGACGCAAAGGCTGCCGAAAGCTCAAGGGGCGGGCTGTTCAAAAAAAGCTCCGCCGCGTCCGACGCCGCAGCGGCTATTTCATCGATGCTTGCGGACAGCGAAAAAACATGCATGGTGTGCCAGAAAATAGACTATACGATAAACCGCTACATCGACGTTCTGCTGTATATGTGGGCAACGGACGAGGAATTTAAAGCGAAGTTTGACCGTTCAAAGGGAGTATGCCTGAAGCATATGAAAATGATACTCGACGCCGTTCCGCAGTCGCTTAAGGATAAGGACGCGGGTGCGTTTGTCAGCTCGTTTTTTGAGAAGCAGTCAAAGGAGCTTGACAGGATTCAGGCGGACATTCACAAATTCACGCTTAAATTCGACTACAGGTTTAAGGATATGGAATGGGGCACGGCTCACGACGCGCCTTTCAGGACAATAGAGAAGATTGCCGGGTTTATCCGTAACGAAGACG
>DVLU01000014.1 GCA_018715365.1 Candidatus Ornithomonoglobus intestinigallinarum | reverse complement strand
CGTGCAGCGTCGGAGCATCTGCTGCCGCGGCGGGAAGGACGGCTGACGAGCTGTACCGCGAGGCCGATAATGCGCTGTACACGGCAAAAAAGCATAAGCGCGGCATGTATGTGATAGAAGAAGCCGAAGGTAATTTGCGGCAGAATGATGCTGTGTAAAACAAACGGATAAAAACGTATAAAATTGGCGAAAAATTTTGAATTTTGTTTTGACAAGCGATGAATTAAGTGTTAAAATGCTTATGGTTAAGCTAATAAGACCGTTTTAAGATTAAGAAATTAAATAAACATAAATCGGCAAATCCGTTGAAAAGCGGAGACGCAAAGTCCAGATGGCTGTGTGATGTTATCATATGCTCGATCGACTGCAACATGTTTTTTGTGTTGCAGTTTTTTATTTGCTTTTTTGAAAAACGGAAGGAGGAACCGGAATGAAGCCGTATAGGGTACAGGTAATAATCCCCGTGTACAACAGCAAAAAAACAATTGCTCGGTGTCTTGAATCCTTGAAAAGCCAAACATTTTCGCAATGGCAGGCGCTAATAGCCGACGACGCGTCAACGGACGGCAGCGCGGAAATCATAAAAGGCTTTGCGGAAAACGACGACAGGTTCGTTTATATACGCTGCGACCGAAACGGCGGACCGGCACGCGCGCGGAATAAAGCGCTCGAGCTGCTTGACGGCGAATACACCGCTTTTCTCGATTCCGACGATATATGGGAAAAGGATATGCTGAAAAAGCTTTTTGCTCTTGCGGACGGCTGCGGGGCGGACGTTGTGCAGTGCGGTTTCTCGTATGAGCTTCCAGGCGGCAAAATGCTTTATCCCAAGGGAGCGTTCGGGAACGATGTTGTGCTGCGCGGCAGCGGGCTCCGCAAAATATACCTTCGTATGATGACGGGAATAAACATGAACCATGTATGTATGAAGCTTATCCGTTCCGATATTATACGCGGCATGCGTTTCGATACGGAGCTTAAAACGGCAGAGGACATTGACTTCTGTATACGTATGTTCCGTAACGCAAACACTTATTGCTATACGGCCGACAGGCTGTACCGCTATTATAGGGGCGAGGGATCGCTCACCGGCGGCGGGCTTTCGTTCGGGGAAAGGCTGGCGGCAAACAAAAGGGTGTCGCGCACGCTTGCGGCGGCGCTGCCGTCTGTCGGTATGAACGGTTTGTTTTTCAGGCTGCTTGCGTATGCAAGACCGTATATTATCATATGCTCAAAGGCGGTGCGTATAATCCGTGAAAAATACGGCGCCGCTGCGGGGGAGGGAGTGAAAAGCAAATGAAAGCGCGTAATATGCGTGCGGAGGGAAGGCGCAGCCTGCTGCTGAACGCCTCCGTGCTTGCTGCCGCAGCGTTTGCGGCATGGGCGGTTTTGCCCGAATGCGGACCGATAGGGATGCGGAATATGATATTCTTAAACATGGTATACGTCTGCGGCATGCTGTGCTTTATGCACTGGCTTGAAAAATATTCGGATCTGATTTCCGGATTATACGAAAAAACCGTTTCAACGGCGCTTTCATCGATATATATGTTTGCCGTTACGGCGCTTATCAACCTTTTGATATTCGGAAGCGCCGTGCGCCTGGCTCACGACGCACTGCTTTGCCTTGCGGGCGGCATATTCGTTTTCGGCACGGACGCGCTTTTTGAAGCGTACTGCAGCGCGCATTACCGTCCGCCGAAGCTGCTTATAATAGATACAGATTCAAATAATCTGCGCCGTATGAAGCGCATAAAATACGGAGTTTTGCGGATATACGATTCATGGTATGAGGACGTCGGAAAAATAACGCCGGAGGACTTCCGTGAATTTGCCGCCGATCGTTTCCCGCAGTTTGATGCGGTGTGTATCCTCGACGGCCTGAGCGACGAGGAATATCATATAGCGGTGAATACGGCAACGTCGCTTAATAAGGAGCTGTTTATAGTTCCGGAAATGATAGACGTCGGTAAAACAAACGCGAAAATCGTCTGCTTCGACGATATTTTAACGCTGTATATGCCAAAGACGGAAATAGGAACGGTCGAATTGTTTGTTAAGCGCGCTGTCGATATACTGGTGTCGTCCGTCGGGCTCCTGCTTGCGGCTGTGCCTATGGCCGTTACGGCCGCCGCCGTTAAGGCGACGTCGCCCGGACCGGTCATATACAGTCAGGTCAGATATACGCGCGACAAGCGCAAATTCAAAATATACAAGTTCCGTACTATGGTTGCGGACGCCGAGAAGCTCAGAGGACCGAAATTCGCGGAAAAGGACGATCCGCGCATTACAAAGGTCGGGAGGATACTGCGTTCGGCAAGGATAGACGAGCTGCCGCAGCTTGTGAACGTGCTAAAGGGCGACATGAGCATAGTCGGCCCGCGTCCCGAGCGCCCCGTATTTGCCGATGTGTTCGAAAAGGAGATTGAAAGATACGGCGACAGATTCAAGGTAAAGGCCGGGCTTACGAGTTTGTCGCACGTTTACGGCAGGTATTCCACATATATCCATGACAGGACATATTATGATCTGTTTTACATAAGCCATTATTCGCTGCCGCTTGATTTTAAAATACTGCTGCTTACAACAAAAACCGTATTTTTAAAATCCGCGGCCGAGGGCGAAGATGATTTTAAAGAGAAAACGGTTGCGGTAACAAGTAAAGAGGTGTCGTTAAAATGAAGAAAATAAACCCTTTAAAAACGGTAAAAAGGGCTTTTTACAGAGAAAGACTTGAAAAATTCAAGCGTCTTTCCGTGCTCATGCTTGCGGCGGGAGCGGTGTTCGGGCTGCTGTATTGCAGTATGCAAAATACTACGGCAATATCCGTGCCGGAAATCTTGCAAAGGACCGCGAAATGGTAATAAAAAGCTATCAGACAAAGGTAAGGGACCTTACCGAAACGATGACGGTCGATAATTCGATAGCCGAGAATTACAAAAACGAGATAAGCTCGTTCTACGATTCGTATAAAGAAGCGGGGCTCTATAACCAGGCAAGCAGGGTACAGTCGGACGTGAACGCCTCAAACAACCGCGATGAGGACGTTTTGGAGGATTATGATGTTGAGGAGCATATAAACACATACGATAACATCGTTTTGTCGTATGCGGACAGGGCTTCGGCCGCCTCCGATGCGCGTCATACGATAGATTATTACAACAAAATAATAGATTCGTATACAAACGATAAAGTAGCCGCCGAAACAAAAGAACGCCTTGCGGAGAAAAACGAGGAAATATTCAAGGAAATTGCGCAGTATTCGGAAAAATACTGTACTGTTGCAAATCAAACGATAAATGAAATGTTCTATACCGAAATAAACGACGATTTGCAGTATCTTATCCTGCCGGAGGTAACGGCGGATAAGCCCGTAAAGCTTATTGCCGTATTTGTTACGGTGCTTGTTTTCGGGCTGCTGCTTGTTGCCGCTCTGCTGTATGAGCTCACAAAGCGTGTGGCCGCAACGGCAAACGCCGCAAATGAGGGAAAGAACGAAAAGCTGCAGATCGATACGTCGGGCATGAGCAGGCTGCATCAGCTTGTGTATGAGCAGTATACGGCGGATTTCAAGGATTTTTACCTTGTTTATCAGCCGATGAAGGGCGGCGGTGAAAACGACAGGGAGCATCTTGAAGCGCTTATAAGATGGCGCAGCGACGAACTCGGCATGGTATCCCCGGCAAAGCTTATCGAATGTATCGCCGATTTCGGTATATTCCCGCAGTTAAACGACTGGATAATCAAAAATGTGTGCGCCGATATTTTTTATATCGCAAAGGAAAAGGGGCGCGCGCCGATTGTCCACATAAACTGCCCGTCGGGACAGCTGAGCGATTTTGCGTTAAACGATATTATCATATGATTTTCTGAGTACCGATTTTGCGGAGCGCATGATAGGGCTGTGCGAAAAATACGGCTGCGAAGCGGCGCAGTGCGGGTATGAAAAAGGAAGCGGTGATGAATTCCCGCCGCGAAGGAAAAGATATTCGGAGCGCGCAGCGGAAAGCAAAAAGGCTCTTTTGGGCTATGACCTGCGGTCGTTTGCGTGTGCGAAAATTTACAGGCGTTCCGTGCTTTCGGGAATACGCTTTCCGGGGAACGTTTGGAACGAGGACGAATTCACAACGTACCGCGCCGTTTACAAATGCAAAAAGATTGCGTTTGCAAAAGAACCGCTTTATTACTATTTTCAGCGAAGCGGAAGCATAATGGATGATATAGCAAAAAAGCTCAGGGATAATCCGCACCGCCGCGACTGGCTTGCGGCATATGATGAGCGCTGCCGTTTTTTCGAGGTGCGCGGTATGAAGGAGCAGCTCCTCCGCACAAGAGAAAAGATATGCTCCGATATTATATTGAGATACAGCGAGCAGATGCGTCTGCCGCCGGAGGAACGCGATCGGGACTGCACGGGCGGCAAATATCTTGAGATTTACAGGCAAAATTACAAAAGCATGATAATGCGGCGAGGTATGCCGCCGCTTAAGCGGATTATATATACGGTTTTCCGTGCGGCGCCGCAGAGCGCCGTGCTTGCCGGGTGCTTGTTTGCGCTCAGGAAATAGCGGGGAACCTAATACACGTGGTTTATGACGTACATGAACAGAGGGAGGGCGGACCATGATAATGAATGCGGATGATTTCGGTTATTCAGACAGCGTAAACGCGGCCGTGGCCGAATGTTTTGACCGCGGACTCGTCAACAGGACAACGATCATGGTGAATATGCCATGCTGTGAAGCGGCCGCGGAAACGGCAAAAGAGCACGGTTTTTTTGATAAGGTGGGACTTCATATAAACCTTACCGAGGGCAGGCCGCTTACGCGTGAATGTGCCGTGTCCGAGCTTTGCGGCGCGGACGGCTGCTTTAATGGTACGTTCCATGTGCCGCTGAAATCAAGGCTTTATCTTAAGCCTTCTGTACGCGGGGCAATACGGTGCGAGGTTGAAGCACAGATAAAGAAATATATAGAAATGGGCTTTACGCTTATGCACGCCGATTCACATAATTTTACGCACGTGTATTTCAGCGTGTATGCGCCGGTTAAAAAGCTTTTGCGGCAATACGGCTTCAAAACGGTAAGAATAAGCAGAAACGTTTCGGAGGACGGATTTTCGCTTCCGTACAGGCTCTATAAGGCTGTGTTTAATTTCGTGCTCCGCCGCCTGCGTGTCGGAAAAGAGCGCATAGGCACAACAAAATATTTCGGATCGGTGCAGGATTTTGAGCACGCCGACAAGGAACGCGTAAAAGATGATATTGAATTTATGACGCATCCCGATTTTATAAACGGAACGCTTACTGACAATACGCTGCCAAACCCTCACCCGTTTGTGACGCGCGGCTGGATTGAGGAAAACGGGCTTTATCTTGAAGATACGCCGAGAAAGAAAATAAAGCTGCTTGTCTGCTTTATTCAGGCGCATATCGGCGGCGCAATGACGTCGCTTGTGAATTTTCTTAATGCGCTCGATACTGATAAATACGAGGCGGACGTAATGTTTTACGAAAAGGGCGCGGAGCCTGCGGAGCTGCCGTTTGACGATAACGGATATTTTAAATTTTTTACCGCGGCGAGAATAAATTTCGAGCATAAAGGGCTTGACAGAGCCGTGAGGGTGTTTGCGCGATTGAGAGATGACGGCCTTACGGACAATGTGAAATGGGTAGTAGCCGGTAAGGGACGCGATGCCGCAAGGCTTGACGCGCTGATTAAAAAGCACGGGCTGCAGGATGTTATATATCCCATAGGCGTCCGTGAAAACCCGATACCGTATATGCGCTACAGAATGCTTATAGGCGATACTCCGGCGTTCCGTATTTATTCGTATCTTGTTGTGATACGGTTTTTGCTTAATTTGCCGAAAACGAAATTCAGGGCCGTATATTTTCCGGCGCTTCTTGTGTTTCTGCTTCACAGCGTTTTTGCAATGCCGAGGCTTACGTCGCTAAGGATAGGGCTTAACGTAATAGTGGACTGCGCCATAATCTATATAATACTGCTTAAAGTGCTTGAGGATGAGCGCCTGTTCAGGAAGTTTATATATGCGTTTTTGCTCGGCGGCGCGGCGTCGGGCGTATACGGCTGGACAAATACGGAGGTGTCCGTGGATATAAACGTTGCGGGAGCGGGCGCGCAGACGGTAAACAGGAATTTCGGAGCGCTCGGCGATTCGAATTTTGCGGGGCTTTTCTACAGTCTGTGCATTGTCTGCTCCGCCGCCGTTGGAGGGCTGCCGAAATGGCTCCGTGCCGCCGCGGTTCTGCTTTTCGGCGTAATGCTCATACAGACGGCAAGCATATCGGCGCTGCTCATACTGGCGGCGCTGGCGGTATTGTATATCATTCTTAAATACAGATTGAAATCGGTTGTGATACTGGCCGCTACCGCAGCCGTTGCTGCGGCGGCAGCGGCAATAGTGCTCAGCGTGCCGCAGCTGAGAAACCTTGACTCCGTTGCAGGACTGATTATAAGAATAAACGAAAAGCTTTCGTATATCCCGAGAGGCCGCTGGGACCTGCTCACAACGGACAGATACGATATATGGGGCGATGCAATGCGTATATTCTTTTCGGGAAACGCGGCGGAACAGCTTATAGGCGGCAGGGTTATAACGGTTATGGCGATAGACGAAAGCGTGCTGCCGATAGCGTGCCATAATTCCTATATTCAGTCGCTTTTGAATTTCGGCGTCATAGGGACGGCCATGATATATCTTCCGCTGTTTGGGATTTTTGCCTACAGGCTTATAAGGCATTTTTCGCACAGCGGCGGCTATGAAGCTGAGGATATAAAAATTTTGCAGATGGTATTTAATTTTGCGTTTATCGTATTCGGCTTTACGGTTGACTTTTTCATAGACTGGCCGTTTATGATGTTCTATTTTATATAACGGAGGGGAGCTATCGTGTTTTCTGTTATTTTGCCCGTATACAACGGCGCGCGCTATGTTGACGATGCAATATCGAGCGTATTCGGACAGAGCGAACGCGACTGGGAGCTTATAGTCGTAAACGACGGCTCCACGGACAATACCGACGAAGTGCTGAAAAAATACAGGGGAAGCATCCGCGTAAAATACATAAAGCAGGAGAACCGCGGCGCGGCCGAAGCAAAGGGAGAGTAGCAAAATACATAATGCAGGCGATAGCAATAGTTTGCTTCGGCAGCTATATAGGCTATCTTGTAATAAATATGGTCTGCACCTGCGGTGCGAATATAGTAATAGGCATTGTATGCGGAAAGCGTTATCCGTTTCTTAAAAAGTATAAGCGCGAAAAGCTCTGCGGCGAGGATAAGGAAAAACTGAAAAGGAGCGTTGTATCGCTTATGTACCAGAAAATAGGCGCAAAGCTTGTTACGGGAACCGATAACCTGATGATTTCCTATGCAAAGCTGACGCTTATGGGAATATACAGCAATTATTCAATGGTCGTAAGCACCGTATCGAGAGTTGTGTATAATGTGCTCTGCTCAACGATGGGCAGCGTCGGGAACCTTATGGTGCAGACGGACGACGATCATAAATACAACGTATTTGAAGAATTTGCTTTTGCAACCTTCTGCTTTTATTTTTTTATCGCAGCGGGCTTTGCCGGATGCCTTGAGCGCTTTATAGTGCTGTGGGCGGGCGAGGACTGGCTGCTGCCGCCGTCGGTTACGTTTGTGGTTATATTAAACTTTTTTCTTACGGGGCAGCGCCAGCCCAATATTGTCGTTATAGAAGCGGCGGGGCTGTTTAACAAGCAGCGCCTTAAGGCCGTCGGAGAGGTTGTTGTAAACCTTGTCGTATCGTTCCTGTTCCTTGCCGTTTTCAAAATGGGCATTTACGGAGTGCTGCTCGGAACAACGGTTTCAATGGCAGGCGTGTGCATATGGTGGGAAATACTGGCCGTTCATAAATATGCGCTGCATAGGCCCGTAAAAAGATATTATATAAATTATCTTATACAGACGGGTGCGGCGGCTCTCGGCTGCTTTGCCGCATACGGAGCGTCGTGCTGTATACCTCTTGACGGCATAGCGGGGCTTCTTGCTGCCGGCGTGGTTTCCGCGGCAATATTTTTTGCGGTTGTATTGATATTTTACGGCAGAAGCAGAGTGTTTAAAGCATTGCTTCGCAGATTCGGAAAAAAATAATTGGGAGACAGGCGAAAAATGGAATTCATAAAACAAATCCAGGCAAGAGAACTCGGAGCGCTTGAGGAGCTGCGCCGGATATGCCTTAAATATGATTTGCGGTATTTTTTATTGAAACATAAAAATCATGACTGTTTTTTATACCCGGCTTTGCAGCTTCGGAACGAAAGCGGGTTTTGGCAATTGAAAAAATCCGATTTTTTTGACTTAACATTCGTAATATTTATGTAAGAAAAGATATTATTCTTATACTGTTCTTTCCGTTCTGTTTTATTTATATTGTTTATTATTCATGAAAATAAATTTAAAAATACAGCAGGTTGACGAAAAAAATGTAAAATTTAAAAATTTAACTTATAAAATCCGACATTTTATTATATAACCAAACTACTGTTTGCGTGCAAGTGACCGCATTTTAAACGCATTTCGGAAAAGTGATTTATATATCTGGTTTTCTAAGTTATTATCTGCTTTTGTCTATTGAATTGGATAGCAATATTCACTATAATTAAACTAAAGGATAAACATAAATTTGTTGAAAATCTCAATAGGTTTTGTTTCGGACACAAGATTACGGAAATATTTCGGTTTTTAAAATATTTCCGCATTCGGTTTTATGGTTTTAATTATTATGTGCATCAATTTGGAGAGGAAGTGGCGTTTTGAAAGGTACTGTTGTTTCAAAAGAGGTTAAGGCGGAAAGAAGGCGGAAAAGAAACGCATCGCTCAGGAAGCGGCTGTGGGCGGATAAGCAGCTGTATTTAATGCTTATACCGTTCCTGCTGTTTTACGCACTGTTTGTGTATAAGCCGATGTGGGGTCTGCAGATAGCGTTCAGGGACTATAACATTTTTAAGGGTATGAGCGGAAGCCCGTGGATAGGCTTTGAAAATTTTGAAACCGTATTCACAAACCCGTATTTTTTCAGAACGCTGCGAAACACTCTGCTCATAAGCCTATATTCGCTTATTTTCAGTTTCCCGATGCCGATAATTTTGGCTCTGCTGCTTAATGAGGTAAGAAAAAAGACTTTTAAAAGCGTGGTGCAGACGTGCACATACCTTCCGTATTTTATATCGACCGTTGTTGTTGCGGGCATGGTAACGAATTTTCTTGCACCGTCAAACGGCATAGTAAATATTATAATCGATAAACTCGGAATGGATAAGGTATATTTCCTGTCAAAGCCCGAATATTTCAGAACAATATTTATCGCGCAGGGAATATGGCAGAACACGGGCTATTCGGCAATCGTCTTTATAGCGGCGCTCGGCGGCATCGACATGGAGCTTTACGATGCGGCAAAGGTTGACGGCTGCGGACGCTGGAAGCAGACTCTGCATGTTACGCTGCCCGGGCTTTTGCCGACGATAGTCACGATGTTTATAATTGCCGTCGGCAATATTTTAAACGTCGGCTATGAAAAGATAATTCTTTTGTATCAGCCCGCCACGTACGAAACGGCGGACGTTATAAGTACATACGTGTACAGGCTCGGTATAGAACAGGCGGATTACGGGGTGTCCACGGCGATGGGACTGTTTAATTCGGTAGTCGGCTTCATGTTCGTTTTTGCCGCAAACAAGCTCAGCAACAAAACAAGCGGCACAGGACTGTGGTAATGACGGAGGTGTAAATATAATGGAAACAAGAACAAAAGGCGAAAAGGTTTTTTCGGTATTTAATGCGGTGATCCTGATTTTGGCGGCGTTTATGTGCCTTTACCCGTTCATTTACGTGCTTGCGGTATCCCTGAGCGATGCGCAGAACGTGAACATGGGAAACGTATGGCTGCTGCCGAAGGGATTTAATCTGAAGGCATACGATCAGATAATCCATAGAGAGGGCATATGGGCGTCGCTGGGGAATTCCTTCTTTTATATGATAGTGGGAACGGCCGTAAGTATGATTTTAACGGTGCTCGGCGCGTATGCCCTGAGCAAAAAAAGACTTGTGGGGGGGCAGGGTGATTAATCTGATAGTTGTATTCACCATGTGGTTCAATGCCGGAATGGTGCCGATGTATCTGAACTTCAGGGGCATGAACCTTCTCGATAACCGCTGGGCGATAATTCTCGGCTTTGCGGTCAACACATATAACTTCATAATATTAAGGACATATTTTGCAAGCATCCCCGAGGCTCTTGAGGAGGCGGCGAAAATAGACGGCGCGTCCGATTTCAAAATACTTGTAAATATTTTCGTTCCGCTTGCGCTGCCGTCGCTTGCAACGATAGGCTTATTCTACGCGGTGGAAAAATGGAACAGCTATTTCTGGCCGATGATACTTCTGCAGAGCGATTCGAAAATACCGCTGCAGGTTGTGCTGAAAAAAATGGTTGTTGATATGACAAGCCGCCTTGACAGTCTTGAATTTGGACGGGATATGCAGGGAACGTCGGAGGACGGATATATTTACAGTACAATGGTATTTGCGATGATACCGATGATAATCATATATCCGTTTATACAGCGTTTCTTTGTAAAAGGCGTTATGATAGGCTCGGTAAAGGGCTGACGGAGGTGGAACACATGAAAAAAATATTGACAGCGCTGATGCTTGCCGGTACCGTATGCGCGGGCGCCGCTTATGCGGAGGAAACGCCGTCGCTGTTTGCGTCGTATAATTTCGGAACGGACACAGTGACGGTGTCGGGAACGGCCGCCGAACCGAAGGCAATGGTAAGCATCGTTATCCTGCCGGAAACGGTTGACATCGGCAGCCTTACGCCGGAGAGCATAAACGAAAACCAATACGTAACTCAGCAGCTTCGCAACGAAAGCGACGGCAGCTTTGAAATACAAGTCCGGCTGCCGGAGTCAACGGAGGGCGGCGTTTACAGCGTATACGCCTTTTGCGGCGATGATGAGCTCACATCGCAGTTTACATACTTAAACGGCGATGCGGTGGAGGAACTGACGGAAAAGCTCAATTCGGCGAGTGAATCGGCAGCTGAGGAAATAATAAAAGAGAACAGCGAGGCGCTCGGCGTTGAAGACGATTGCCTGCCGTATGCGGACGAAATAGCAAAAATGCTTTGCGAAAACAGGCCGTCCGGCGGCTTTGAAGCGGCGGAGCTTATTTCGGAGCTTGACAGATGCTCGGCGTTTGCGCTGATCCGCCACGGCGCGGAGCTTGACGGAATTATAAGGAGGTACGGCGAAGCGTTCGGCGGCGACGGCGAAGCGGAGCTGGCGGCGCTTGACGAAGCCGGCAGGGAAAGCTTTGTTGAAGCCGTAAAGGAAAATGAGAACGGCGGCGATTCAGTGGAATTCTTATACCGCTGTATTCTCATGGGTAAGCTTTACGATGCGCCGAGCTACGCCGCAATGGGCAATTATATAGAAGAATACAATGAAAAGAGCGGCCTTGACGCAGATCTCGAAAAGGCGGGAACGGATGTTTACAAAAAGCTTTTTGATATGAAGCTCCGTACGTTTTCGGAGCTTGAAAGCAAATTAGCGTCGCTTCTTGATTCAAGCTCGCAAAACGGCGGCGGTTCATCGCCGTCGGGCGGCGGTTCTCACGGCGGCGGAGGCGGCGGAGGCGGAGTACCGTCAACGAACAACGGCTCCGAGATAACAAAGCCTTCACCCACACCCGAGCCGGGACGCGAAAACGCTTATACGGATATTGAAAACCACTGGTGCAGGGAATGTATAGAGCGTTTAAGCGAAATGGGTATAATATCGGGGTATGACGACGGCAGCTTTAAGCCCGACAATTACGTTACGCGCGCCGAGTTTGTAAAGCTTATCGTAACGGCGCTCGATATTCCGGTATCGTATGACGGCAGCTTTTCCGATGTTTCGGAAAGCGACTGGTTCGGCGGCTACGTCGGCGCTGCGGCTGCAAGAGGGATAGTAAACGGCTACGGCAGCGAATTCAGACCGAACGACTTGATAAAACGCCAGGATGCGGCCGTTATCATATACAGGATAACGGGCGGCAGCGGTTCGGACACGAATGCTTCATACAGCGATTCGGCAGATATTGCCGACTATGCGGCGGAGGCTGTAAACGCGCTGACGGCGCAGGGAATAATCAGCGGTTCCGACGGCAGATTCCTGCCCAATAACGGAACGACGCGCGCCGAAGCCGCGAAGCTTATAGATAAAATGCTTGAGGTCGGCGGCGTTTAATGCGCATGGAGGTGCAGAATGTTTAGAAATTCAAAAAAACTGAAAAGTATATTTTCTGTATTGGCGGCAACGGCAGCGGCTTTTAATATAGCCGTATCGGCGCTTGCGGCGGACGGCGCCGAAGCGTCCGGTGAGGTTATAACGGCCGATAACGAATATTACGGTCTGCTTGCGGCAATATCCGATATGGAAAATTATATTGAATACGATAACGAACCGGTAACGCGCGCCGATTTTGTCCGTTCGTTTATAAGCGTTATCGATATGGAGCATATGTCGGGAACGGCCCTTTCGTTTGAGGACGTTGACCCAAGCTCCGAAATGTACGATGCACTTTCGGCCGCGGTCGGAATGGGTCTTATATCAGATTCCGATTCGTTCAGACCCGATGATGCAATAACGCTTAACGAAGTTTATAAAATATGCGTTTCCGCCTGCGGCTATGCGCTGTCCGCGGAAATGAGCGGCGGCTATCCGCAGGGATATATTGCCGCGGCGTCGGAGCTTAGGCTTGCCGATGGCATAAGCAGTACAGACAGCGTTTCGGGCGTCGATGCGTACAGGATAATCTTCAACACGCTTGACGCCGATTACTATTACCGCACTGCAGACGGCTATGAAAAGGGCAGCGGCGATGTGCTTGAAGCGTACAGGGATATTACGGAAATACGCGGCGTTGTAACGTCAAACGGCACGGCGTCGTGCGGAAGCTACGAGGCGGCCGCAGAGGAGCCGTCGTCGCTTGAAGGGACGATAGGCATAGATTACGTAAAATATATATCGGACCTGAATTACGATTTATATCTCGGCTATTCCGTGAAGGCATACACAACGTATAACGAGTACGACGAGGCCGAAATAGTTTATGTATGCCCCGAAAAGGATAACGATGTTATAAGCCTTGCGTCATACAATATCGAATATACGCGCGGGTACATAGAAACGCTTGACGGTGCCAACGAACGCTATACGTTAAACAGCAGCGCCGAGGTGATATACAACGGCAGAGCCGATTACGACTACAGCCTTGACCTGCTTAACGATGTAAACGGCACGGTAACGCTTGTAGACAACGACAATGACAGAAAATACGATTACATTATAATAGACGACTATTATTATATGGAAGTGGCGTCGTATGACAAGGAGGAGCTTGTCATACGCGATACGCGGAGCGCCGATAAGCAGATAACGCTTGACGACAGCGTAAGCTTCAGCGTGTACAGCGAGGAGGAAGCCGATTATACGGAGCTCAGCAGCATAACGCAGGGCTCAATGCTTGCCGTCAGACGCTCAAACGACGAAAAGGTTGTCGATATAATAATTCTCGGCAGAATACTGAGCGGTACGGTTGATTCGTATACGGATGAGCTTATAACGGTAAACGGTGCGGATTATCATATGTCCGATTACTTTGCCGAAAATTATCTGAACGGCTTGGGCGCGGGCAAAAATGCCGATTTTTATCTCGGCGTAAATGATGAGATAGCGGCGCTCAGCTATATAGATACGCCGATTGAATACGGCTATCTCACATTGGCTTATCTTGAGGATAACGACGAGGAAATGGGCGTTAAGATATTTACGGAACGCGGCGAGCATATGAGATATTCGTGTGCGTCAAAGATGACCGTTGACGGAACGTCGATGACCGAAACGGAGGCATATGCGGCAATAACGTCAAAGGGCGCAAGGCAGCTTATACGCTACGGGCTTAACGACGAGGGCGAACTGAAAACCGTTGACACAAGCGAAACGAGCAGCACATACCTTGACGATTCAAGGCCGCTTAACGAATACAACAACCTTACAAAGCATTCCTTTGCGGCGTCGTATTATTACAGGGTATCGACGTTCTATCCGTATTTTAACATACAGAACACCGTGATATTCAGAGCCCCGAACAACGCCGATGACACAAGCGGCTATGCGATAGGCTATTCGTTTGCCGACGGAAATATCGCCGACGGTACAATAGAGCCGTACAACGTAGGGCTTGACGGCACCGCCGATGCGCTCGTTGTGTATGCGGATAATAACGACGCGGCAATAAACCGCGTAAGCCCGAGCATAATACTTGTTGAAAAGGTATATGAGGAATTGGCGCCGGACGGAGAGATAAAAACAAAAATTTCCGGCTGGGAAAGCGGGACCTTTAAGGAGCATTATCTGAAAAACGGTATTGAAATATTAAAGGACCGTGCTCCGGCAGAAATAAAGCCGGGCGATATAGTGAGATTTACGGAAACAAACGATGAAATAACGGCGGCCGTTGTTGAGTTTATAGGAGAGGAGCTGCGCCCCAATACAGGCGACAATCTCGGCTATTTCAATATAAGAAGCACAGACTGCCACTATCAGGTGGGCAGCGTATATTCGTTTGAAGGCCAGTGGGCGCTTATATCAAATACGCGCGGCGAAGCCGATTACAATTACGATACGGCAAATTTGATAAACGTGAAAATACCCGATTCCATAGCGGTATACAACAGCACAATAGGAGTTATACGCACAGGCACGAGGGACGATATAAAAACATACATGAACTCGGGCAGCGAGGCAAGCTACATTCTTGTCAAGCAGTATTACGGAACGAGTAATTTCTGCGTTATTTACGAAAAGTAGCGGAAGGAGGCAGACATGAACAACGGAAAGCTTAAGCGCGCGCTGTCGGTTTTTTTGACATCGGCAATGCTGCTGAGTGCGGCGCCCGTATTTGCGGCGTCCGGGTATTTAACGGATATAGGCTTTGACGATGCCGCAACAAACGATCAGTCGGAATTTGTTACGGTTGAAGGAAGCAGCAGCGGCAGAGTCGTTGAGGACGGCGCTATGAATAAATCATACATGGTTGAATGCGGCAATGTAGATAACATCGTTCAGGTGTTTTTGCCGGAGCTTGAAACCGATGATAAATACATAGTGCAGTTTGATATGAGAATCGAAGGCGCAAGCGCCGAGGGGAAAATAACGCTCTCAAATCCGCAGGGTACGGCATTTGAGGTGTTTACAATGGACGATGGCGGCAAGCTCAGAACGAGCGACAACAGGTCGCTCGGTTCGATAAATTCAAGCAGGATGCGCACGGTAAGCATAGCGCTTGACAATAATTCGCTTACGCAGTCCGCCGGGCTTGACGGCAATTTGGACTACTACCGGCAAAACATGGATGTGGCGCTGCCGAACGTGTCAACGATAGAGATAGCAACGTATGCAACGCTTGGCGAAACAAAGCTGTATCTCGATAATATACGCGTTTATTCGGGCGAAAGCTACAGAAACGAGCCGTCGCGCACACTGTATAACAGCGAAGCTCTCGAATACATAGAAACAGATGAATCGGGGCTGGCAAACAAGGTGTATTACAGGAACGCGCTCGATTCGTCCTCATCGATGACGATGACAAAGCTTGCAAAGCGCAATACGATAGAGTGGCTTGAAGAAGGCGACGGAGGCTTTGCCCGCATGACAAAATCCACCTCTGACGACGCTATGATAGATATGACGATAAGCGCGTCAAGCAAGCGTGTAATAGCCGAGTGCGATGTGAGATTTTCAAAAAATGCGCCGGAAACGCTGTTCTATTTCAGAGATAATTCCGGAGCGACGCAGATAAACTTCGCGCCGGTCACAATAAGCGGCGATACGATTACGGCACAGGGCTCGTCGATGCAGCTCAGGAAAAACGTATGGTACACGATAAGCGTTGCGCTTGACGTCGCAAAGCATACGTTTGCCGTATACGTTGACGGCGAGCTGCTTGCCAAGGATAAGACGTTTAACGAGGATTTTGCAAACGTATCCGTTTGGAGGATGTACGTTGGCGGCACGGCTCTCGGAGCGATTGACGTGGATAACCTTGCATTTTACGGCGGCACCGAACCGAGAGATATAGAAAACGATGAATTTACGGCGGTAAGCCGGTTTTCCGATACGGCGGCTCTTAATTTCCTGCGCGGAAAACGCGCCGTACAGCTTTACGGCAGCACGGCGTTTTTCGGAAGCGAAAAGACTGAGCTTGAGCATGAAACGGTTGAGAGAAACGACGAACGCCTTCTTGACGTTTCAACGTTTGAAACCTTCTTTGACACAAGCGTTTCGGTGAGCGGCGATTCGATAACGGCAGGAAACGCAAAAATGGCGGTCGGTTCAAACATGCTGTCGGTCGGAGGTAAGGAATATACGCTTTCCGCATCGCCGGAAATAATAGACGGAATACTTTATCTTCCGGCAAGAGAATACGGATTATATGCGAATGTCAGCGGCTTTATAGACGACGGCCACGGAATGATAGCGATAGGCAGCAATATAGACAGCGCCGACGCGCGCCTTAAGCAGGCGAATATATATCTGTATTTTGACAGAAAGCCGGCTTCGGAGCTTAAGGAGCAGTTCCTTGCCGCAACCGATAACGGAACAAAGCATCCGCGGCTTATAGCGACGGAGGAGGATTTTACACGCTTAAAAGGCGAGGTTCAAAGCGATGAGCTGAAATCAAAGTGGTATAAGAGCGTTATAGCAACTGCCGATTCGATACTCGAACAAGACGTCCTCGAATACGTGATAAACGACGGAAGGCTTCTTGACGTTGCCAATTCGGCATTATCGAGGCTTGAATATCTCGGCTTTGCGTATCAAATGACGGGAGATACAAAATATGCCGAACGCGGCATTGCCGAAATGGAAGCGCTCTGCGCATTCCCCGACTGGCACCCCGACCATTACCTCGACACGGGCACGCTTGCGTCTGCCGTTGCGATAGGCTTTGACTGGCTCTATGACGCAATGACGGAGGAGCAGCGTGACCTGATAGCCGAAAAGGCACAGGAATATGCTCTCGATACGGCAAAAATGGCGTATTATTCAAGCGCGACGTTTAACGACTTCTGGGCGGATACGGAAACAAACTGGGGCATAATCTGCAACGGAGGCATAGCAAACCTTGCGCTTGCCATAGGCGAATACAATACGGACGAAAACATGGAAATCCTTGCAAACGCCCTTCGCAGTATTGAAATACCGTGGTACCGCATAGCCCCGGACGGCGCATGGTATGAAGGACCGAGCTACTGGGGTTACCTACTCACGCATCTTACCCTCTTTATGAGCAGCTATAAAACGGCAATGTGCGAGCCGTTCGGCGAGGACTATATGGGCATGGACAAATACGCGTATTTCCAGGCGTACTTCCAAGACCCCGACGGACTGCCGAACAACTTCCACGATTCCGACGAAACAACTTACGAAAACGCGGGGCAGTTCTATATGGCCTCCATATACGACGATCCGTCGCTTATGCTGTTCAGGGCGGAGCAGATGGAGCAGTTTAACGTAACGCCGGGAATATTTGATATACTCTGGTGCAAAGCCGGTCTGAAGAACGAAACATCGTCGATAGAGCTTGAAAACGAAAAATATTTCCGCGAAACGGAATTTGTCGCAATGCGCGAGGATTGGGACAGGGAGGATTCGGCATGGCTGTCGTTCCACGGCGGATATTCGAATAACGCCCACGACCACATCGATAACGGCACGTTCGTTTACAATATAGGCGGCGTAAGATGGGCGATAGATCTGGGACGCGATATGCTGAGCTACGTATCCGACAACGAAAACCCGGCAATACTTGCCGGCTATGATTCAAAATACTTCTACCGCAGAAAGGGCGAGGGCCACAATCTTGTTGTCATCAACCCGAGCGACGGGCTTGAACAGGATGTAAGCGCGTTTGCACAGGTGAATGAGCCTGTCAGCGGAACAACGGGAGCGTATGCAACGATAGAACTTTCCGATGCGTACGCCGCAAATGCTGACAGTTATGTGCGCGGCTATCTGCTTACCGATAACAGGCGGACGTTCACCGTGCGCGACGAAATAGTCCTTAAGGATAATTCGGAGCTGCATTGGTTCATGCACACAAAAGGCGATATACGTATAGTTGACAACAATACGGCAATAATTTATCAGGACGGCAAGCAGCTGCTCATGCAGTTTGCGTCAAGCGCTGAAAATACGGAGCTTAAAGCCGCAGCAGCCGCGCCGATGCCGCAGACGCCTGTGTTTACAAACACCGAAAACATCGATTCGTCAAAAATAGACTATACCGTAAACGCATCGGGAAAGGTGACGATAACGGTTAAGATGTCGCTCCTGAATGAAACGGGCAGCGAAAGCGGCGTTTATGATACGGACATTGCCGACTGGGATACGCTTATAAACGTACCGGCAGATACGGGCGAAATCTCCTACGGAGAAGGAAGGCTCAGCGGAATTTATGCCGACGGCGAGCTTGTGAAGGATTTTGACCCCGAGCGCTTCATATACACCGTATCGCGCAGCGAGGACGGAACGGCTCCCGAGATTACACTAGGCGAAGGCGACAGCGCAAAAACGGAAAGCTTTACGCTTTACGACGGCACCGAGGCAATGGTATTTAACGTTGCCGACGCAAACGGCAATGAAACGTCGTATGTTGTAAAAATACTCGAATACGACAATACAAATATCGACGTATACAATACTTATTCCATGACAGCCGTAGAAGCAAGCTCCGAACAGATAGAGGAAGGCATAAACAATATCAAAGAGCACAGCTGTGACAATAATTACGAAACACGCTGGAGCGCAAACGGTATCGGCGAGTGGTGTATTTACGACCTCGGCGAGGAAAAGGAAATAGACGCGTTTGCCGTGGCCTTCTGGATGGGCAGTCAAAGACAGTTCAGGTTTGAGGTTCAGGTATCAAACGACGGGCGCAATTTCACAAGCGTTATGACGGGAACCTCTCCGGGAAATACCGAGGACGTTACGGTATACGTCCCCGACAGCCCCGTAAGCGCAAGATACATAAAGCTTATAGGCAACGGCAACAGCACAAACGAATGGAACAACGTTATAGAATTTATGGCGCTTGAAAAAAAAGTAACCCTTTAAAAAGCGGCGCCGGAGACACATAAAAATCCGGCGTCCGCCTCCTCTCGAAACCATGATAAGATAAACCGCAAAAAAAGGAGTTGTTTATCAAAATGCTAATAAAAACAAAAAATCCGCATCGTATTATTGCCGCGGCAATAGCGCTTGCTGTCATATCGCCCCTGTCCTCCGTTTTCGCGGGCACGGCGGAGGCGGCGGGCGCGTGGGACTGCGAATCGCTCCCGAGCGGTTCGTCGTACGTAAACGCGGAGGAAAATGAGCTTGAAATGTATTTCAGCTCAAACAATAACGAAGGAAAGGCAAATGCGGAGCGCGAATACGATCTTTCGGCAAACAGCCAGATATGTATTTCCTTTGATTCGGAAATAAGCACGGCCGACAGCAACGCCGTAAGAAGGCTGAATATTCAAAACAGCAGCCTAAAATCAACGGAAATAATAAACATAACGGGCTCCGCGCTTGAGGTATTCGGAAACGAAACGGAGATAAATACAGAGCCAGGCAGAAAATATACGTTTGATATAGGCATAGAGCCGCAGAGCGGCTACGGCGCCGTATATCTTGACGGCGCGGAAATATTTTCGGGCGAGCTCGGCTCAAAATGGAAAAGCTTTGACTATTCTTCAATAAACGTGCTTTTCAGAAACACAAGCGCTTCAAGGAGCTCAACGCTCGAATCGAGATGGCTTGTGAGCAATTATTCGCTTACCGACAAAACGGACGGCTTCACGGCGCTGCCGCAGGACGGCGAAACGTTTGTTGACAGCGCGCTTGAAAATATCGAAATACGCTTTAACGGTATAAAATCCCCGTCCGTGTATGGCGCGGATAATTATGCGCTTACGGCCGGCGGTACGGAAGTCCCGGTATCGGCACAGCGAAACGGCAATACCGTTTACATAGCTCCGCAGAACGGCTTTGAACCGAGCACGGATTACGTTCTCACAATAAAAGCCGTAAGCGATATTTTTGGGAATATCGAATCGGAAAACCAAACGGTTTCGTTTGCCACGGCGGAGGACGGCTACGAGAGCGCAAAAGTTTCAATATCTGCCGAATCGGAAACCGTTTACGACAGCGAGGGCGCTTATATAGCCGTAAGCTCCTCCGCAAGCTCCGGCATAATGCAGACGGTGATTTATTCAAACGGCGCCGTTTACAAAACGTTTGACGGTGCGGTCGAAGGCTTTGACTTCACCGCCGGGGAAGGACGCTACACAATTTACGCCGAGGTTACGGACGGCTACGGCGGAAAGGCGCGTTCCGAGGAAATTACAATAAATGTGCTCCATAACGATGCACCGGCAGTTACCGTAAACGGCGTGGCAGAGGGTATGACGTATGAAGCGCCAAAGCTTACGGCGGTTGAAATATCGGCAGCCGATCCCGACGGTACCGTTACATCGCTTACCGCGGAGGTAAACGGCAGTGTATACGAGCTTGACCCGAATACGTCAAACACGATCGATTTAAGCGCGCTTGCGCCCGATATGTATACGCTTGCCGTTACGGCCGTTGATAACGCCGACGCGGTAACGGTGCGCGAAATACGCTTCACCGTGCTCGAGGGCTACACAACAACAAACGTGTTCAGCTCCGATTTTAATTCCTACACAAGCGACGGCACAACAAACCCCGGTCTTACGTTCACAAGAAGCGGAGACGCGCAGCTTATAGCAAGCAAGGATTACGGCGAGGAGCACGGCACTGTTGTGCTGCTTAAAACCGACGGCGGAGAAGTTGCCGGTCAAACGGCACAGGGCACATGGGGCAGGATAGTTACGTCAAACACAACGGACGGCTTCATAATAAAAATGGATATAAACCTTTTAAACAGCGACGGATATTTTTATCTTATGCTGAAGCACCCAACGCAGTCGCCGCTTGCTATGGACGTTCAGATAAAAGCCTGCGAGCTTACGCTCAATAACAGCGGCAGCGTTGCCGTAAGACGTGATTTAACGCCGGGCGAATGGTATACCTTTGTATACAGGGTTGACCTTAAAAACCACAAATATTGGTTTACGCTGGACGATGAAATGCTTGCCGATGAATTCAATGTCGGAAATGCGTCGATAACGCAGGTCGATACAAGGCTTGTTATGGAGTTTGCTGACAGAAACACCCCTACGCCGTGCGGCATAGCGTTTGATAACCTTACGGTTGATTACATAACGCCGATAACACAGATAACCGGCATTACGGGCGATGACGGCGAAGCCGTTTCAAGAATATCGCCGTATACAAACACGCTTAATGTAATTGTAAACACGGAGCTCCAGCAATCGTCGCTTAACCGCGAGTCGGTCAGGCTGTGGTGCGGCGATGAACGCGTCTATTACGACAGCCTGTCTTATGATTCGTCATCGCGTACAATAACGCTTAACCTGTCCGAAAAGCTGCGCTCCGATCACGATTACACCGTGGAGCTTACAAACAGCGTTTCCACTTCATCGGGAGCTGCCCTGACGGGCGGATTAAAGGGCGGCTTCAGCGTGGATTATTACGACGTTGACGTTTCGGAGCTTTCCGTTTCGGAAACAAACGGGAATATAAAGGCTTCGGGAAGTATTATAAACACCGGCGGCGCCTCCGGCAAATGCTATGTTATAGTAAACGCATACAACGGATTACGCCTTGTCGGAACACACGTGCAGGAGGTTGCCTATGGCAGAACGGGGGAAACATCATTTGAAACGGCAGCCTTAAACGCACCGGGCGCATCAAGGGCGGAGGTATACGTCTGGAGCTCGTTAACGGCTCCGAAGCCGCTGCCGTCAAGGATTTTCAGCTTTGACCTCTGATGCGTGCCGGAACATAAAATGATAGATAACGGCTGCCCCGCAAGGCTCTCGGCAGGGAGACGGGGTCGGCGCGGCAGCCGGTTTCTATACGTAACCTATTAACATGAAATGAAAAGGAGGCTTAAAAGCATGAACAAACAAATCAAAAAACTTATAAGCATTACCGCCGCGGCATTTATGGCTGCCGGTATGCTGCAGTCCGTATCCTTTGCGGCAAACGCACCGTTTTCGGCTGATTTCAGCGAAGAAATATCAGAAGATTTGCGCGCCAATGTAAATGATTTCGCGGGATACAACTATACCGGAACGCGCGTTGAAGGACTTTCCGGCAGAGATGAGGGCGACATGGCATATCAAGTCCTCGGTGAAGATTTGCCGCCCGAGTGGAATAAAGCCGTAAGCGTTCAGATGCCGTTTTATGATAATGCCACATATTCCGATATTGGCAGCGATGTTATCACAATGGAATTTGTAATGAAATACAGCGCCGGCAGCGACCGTGTTGCCGTATCCTCGTACAGTGCAACGAACCCGGGCGCTTGGAGTTGGTGGTGTTTAATCGATTGGGTGAAATTTGAGAACGGCAAGATCTATGTTGCGGACACGGCGCACGACGGTGCAACGCAGACTTTTACCGATACGGGCATGACCGCAAAGCCGGACGAATGGTACAGGATTGTTGTTGAAGCAAACAGGGAACAGAACAAATCTGTTGTCTATGTCAACGGCCATCGCTTTGAGCTTACAAACCTCAGCGGTGTTTTCCTCGGATTTAGATGGACGCAGGTTCAGAGCGTTATGAACGGAAATGCGGCTGAAACGCGCGATGTTTCCGTTACGGTAGACGATATAAATATCTACGCAGGCCCCTACGTTCAGGGAGAGGGCGAAACGGTTTCCTACAGCGCGTCCGGCTTCGGCTATAACGAATCGATGCGCGGCTTCCTCATTCAGGAACCGAACACAACCGTTACCGATATTTTCGGCGCGATTGACACGGACTGCGAGATGTATATGCTGGAGTCGCTTTCGTCAAACAAAATAAAGAACAGCGGCGTTGTTGAGGACGGGAACGTTGTGGTTATAAAATCACCCGACGGAAAAACGCTCGAATATCTCCATATATACGCTACCGATGAAAGCAGAATAATAAACGAAGACCAGTTTGGCGCCGAATCAACGTACACGATGTTCGGAGAAGAAACATATGCGGGGAAAACCGTTGATACCGGCATTTACGGCAAGGCGGATAATAATTATTCGTTTGATATGTATACCGAAAACGCTCCGGGAAATGCGGAGCTCGCAAACAGATATAACTTTATGGCGTATGAATTCCCGTACTCGGCCGAATCGTTCACAGCCGAATTCTCGATTGCGATGGAGGGCGATTTCGACGCGGTTAAATTTATAACGAGATCAAATTACACGGGTACGGCGGATAAGGGATATCAGGAGCCTGTTGCGTTTGCAAAGGACGGGACAATAACGTTCGGCGGAACAAAGGCATATCCCGATACGTTTAAGCAAAAGCAGTGGTACAGAATCGCGATAACGGTATATCCCGGCGAGGGCAAATACGACTTGTATTTCAATAACGAAAAGGTTGTGGAAAAGGGCTGGCTTGCAATGAGTGATGCGTTTTGGAAGGATTCGTTTGATATAACGTCATTTGAATGGTTCCAGATACAGCCCGTATACAGCAAGCTCGGTGATGACGCCGCCGGTATATTGAGAAACGGCCACGTTTATGTTGACGATACAATAACGTATTACGGCACTTATATGGAGTCGGAGGACAATATCGCGGAGCTTGCATCGGACGTTTACGAAATCGATAAGGCAGCGGGAACTGTAACGGTGCCTGCCGACACGGACCTCGGCACGTTTGTTGAAAACGTGGATTTCGGCAATGCCGATGCGGTAATATATACGGATAACACATATTCGGCAGAATCCGCCGACTGGGTAGACCCCGGAAACGTGCTTGTGCTGACATCGCTAAACGGCAAGGTACACGCGTATTATACGGTCGTATCGGAGCAGACGGAGGACGAGTTTAAAGTAGGCGAAATCGCGATAAACAAAGACGGCGCAAACGTTACTGCGTCCGTTGACATGCACGTTCCCGCGGGCGATGCGGCAAAGAACGCCGTATTTGCGCTTGCCGCATACGATGAGAGCGGCGCGCTTGCCGGAGTTGATTACGTAACGGAAAACGACATAACGGGGGATAAAACAATAAGCGCCGCTTTAACGCTTTCGGACAGCGAAAATGTAAGCGTCAAAGCGATGCTTTGGGATGAAAACATGAAACCTTATGTGAGTGCAGAAGCGAAGTGATGATTTTGGGCAGAATTTTATGTGCCGCTCTTGCCGCGGCGATGATATGTATTCCCGGTTTGAACGCAGGCGCGGCAGCTGACGCCCCCGCCGTTTTAAACGGCGCAAGGGCCGTGCAGTATATGTCCGGCACCGCGTATTTCGGTGCGGGCAGAGAAGCGCTTGACGAACCTGTTATAATGAGAGGAGAAACGCCTCTTATATCGGAAACGGATTTTGAGTCGCTTTTTAACGTTGACGTCACCGTCTCCGGCAGCTCCGTGTCGATAAGCGGAGGAACGGGAATGCAGATCGGCAGCAATACAATGACGTCGCCGAAGGGGAACTTTGAGCTTGCCGCCGCTCCGGAGTTTTCCGGCGAAACGGCATATCTGCCCGTATCGGAATACGGCGAGCGCGTATACGGCGGGGGCTTTTCAAACGATGGGCACGGAATGTTTCTGGCGGGAAAAAACACCTCGGATTATGATGAGCTGAAGGAGGCCAATCTCTGGCTGTTCTTTGAGCGGAAAACTGCCGACGCTCTCAAAACGCAGTTTATGAGCGCAACAAAGAACGGCTCTCTCCATCCTCGGCTCATTGCCGACGCGGAAGACTTTTCGCGTCTGGCAGCCGAAATAAAAACCGACCCCACAAAGTCCGATCTATATTCGTATGTGCTCTTTACGGCACAGTCGATATTATCCGAAGCCCCCGCGGAGTATATTATAACAAACGGCAGGCTGCTCGATTCCGCAAATGCCGCGCTTTCAAGGCTTGAGCACCTCGGCTTTGCGTATAACATAACACATGATGAAAAATACGCGGAGCGCGGCATTGAGGAGCTTATGGCAATATGCGGTTTCCCGGACTGGAATCCGGAGCATTTTCTTGACACCGCAACGCTTGCCGCGGCCGCGGCAATAGGCTATGACTGGCTCTATAACGCCATGGACGACAGCGAGCGGAGCCTTGTGTTAAGGCGTGTTGAACAGCGCGCGCTCGAACCGGCTCTTGCCGCGTATGAAGGCAGGGCCGACTTTGACAGCTTCTGGACAGATACCGAAACAAACTGGGGTATCGTCTGCAACGGCGGCATTGCGCTCTGGGCGCTTGCATCGGGCGAGTATAAAACGGATACCGCCATGCGGGCGCTCAGCTATGCGCTCCGCTCCATAGAAAGCCCGTGGTACCGCATAGCGCCGGACGGCGCATGGTATGAGGGCACCGATTACTGGAGCTATATGCTTAAGCATTTGTCGCGCTTTATGAGCGGCTATGAAAGCGTAATGAACGAAACCTTCGGAAGTGATTTTATGGGGCTTGATAAGCTCGGAAGGTTTCAGGCGCAGATAACCGGCCCGGACGGGCTGCCGAATAATTACCACGACGCCGACGAAACGGTAATATACAGCGACGGTCAGTTTTACATTTCGGACCTGTATAACGATACGGCGCTTGCAAAATATTGCATTGCGTATATAAAGGAAAACAATATACGCCCCGGCGTTATGGATATTATATGGTGTCCGGCGGGTCTTGAAGGAGACAAGAGCGCGCTCTGGGACAATACGGATAGCTACTTCGGAGAAACGGAGCTTGTTTCCATGCGAAGCGGCTGGGATAGGGACGCGGCGTGGGTGTCGTTCCACGGAGGAAATTCGAAAAACGCCCATGACCATGTCGATCCCGGAACGTTCGTATTTTGCCTCGGAGGCGAACGCTGGGCGATAGACCTCGGCACAGAGCCGCTCAGCTATCTTGCAAACAGCGATAATCCCGCCATACAGGCAGGATTTGATTCATATTATTTTTACCGCCGCAAGGGCGAGGGGCATAACGTGCTTGTAATAAATCCCGACGGCGGACTTGAAACAAACCGCGACGCGTTCGCAAAGGCGGAGGAGCCGAAGCAGACCGCAGACGGAGGAGTTTATTCGACGGTTGACCTGTCGTCCGCGTATGCGGGCAAGGCAAAAAGCTATGTGCGCGGTTACCGCCTGAGCGATGAAAAACGGACTCTCACAATCCGCGACGAGCTTACGTTAAAAGGCGGCTCCGAGCTGCATTGGTATATGCACACGCGCGGCGATATCGAGATTGTTGACAACAATACGGCAATAATTTCGCAGAACGGCAAGCGGCTGCTTGTGCGCTTGACGGCGTCTGCCGACAAGGGCGAAACCTCGTCTCTTTCGGCTGTCGAAGCAAAAAGCCTGCCGTCGTCGCCGCAGTTTGAAAATACGCCGAACACGGGCGTAACAAAGCTTGATTTTGCCGTAAACGTAAAAGCCGCCGAAAACCAAACGGAAAACGAAAATATAAATGCAAGCATAACGGCGGAGCTCTCTCTCATAGGCGAAAGCGGAAGCCTTGACGGAATAGATACGTCCGCCATTGACCAATGGCCGCAGCAAAAAGCAAAAATCCAATATACTCTCTCAAATTCCGAAGGGCTTTCCGGGCACGGCTACACTCTCTCGGAGATACCGGCCGGCAGCGGCGCTGCGGAAAACGATATTGCATACAAAGCTTCCGCTTCGGGCGTTTCGCCGGAGGAGGCCGATCCGGGCTTTAAGCTGCCGTTCTTTGACGGCGGAGTAAACGGAGAAGGAAAGGTCAGGACGGCTGAATTTTCGTTCAGATACGATGCGGATGTGCCCAAGGTAAAGCTTGAATCGTACGTCGCGGCGCATCCCTCGAAAGTGGAATGGCTTACGGTAATTGAATTTGTAAGCTTTAAAAACGGAAAAATATATGTAAACGGCGTTGACACCGGACTTACGGCCCGCGACGGCGAATGGTTTCATATAGTTGCGGAGGAGCATTACAAGGCGGACGAAACGCGCGTTATAATAAACGGTAATGTATTTTATCCGGGATATGAAAATTATATATTCCAAAACAGGTGGACGCAGTTCAGCGCCGATATGAGCGAATGTGAAGGCGTGTCGGATATTGACGTTGTCATAAAGGACTTTATCTGCTACGACGGCTCATATGTGCCGTCGGGCAATGATTCGGTGAGCCTGAGATGCTACGACAGAAACGTATCCGTTGACAAAGCTTCGCGGAGCGTTATGCTTAAAAAGCCTATGACTGCCGATATGCTGAAATCGGTGCTTGTTACGGCCGCCGATTTGGATATATGCACAGGTGTAAACGGCAAACAGGCCGGCGGGCTGCTTTTGTCGGGCGATGTTATTATTTTAACGTCAAAGGACGGCAAAATAATCGAATATTATTATATAAACGCGCCGGAAACGCGGATGTGCCTGTTTTCGGACGGCGCTGCGGCAGATAAGCTCACGGACGGAACAATACGCGCCGAAGCGTCGGCTGACGGCGGCGGCGCGCTTACGCTTTATCTTGCCGTTTACGAGGACGGAAGGCTTGTGCGGCTTGAAAGCTGCAAAAAAGACGTAACGGAAAGAACGGCGCTTGCCGTTGAAACGGAAATCGAAAATGCGGAAAACAAAACGGTTAAGCTGATGCTTTGGAACGATAAGCTTATGCCCGTATACGGCTGCGCGGAATATACAAGCACAGGCTCCGCATATACAGGATAATTCAGGAGGACAGTTAAATGAAAAAATATTTTAAAATTACAGCTGCCGCATTGATGCTTACAATGCTTGCTTCATGCGGTACGGGCGGCGGTGAAACCGAAACGGCCGAAACGTCGGGCGGCGATTCGCCGTATCTTATAACCGAGGAGCCCACGGAGCTTACACTGTTTGCCATAACAGATACGCGCCTCGATGACACCGAGGTGTGGCAGAAAATAAAAGAGCTTACAAACGTAAGCATTAAAACGGTATCGTCAACGTCAAACAGCGACGCCGATACCGCAATGAATACAATGCTTATGTCGGGCGAGATCCCCGATCTTGTTTTCAGCACAACGATGAAAACTTATGCGAACGAGTACGGACCGGACGGCGCTTTTGCTCCGATAGACGAGCTTATAAGCGATGAAACTCCGAATTTGCAGAAGCAGATAGAAAGAAAAGAGATAAAATCGTTTATCACAAATTATGACGGACATATGTATTATATGTGCGGCGTAAACCCCGACACCGTTTCGCAGGGCTGGATGATACGTCAGGATTGGCTCGATGCGCTCGGTCTTGAAGCGCCGACAAACGCCGAGGAATTTTATGAGGTATTAAAGGCGTTTAAGACACAGGACCCGAACGGAAACGGACAGGCGGACGAAATACCTTATATATCGCGTTTCGGCACAGTTGACGACCTTGATTTTATATTCAACGCAACACCCGAATGGACGGTTGATGAAAACGGACAGGTATATTACGGACCTGCGCGCCCCGAGTTTAAGACGGCATACGAAAATATCGCAAAATGGTATGCGGAGGGGCTTATAGATCAGGAGATATACACACGCGGAGCAAAATCGAGAGACCAGCTCTTCGGCAACAATACGGCCGGCGTTATCCACGACTGGTTCGGAAGCACCGCCCAGTTTAACGACATACTTGCCGAAACCGTTCCGGGCTTCAGGCTTGTTGCGTTCGCACCGCCCAATGAAGGCAATATAGAATATACAAGACGCGACGTTGCAATAACGCAGGGCGTTGCCATAGCGGCAAATTCCGAAAAGAAGGACGTTGCCATAAAGCTTCTCGATTTCCTCTTCTCGGAGGAGGGCAGCAGGCTTATGAACTTCGGTATAGAAGGCGAAACGTACGATCTTGTTGACGGCAAGCCGATATTCAAGGACTTTGTTGTAAACGGCGACAAGACGGCAATACAGATACTTACCGAAATGGGCGCCTGCAGCCTTGTATACGAGCAGGATTTTGAATACGAAAGACAATGGCTTAACGAGGACGCAAAAGCAGGTTCGGATATGTATATAAACAACGGCTACCTCACAACGCGTTTCCCCGGACTCAGCTATACGGACGAAGAATACAAGCGCTTTAACGAGATAATGACCAATGTCGATACGTTCAGAAGCGAACGCTGCCAGCAATGGGTATTCGGTTCGGAGGATGTATCGTCCACCTTTGACAGCTACCTTGCCGAGCTTGACAGGCTTGGGCTTCAGGAGGCTACGGAAATACAGCAGGCCGCATATGACAGGTATATGAGCGAATAAGCTGTATCGGAAATGGGGCTGCGTATTTGCGGCAGCCCCATTTTTCGGCGGCAGAAATAAGTGCATATTGCAGCAGGAGAACAAAAATGATGACATCAAACGAAATAAAAAAGCTTATGCAGAGGGCAAATGATTTTCACATATCGGAAAACCCCGAATACGGCGACTGCTCGTGGGAGCGCGGCGCGTATATGATAGGCTGCCTTGCGGCGTATGAAACAACGTCAAAAAAGGAATATTACGATTATGCGCTCGGCTGGGCAAATAAAAACAACTGGTCGTTTCACGATGACGGCTCCGACTGGGCTTACAAAAACGCCGACTATAAAATATGCGGACAGAGCTATCTGAAGCTTATGGAGCTCGATCCGTCGTCGGGCACGATGGAAAATATGATACGCGGTATGGAAATCGTCCTTAACGATAAAAACAACGACTACTGGTGGTGGGTGGACACGATCTATATGGCGCTGCCGTATTATAACATGATGGGCATAAAGCTTAACGACAGCAGATATTTTGAAAAAGTCCACGCGCTGTTTATAAACACAAAGGAGGAACGCGGGCTTTACGACTGTGCGGAGCATCTTTGGTACCGCGATGAAAATTATCTGCCCGATAAAGCAAGAACCGCCTCCGGCAAGAAAATCTTCTGGGGGCGCGGCAACGGCTGGGTAATAGCGGGTATAGCAAGAACGCTTGAGGTTTTGCCGAAAACAAATAAATATTACGATGAATATCTGAGGATATTTAAAGACATGGCAAAGGCGCTCCGTCCGTGGCAGCAGAGCGACGGCGCATGGAGAACGAGTATAATCGATCCGGAGGAATACGATACTCCCGAAACAAGCGGTACCGTGCTTATTTTATACGCATATATGCTCGGCATAAATCTCGGCCTGCTCGATGATGAATATCTTGAGCCGGTGCTGCGCGGTTTTAAATGGTTAAGCGGGGAGGCAATGCTTGAGAGCGGCAAGATAGGCTATGTTCAGGTTGTTGCGGCAAGCCCGGGACCGGTTGACAGGAATGCGTCAAACGATTATGCGGTGGGTACGTACCTGCTGCTTTGCCGCGAGCTTGTAAAATATACGGAAAGGAAGCAGCAAGCAGGTGCAATTGAATGAAAAGTATTAAATTCAGCAATGTTAGGCTAAACGACGGCTTCTGGAAAGCAAAGCAGGAGCTTAACAGGCATGTATCGATGAATTCCGTCAGGAAAAGATTCACCGATACGGGCAGGATAGCGGCGTTTGGCTGTGACTGGAAAAAAGGAATGCCGAACGAACCCCATTATTACTGGGATTCCGATGTGGCAAAATGGATAGAAGCGGCGGCGTATATATTAACCGTTTCGGAGGATAAGGAACTTGAAGCGGGAGTCGATGATATCATCGACAAGATAGCCGAAAACCAATGGGACGACGGTTATTTTAATATTTATTTTACGGTAAGCGGCGAAAAGCGTTTTACAGAACGAAACGCCCATGAGCTTTACTGCGCCGGCCATCTTATGGAAGCCGCCGTCGCGTATTACGAAGCGCTGGGCAAACGAAAGCTTCTTGACTGTATGATAAAATATGCCGATCTTATTTACGATATATTTAAAGAAAAACGGTGCGCCGCATTTGCAACGCCCGGTCATGAAGAAATAGAAATGGCGCTTATACGCCTTTACAGGTGTACGAAAAATAAAAAGTATCTGGAGCTTGCCGGCTTTTTCTTAAAGGAGCGCGGCAAAAACGATAAGGACTGGTGGTGCGCCGAAAGCGCAACGGCATATTACTGCCAGGACCATGCTTCGGTATACGATATGGAAACGGCGGAGGGCCATGCCGTAAGGGCGCTTTACCTTTACTGCGGTATGATAGATTACGCGGCGGAAACGGGCGACGGCAAAATGGCGGAGGTATGCAAAAAAATCATCGCCGATATAATAAATCATAAAATGTACATAACGGGCGGCGTGGGCTCAACGTATATGGGCGAGGCGTTTACGATACCGTATGACCTGCCGAACGAAACGGCATATTCCGAAACGTGCGCGTCCATTGCCCTTATCATGTTTGCCGAGCGTATGCTCGAAGCCGAAAATAAGGCGGAATATGCCGACGTTATAGAGCGCGCAATGTATAATTGCATGCTTGACGGCATATCTCTCGACGGGAAAAGCTTCTTTTATGAAAACCCGCTTGCCGTCGATACTCACAAGCGCGGCAGAAACAGAAGCACAACAATAGAGCAGCATATACCGATAACGCAAAGGGCCGAGGTTTTCGAGTGCTCGTGCTGTCCTCCGAATATAAACAGGACGCTTGCAACAATCCAGCGCCTTGCGTATGCGGTTGACGGCGGTGCGTTTATAGTAAACCAGTTTATGGCAAGCGAAGCGGAGTATAACGGCAGCAAAATACGCCTTGACACCGACTACCCGTTAAGCGGCAAAATGCGCATACAAACGGAAAACATAGAAGAGCTGAGAGTGCGCATACCGTATTGGTGTGGCAAAATAACGTCTGACACGTCTTACACCGAGCAAAACGGATATATGGTATTTAAAAATGCGCGTGATATAAACATAGAGCTTGAAATGAAGCCGGTGCTTGTTGCGGCAAACAGCAGGGTGCGCGATGACCGCGGCGCTGCGGCTGTATGCTTCGGGCCCGTGGTATACTGTGCGGAGGGCGTGGACAACGACGACGTTTATTCGCTTTCCGTAAAGCGCGGCGGGCGGATAACCTCGGAATACTGCGAAAAAATCGGGTTTAACGTTTTAACGGCCGAGGGGATGCGCAAAGCGGAGTCGGATAATTTATACACGCCTCTCGATAAGCTTAAAACAGAACCCGCACCCATAAAGCTTATCCCTTATTGCTGCCATGCAAACAGGGGAGAATCCGATATGCTTATATGGCTTACAACAGCGTAAGGAGGTGCGCCGATGAAGAAAATAACAGACGCGCTCACGCCGTGCCGCAGCCTTAAGCTTACGGGCATAGCCGATGAAATGATAAAATATGCGGAGCACGTGCAGCTGAAAGACAGGGAACTGTGGAAGCTTGTAACGGAACAGTTTAAATCCTTTCCCGATGACGCCGACAACGGCTGGCGCGGCGAATACTGGGGCAAGCTTATGCGCGGCGCGTGCATCGTTTACGAATACACAAAGGATGAGGAGCTTTACAATATCTTATCCGAATCGGTGCGGGAGCTTATTTTGTGCGCCGACGGGTACGGCAGAATAGCAACGTACAGCGCCGAAAGGGAATTTCACGGCTGGGATATGTGGAGCAGGAAATACGTGCTGCTGGGGCTTATACATTTTATAGGCATTTGCGCCGGCGAGGAGCTTAAAAGCCGTGCCGTGAGCGCGGCAAAGGCGCATTTGGATTATATAATTTCACGCATAGGCCGAGACAAAATAAACATAACCGACACCTCCGAAATATGGGGCGGCATAAATTCATCATCAATACTTGAACCGGCCGTTTTAATGTATAATCTGACGGGCGAAAAGCGCTATATCGATTTTGCGGATTATATAATAGAAAACGGCGGCGCAAAGGGCTTTGATATATTTAAAGCCGCATACGAAAACGAGCTTGCGCCGTTTGAATACCCCGTGACGAAAGCATACGAACTCATGTCGTGCTTTGAGGGTGTTATCGAGTATTATAAAGCAACCGGCGATGAAAAAAAGCGCGATACGGCAATACGCTTTGCCGATAAGCTTATAGAAACCGAAATAACGATAATCGGTTCGGCAGGGTGCAGCCACGAGCTTTTTGACAATGCGCGCGTGATGCAGACGTCGGATGACAGAAACGGGCTTATGCAGGAAACGTGCGTTACGGTAACATGGATGAAGCTTTGCTTTAAGCTCCTGAAGCTTACGGGAGATACAAAATATGCCGATGAAATAGAACGCTCGGCGTTTAACGCGCTCTACGGCGCGGTAAACACGGAGGAAAGCCTTTGCGGCAGCGAAGCGACGTTTGACGAGCCGTATTACAGGGACGTTTACGATACGTACCATAAAACGCACAGGCCGCAGCTTTTTGACAGCTACAGCCCAATAAGGGCCGGTATACGCGGCAGAGCCGTCGGCGGCTTTAAGGCAATGCAAAACAACACATCCTACTGCGGCTGCTGCATAGCAATAGGCGCGGCGGGAATAGGCCTTGTCCCGCAATCGGGCGTCATGCAGACGAACGGCGGCTGGGCGTTTATGCTGTATCTGCCAGGAGAAGCATGCTTTTGCAAAAACGGCAAAGACGTTGTATTCAAAACGGGAACGGAATATCCGTCGGAAGGGAAAATAACGATAAAAACGGAGCTTAAGGAATCCGAACGCTTTAAAATACAGCTTCGCATACCGTATTGGGCAAAAGGCTTTTCATTGGCGGTAAACAAAGAAGAGCTATATATTCCCGCCGAAAACGGCGCCGTAACAATCGACCGCATATGGAACGGCGGCGATGTTATCGAGCTTGAGCTTGATATGAGTATACGCGCCTTAAGGAGCGAAAACGATAATTATATTTCATTTATGCGCGGACCGCTTGTGCTTGCGCGCGACGCGCGCCTCGGAAAAACGGGGACGGCGATAAGCGGACCGAAAGAGGAGATGATATTTGCAAAAACGGATAAGCTTTTTAAGTCTATGGTGCAGGGCATAATAGACACTGGAGAGGAAAAAATAAAAGTGACCGATTACGCGTCGTCGGGAAAAACGTGGCGCCGCGATTCGGAAACGGAAGCGTGGATAAAGTTATTGTAAATATATTCATGCCATAAAATTTAACGGAGAGAAAAAACGGGGTACAATATGTTCGATTTGCGTTTCGCGGGAATGGGTCTGTTCGAGTTTAACGGAGAATGGATCCATCCCGAAAAAACAGAAAAGACATACGAGATAATCTACGTTGTAAACGGAGAGGTGAACATATGCGAGGGTGATGTTTTTCTTACGGCGCGGCGGAAAAATCTTATGATACTGTCGCCGGGCGTTATGCACAAGGGCTTTAAAAAGAGTACGTCAAACACAAGCTTTTACTGGATACATTTCCATGCCGACGAGGTGGATCTTAATATGCCGTTTTTTATGGAGCATTTCGGCAGCTCATATATTTTCAAGGAGCTTAATCATTTGAGCAGCCTGCCGCGGAGCATATATCCTCAGTATATACTTGACGCGTACATTTCATATATAGTCGCTCAGATAATCGTCGAGGACAAGCGCATGGGCAGCAGCCAGAAAACAAGCGACGATATTTACGAATGGGTGAGGGTGAACGTCGATGCAAAGCTTACGGTAAATAAGGTGGCGGAGCATTTCAGATTCAACCCCGAATATATATCAAAGCTTATGAAAAAAAGCTACGGTTCAACGCTCAAGGGAATAATAAACCAGTTTCTTATAAGCAGGGCGAAGGACCTTTTGTGCAATACGAATTTGAACGTTTCGGAAATTGCCGCCATGCTCGGCTTTTCCGACTGCACGGCGTTTGTGAATTACTTTAAGTATCATGAAAACACAACGCCGACAAAATACAGAAATATCTATTCAAAAACGCATATGAATATAAAATAGCAAAAATACTGCCGTGTTTTTGCGGGAGGTATTGTTATGAGCGAAGCATTAAAAGAAAAGCCCCGCTTTACGGTAAAGGCCGAAGGGGATTTTACAAACTGGGCGCTTGCATCGTTCCCCGGCATCGGGAACGGCAATGAGAAGATAAGCGCAGAGCATAAACATACAAAAGAAAACGGAGTTGAGGTTGAGCGCACATATGTGCGGAATATATCAAACGGCGACGTTGTGCTCGTCCATGTCGGTTCGGCGCTTATTTCCGATATAGGCGAGTACGACAACGGCCGCTACGCGATATATATCTGCAAATGCGGCTGGCAGGGCGAGATGCAGTGGCAGGAATATACGTGCCGCGGGCTTGGCATATATGACGCGTCAAACCACCTGAATACGTCGGCCGCGAAAATATCGTTTAACGGCAGCCAAACGACGTCGGAATATTATCCGATGATAATGATAAAGGACAATAAAAAGGGCGTAACGCATTTTTTTGAAACTGAGCCGCTGTCGGGCTGGTATTTTGAAATAGGCATATCCGAGGGTTCGCTTTACGTTGAAGCAAATTCCGCATTTATCTGCAACGACGGCTGGCAGAAAATATTAAAGCCGGGCGATGAATATATATCGGGAGAAACGATCAGCGGCTGCGTGAGCGGCGGCTTGAGCGACGCCGTAAGGCTGCTTAACGATTTTAAGCGAGAGAGGTGGTCGAAGCGGGCGGTATCGCCGATGGTCATATTTAACGACTATATGAACTGCCTTTGGGCAAATCCCGATTACGCCAAGCTGCTGCCGCTTATAGACGCCGCCGCGGATGCGGGCTGCGAGGTTTTCTGCATAGACGACGGCTGGTACGAATCCGGCCGCGCCGGCGATCACCTGGGCGACTGGACGCCGTGCGACAGCCGCTTTGAGCCGCTCGGGTTCAAAGGGATAACAGACTGCATAAAGCGCCGGAATATGATACCGGGAGTATGGCTTGAAATGGAGTCGTGCTCCTCGGAGTCGGATGTATATAAGGAGCTTAACGATTGCCTGCTCACAAGAAACGGCGTAATTGTCGGCGGCAGCCGCGCGTTTCTCGATTTCAGAAAGGAAAAAGTAAGGGAATATACGATGCGCGCTGTTGAGCGCCTTTATGAGCTCGGCGTCCGATACATAAAAAATGATTACAACCATAATTTAACGGTCGGATGCGACGGCGGCGACAGCTTAAGCGAAGGATATGCGCGTCACAGGGCGGCGTTTTTGTCGTTTATTGACGAGCTGCGCGAGAAATTTCCCGAACTCATAATAGAGAGCTGCTCAAGCGGAGCAATGCGCGCCGACTTTTATTTCCTAAGGCACACAGACCTTCAAAGCGTGTCCGACCAGGAATATTATTACAACAACCCGTCGATAATCGCAGGCGCGCTGTCCTGCATACCGCCGGAGCGCTGCGGGTTCTGGTCATATCCGTACCCGTTGAAATACGAGGACAGGGAAAAGGATATCGACGGCATAATAATAAACGGAAGCTGCGAGGAAACCGTCTTTAATATGATAAATTCAATGCTCGGAGTCATGGTTTTATCGGGGCATATCGATAAATGCGACAGCAAAAACGCCGCGCTCATAGCCGAAGCCGTATCGGTATATAAAAAATACAGGGCGGACTTATCGTCAAGCAGCCCCGTATATATAACAAAGCCTTTAAAAATCGGCGAAAGCGGGGCGATGGCGGCGGGGCTTAAAACAGACGGCGGAACGCTTATGGCGGTCTGGAAAATAAACAGCGGGGAAATGCTTGTTACGCTTGATATAGACAAGGACCTCGGAAAAAACGTAAAGCTTATATATCCGCTGTCGCTCAGCACGGATTTCAGATTTAAAGACGGCACGCTCGATATTGTTATGAAGGATTACAACTGCGCAAGGTTGTTTTGGATAAGCGATTAGAACGGAGGAAACAAATGGGGAGAATAAACAGTAAATATATTTATAAAACAACGCCCGTATGCGATAGATCCGCGGAGGTGCGCGGCAGCGATTACAGATTCACCGTGCTCACGCCGCGGCTTATCAGAATGGAATACAACAAAGACGGCTATTTTGAGGACGGCGCAACGCAGACCGTCATAAACCGCCGCTTTGATGTGCCGGAATTCGGTGTTTCGCATAAAAACGGCGCCCTTAAAATATCGACCTCCGAAATAGAGCTTACATATTACGGCGGCGAGTTCACAAAAAACAGCCTGAGCGCCAAATTTAAAAGCTCGGGACGTTACGAGTGGCATTTCGGCGACGATGAATTTAATCTCAAGGGTACGGCGCGCACGCTTGATACCGTTGACGGCGAGTGTGAGCTTGAAAACGGCATAATGTCGCCGTGCACAATGACAGTGCTTGACGACAGCCGTTCGCTCATCATAGCCGACGACGGCTGGGTGGACTTGCGGAAAAGCTTCGGCTCCGATATGTATCTTTTTGCCTATCGAAAGGATTACAAGGCCGCGCTTAAGGACTTCTGCAAGCTAACCGGCAGAACGCCGATGATCCCGCGGTATGCCCTCGGCAACTGGTGGAGCCGCTTTTATAAGTACACACAGGAGGAATACGAGCAGCTTATGCTGCGGTTTGAGCGCGAAAGCCTGCCGTTTTCCGTTGCCGTTATCGATATGGACTGGCATTATACCGATATTAAGCCGGAATACGGCTCCGGCTGGACCGGCTTTTCGTGGAACAGGGAGCTGTTTCCCGATCACCGCGCATTTCTCGGTTTCCTTAACGAGCACGGCTTAAAGGCCACGCTGAACCTTCATCCGGCAGAGGGAGTAGCGGCGCATGAGGACGCATACGAAAAAATGGCCGAGAGCATGAACGTTAAAAACGGAGAACCGGTTGAGTTTGATATAACGGATCCCGAATTTGTCGAAAAATATTTTGACATTTTGCTTCATCCGATGGAGAAGGACGGCGTTGCATTTTGGTGGATGGATTGGCAGCAGGGGAACACAACGGGCACGCCGGGGCTTGACCCGCTGTGGATGCTGAATCACTTCCACTTTGTCGATATGAAAAATAGGAATGTGCGGCCGATGATTTTTTCGAGATATTCCGGGCCGGGCAGCCACAGGTACCCCGTAGGATTTTCGGGCGACACGTATGCAACGTGGGCTTCGCTTGATTTTCAGCCGTATTTTACATCGGCGGCGTCAAATATCGGCTACGGCTGGTGGAGCCATGATATAGGCGGGCATATGTTCGGTTACCGCGATGATGAAATGGCGGTGCGCTGGGTGCAGTTCGGAGTTTTTTCGCCGATAATGCGCCTGCACAGCATGTGCAATGATTTCCAGTCAAAGGAACCGTGGCAGTATAATAAGCTTGCGGAGGACGTTATCGGCAGCTTTTTAAGGCTTAGGCATGCACTTATACCGTATCTTTATACGATGAATTACAGAGCGTATTCCGAATCGCTGCCGCTTATCGAGCCGCTTTATTACGAAAGCGAAAACGACGGCGCATACAATGTAAACCGCAATGAGTATTATTTCGGCAGCGAAATGATAGTGTCGCCGATAACGTCAAAGGGCGACGGCGTAACGTGCATGGGAAACGTAAACACATATCTCCCCGAAGGCATGTGGTTCGACTTTTTCAGCGGCGATTGCTACGGCGGCGGGACGTACAAAATGTACAGGCAGCAGTCCGCGATCCCCGTGCTTGTACGCGCGGGCGGGATAATTCCGCTTGACGGGGACGGTGTCCGTAATTTGACAAACAACCCGTCGCGGCTCGAGCTTCATATTTTCCCGTGCGCCGATAATACCTTTGAGCTGTATGAGGATGACGGCTGCTCAACAGACTACGAAAACGGCGTATGCGTAAAAACAAAATTTTCGCTTTCCTTCGGCGGCACGGTCCGTTTCGCTATAGGCGCTCCGCAGGGCAGCGATGAGCTTAAAATAAAAGACAGAAAATACAAGCTTGTGTTCAGGCAGCTTTCGGACAGCCAAAACATAAGCGTGACCGAAAACGGAAAGAAAAAGGAATTTGCAAAAAGCTATAAAAATAATTCACTTATTATAGAGCTTGAAAAAGTAAACGGCGATGTTTTGGTGAGCATCGAAACAACAACGGCACTTAATTCCGTTTACGATAATGTGTTTAATATCCTGCTCAGAGCCCAGTGGGCAAACGCGCAGAAGGAAGAGATCTTCAATAAGCTGAAACAAACGAAAAACGCCGCCGCATTCCTCTGTGAGCTTGCGGCAACGGATATTGACAGAAATCTGTTTAACGCGCTTGCCGAAGCCGTCGGAACGAATGAGCTGTAAAGCATAAAGCAATAATATAATAAATAAAAAAAACATCGCATTGCGGGCAAACAAAACGCCGCGTATGCGGTGTTTTTTCTTTTGAAAATAAAAAACACGGTCAAATAAAGATTACCTCATGTTTTTTTTTTCGTCCGGTTAAGCTATAATATTTTTACAAAAAGGCATTATTATGCTCTCAGAACGGAGAACGACAAGTCGAAAAAGGAGGAATTTTATGAGAAAGTGCATTTCGATGCTTGTTTCGCTGGCAATCGGCATATCGGCTTTTGCGCCGCTGAGCGCCCTTGCTGCGGAGGAGGAGCCGGTACAAATAAGCACGCCGGAGGAGCTGCAGGCGGCTGTCACAAACGGCGGCACATATAAGGTTGCCGACGGAGTTGAAACGTTTGACTGTTCCGAGCTTCAGCTTCAGATACGCGGAAATGTAAGCACGCATCTTGACCTTGACCTGAACGGCGCAGAGGTCATCGTAGATAATGACGGCTTCAATTTCCAAAACAAGGAATGTGATGCTGCAATAAAAAACGGCGTCATAAACGGAACGGGAAACTATGCCGTAAAAACCATGGCGAAAACGCCGTCAAAGCTGCTGCTTGAAAATATAGAAACAAAAGGCGCTAAAAACGGCGTTGCAAGCGCAAATTCATATTATACGATAGACATAAAAGACAGTAAAATATACGGTACCACAACCGGCATAGCCGCAACAATGGGATATGTTACGGTAACGGATTCCGAGGTCGGGGCGATAACGGCGGACGAGGCGTCAACGCTTTCGATTTCGGGAAGCACGATAAACGCGGCGGGCAGCGGGATTGCGGCGTATAAAACGGCGTCGGCGTCGCTTGACGGCTGGGTAAACGGCGGCACGTATAACGGTGTGTTTGCATTAAACAGTGCGTCCCGGACGTCGCTTAAAATATACGGCGGCCTCTTCAGCGCCGATCCGTCAAAATATCTTGCTGACGGGCGCGGAGCTGTTTTTTGATATTGACAATACCGATTTTATAAAAGAGAGCACGGTTAAAGGCCCTGCCGAAACGTCGTATTTCAAGACCGAAAACGCAACCGTCGAGGACTATGCAGGCAGCGATACCACTGAAAAAAAGATAAGCTATAACAGAACCGACGGACCGTGGGGCGGCTCTGTTCAATATGAGCTTGAAACTGTACCGACGATGAACGCAAAATATTTTACGATCAAAATAAAAGGGTCGGGCGCGGCCCAGACGATAGGCATAAGCCTGGGCGATATAGCGTCGTTTAACGCAGAGCTTGCTGAGGGTGACACCGGTTGGAAGCAGTATATTTTCCCGCTTGACGGAAACGTAGGCTATCCCGAGGATATACAATATATCAAATTCACATCGGGCACAAAAACAGAATCGTATTTTTATGCCGATGATATGGGCTTTACCGCGGAAAAGCCGGAGCGCGTTATACCGTATCCGGAAAAAACGTTCGTGTATGATTTTGCGGCTTATAAAAAGAACAGCTATAAATATGAGGTCGTAACCGAAATACAGGACGGCGATGATACCGTATCCGCGGAAAAAGTAACGGGCGGACAGGCGCTGCTTGCAAGCAGCAAGGGAGGCACCTTGCTCACTGTTGAAGGCGGAACGTTTGAGGCGACAAATTCAAACGGCTTTGCGTTTAACATATCAAACTTTGACGTTTTAATAAAGGACTGCACCGCTTCAAACAATATTCAAAACGGCGGCGTTTTAAAAACGGAGGGCGAAGCCGATGTTACGATACTTGACGGTGAATTTTCATCATCCGGGAATATTGTAAATAACGCATCAAACGGCAGCATAAGCATTGCCGGCGGAAAGTTCACCTCCTCCGGCAAGGGCAGGGGAGTGCTCTATCTTACGTCGGGCGGCGCGATAAACGTTTCCGGCGGGGAATTTGTAAATACGTCGGAGGATAACCCCATCGCCGTGCAGCTTTATAGAAACGCTTCCGGGAGCGTTACTCTTGAAAACGGTATATTTAAGGGCGGTATATCAATGGATAAGGCTTCAACTGCCGAAATAGCCGTTAAGGGCGGCACGTATTCGCACGATCCTTCGCAGTTTGTCGCCGCCGGCTTTACCGTAACGGAAACGGCTGACGGCTATACGGTTTCCGAAGGCTCCGAAACGTCCGGGCAATATGATTACAGCCTGGAAATTGACGGCGGGAAAATAAGAGTAAGCATAATAAAGCCGGCGGAGCTTGAGCCTGCAAATGTATACACGGCCGCATACGATGAAAACGGCGTGCTGACAGGTGTGTTTATCGAAAAAAATGTTTCGCAATCCGCCGATTACGAATACGACGCGCCGCAGAATACAGACAGCGTAAAAGTATTTCTGTGGGACACCATGATGAGACCTTTTATACAGCAATAAAAAGGCAAAACGGGCTGTAAAAAACTCGACATATAAAATGAGTGCGCATGGGGGGTGTCCGAAAAAATCGTTCAGAACGGACGAAAATCAGTTTACAGCGGCGGTCGCAGCCGACGCTGTAAACCTTGCCCGACGGCGTATAGACATACTCCGAGGGTGATTTTTGTTCGTAGT